>CAYXDS010000067.1:0-11448 GCA_964463805.1 uncultured Elusimicrobia bacterium | reverse complement strand
CCGATAACTGACCGCCGTGTGGAACAACGTTTCGACTCGAAAGAAAGCGTCGTTTTAAGAATTCCTCAAACCGGGAAAATGGGCCCCGCAACCGGCTATGATGTTGGACGTCGCGGCATGCGTCTCGAATGCGATTGGCCGTTGCAGCCGGGTATGGATGTTGAAGTTGCCTTTCCAAATACGCCCGATCATATGCGGTGCTTCGGTCATGTCGTTTGGATGCGTGAGCGAGCGTTCGGAAAGTTTTTCGAATGCGGGATTCAGATCGACGCGTGGCACGGCATCGTCGGTGGCGAAAATTCGTGGATGGCCGTCAAAGGCGCGCTGCCGAAATCCGAGCGTCGACGTAAAGGCCGTTAAGTTTTTCTCTGCCCTCTAATCTGTTCGGCCACGCGTACCGCTTCCCTCGTCTCTTTTACATCGTGCGTTCGTATGATCGCGGCTCCGTTGATAACAGCAGCCGCCGTGGCGGCTAAAGATCCCGCCAGTCGTCGTTGAGGATTCTTCTCTTTTAAAATTTCACCGATAAAAGATTTGCGAGAAACACCCACCAACAACGGCGCCGGTAAAAGCCGCAACCAGTTTAAATCCCGCAGCACGGTCGCATCCCATTTCCACCACGTCATTCCCGCGTTTCGGAAAAAACCGATGCCCGGGTCAACGACCGTTTTTGAAAGTGGGAAACCGGCACCGGTCACAGTCTCGAGCGATTCACGGAGCATCGCGATTGTTGCATTGATCGGATCCGTCGTTTTCCGTTTGAGGCCGAGCGGGTGGGCCATCAACGCCAATCCGCGAAATTTTTTCAGCAATCCGAGAAGTCGCTCGTCGTTTCTCAAACCGGTGATGTCGTTGAGAATGGTGGCGCCCGCTTCGAGCGCGGCTTTGGCCGGGATATTACGGCTGGTGTCGGCTGAGATCGGGAGGGAGCAGGCGCGGCGAGCGGCGGAAATTGCCGAAGCGAGCCGCCGCGCTTCTTCTTGTTCGGAGATTTGCGTTTTCAGGTACGGCGCCGTGGACATCGCCCCGATGTCGATGAAATCCGCGCCGTCTTTTTGCATGCGACGCGCCGCATCGGCGATCGAGCGCTTCGACCAATGAATCGAACCCTTAAAAAAAGATTCGGGGCTGGCGTTGATCACACCCATAATACGAACCGGCGCGCCGATGCCGACTCGGACTCCCGATAGTATTGATTGAGACATGGGCCAAGCATACAGGATTGTGTTACCATTCGTGAATGGTCAAACAGGCGCGCGTTAAAAAAGACTTTTCCACCGGCGGCGTGGTGTGGGATGCGGCCACGAAAAAATTCCTTTTGATTTTCGTTGAGAATCTTTCGGGCGCTCGCGTGTGGACGTTTCCAAAAGGTCATCCCGAGAACAGCGAGGCGGACACTGAAGCGGCGATTCGCGAGGTGCTTGAAGAAACCGGTTGGCGTTGCGACGTCGTTAAGACTATTACCGACGTCCACTATTTTTATGTGCATGACGGCGTCACCTATGACAAGACGGTTCGATGGTTTCTTATGAAGCCGATTGAGAAAGTCGGCGATTTCGACCCCGAAGAAGTCATCGAGGTTCGCTGGGCTTCGCCACAGGAAGCGACGACCATGATTACGTATGGTTCAGATAAAGAACTGTTAAAGCAAACCAGCGTTCTCCTATAATCCCGCCATGAGAACCATTACCACTGCCAATCGCGTGTATGAGCCCGTCATCGGTCTCGAAGTGCACGTCCAAATAAAAACCAACTCGAAACTTTTCTGTTCGTGCGAAACCGACTTCGGCGCCGCGCCGAATTCACACGTGTGCCCCGTGTGCACCGGACAGCCCGGCGTTCTGCCGGTGTTGAATAAGAAAGCGGTCGAAGGCATCGTGAAAGTCGGCCTTGCGTTCGATTGCACGATCAACCGCGATTCCTTCTTCGCGCGCAAACAATATTTTTATCCGGACCTGCCGAAGGCCTATCAGATTTCACAATCGGATAAGCCCGTGTGTTCGGAGGGAAAAATCACGATCACCGTGGACGGTCAACCTAAAGTCATCCGAATTCAGCGCATTCATTTGGAAGAAGACGCAGGGAAGTTGCTGCATTCAATCGGTTCGGTCGAATTGCCGTATTCGTTGGTCGACTTGAATCGCTCGAGCATACCGCTCATGGAAATCGTTTCCCATCCGGACCTCAGCAGCGACGATGAAGCGTATGATTATTTGAGCGTGCTCAAAGCGACGGTTCAATACGCGGGTGTTTCCGATTGCGATATGGAAAAAGGTTCGCTGCGCTGCGACGCTAACGTGTCGGTACGGCCGCAAGGCGAGAAGAAATTCGGCACGCGCGTCGAAGTAAAAAATATGAACAGTTTTCGCGCGGTTAAGGACGCGATTATTTATGAGATGAACCGTCAGGTTGAATTGATCGAATCCGGTGGTACCGTCGTTCAAGAGACGCGGTTGTGGAACGAGTCGAAAGCGGCCACGTTCTCGATGCGTTCAAAAGAAGAAGCGCACGACTACCGTTATTTCCCGGAGCCGGATTTATTGCCGGTGGCGCTGACGTCCGAATGGATCGAGTCGATGCGCACGCAACTTCCCGAGATGCCAGAGAAGCGCAAAGCGCGTTTGATTTCCGAACTCGGATTGAGCGATTACGACGCAGGTGTCTTGATCGGCGATCGCGCGCTCGTTACGTTTTTCGAAGAAGGGCTCAACAGTTTACCCGCAAATATTCGTGCCACCAGCGCGAAGTCGTTGGTGAGTTGGACCACGACCGAGTTATTGGGCCGGTTGAACCAAGACAAAAAGACGATTGAAGAGTCGCCGGTGTCCGCGAAGTCGTTGGCGGAACTGGCCGAGCTGATCGGCGCCGGAACATTGTCCGGAAAAATGGCAAAGGACGTGTTTGCTGAAATCTATGCATCGGGTGAATCGCCGAAAGCGGTGGTCGCGAAGAAAGGTCTAACGCAGGTCAGCGACGAAGGTGAATTGCTGAAATT
This sequence comes from uncultured Elusimicrobia bacterium, assembly GCA_964463805.1. GTDB lineage: Bacteria > Elusimicrobiota > Elusimicrobia > F11 > F11 > JAJVIP01. Next base: position 8,453 of record CAYXDS010000067.1, on the reverse strand, counting down.
CGTCGATGAAGTGATCGCCGAGAATCCGAAAGTCGTGGCCGATGTGAAGGCCGGCAAAGACCGCGCGATCGGTTCGTTGGTCGGAGCGCTTATGAAAAAAACGAAAGGCCGCGCGAACCCGCAGCTCGCGAACGAGCTGTTGAAGAAACGCATCGGATGACGTCGGTCGGCGTGGACATCGAAGAGGTCCACCGGTTCAAAAGTCTGGTTCGAAACCCACGATTTATGAAACGCGTGTTCACCTCGAGCGAAATCCTTTATTGCAAAGCGCGCGTGAACAAGCTTCAGCATTTCGCAGCGCGGTTCGCAGCGAAGGAAGCGGTATGGAAAGCGTTGAGCGAATTGTTGCGGCGGAAAAAGATTCATCTGTCGCACACCGATATCGGCGTCGAAAACGATTTATCCGGTAAACCGAGCGTGGTATTACCGAAAAAACTTAGCGCGCTTTCAAAAAAGATTTCTCTTTCGTTGTCGCACACGCGATCGACCGTGGTCGCCGTCGCGTTGGTCCAGGCGTAATCGTGGCCGAGCCGATTACGCTCGCGTTGGCGCGTCGCTGGTTGCGTCCGCGGCCGCGCAATGCGCACAAAGGCACGAGTGGACGCGTGCTTGTGATCGCCGGATCGCGCGGCATGGTTGGCGCCGGGATTTTATGCGCGAGCGCGGCGGCACGCTCCGGGGCCGGGTTGGTTAAGTTGGCTACCGTCAAAAGCCAACAAACGGTGGCGGCCAAGCGGGCGCCCGTTGAAATCACCACTCTCGGGCTTCCCGAGGATTCCGCTGGTCATCTCGGCGCCGCGTCCCTCGGCGAACTTGATAAAACAATTTCTCAGTGGCGACCGGACGTGATCGCGTTGGGGCCGGGTCTCGGCGTTACGGCGGTAATAAAGAGGCTTGTTGAAAAATTTATTTATTCCGGTCGCGTGCCGATCGTTCTCGATGCCGATGGGCTCAATGCGCTTGCTCAGCTGAAAGTCCGTAAAAAATCGGCGGCGCCGCTCGTGTTGACGCCGCATCTCGGAGAATTGAAACGACTGCGTGCCGAATCGCCGCAACAGGCCGCATTGCGTTTCAATGCCGTGTGTTTGCTAAAAGGGCCGGGCACGATCGTAACCGACGGCCGCACCAGCTATAGAAATACCACCGGCAACCCGGCGATGGCCAGCGGCGGTATGGGAGATGTTTTGACCGGCATCATCGCCGCTTCGTGGGCGCAAGGAATGGTGCGCCTGTGCGCCGCGTCATTTGGCGCATTTTTGCATGGACTGGCCGCCGATATCGCGGTCCGGGAATTTCCCGAGCGCACGTTGCTCGCGTCGGATGTGGTGGCCGCGTTGCCGCGCGCGTTCAAAAAAATTTGGAGGAAGATATGACAGCAGTCGTAATTGGAATTGTTTTCATCGCCATCGGCGGGTTGGGAATGTTGCATTGGTCGCAGGATTTTCTCGCGATGGTTCGCGGATTTGGACCTTTTTCGATGTTTATCGGCGGACTCGTCTCGCTGATTGCCGGCATCGGTTCGACGAAAAAGAAAAATACCGATGACGGCGGTAAATCCTAAGCGCGCGCGCACGCTCGGCGAGCTCGGCGAACGCGGTTTTATAAAAACGTTGTTGCCGAATCTCGCGCGCGGTTCGTCACGGGCTTTTCTCGTTCCGCCCGGCGACGACGCGGTCGTTTTGCGTTCTCCGCAACGTAATGTTTTGTCGATCGACGGACTTACCGAAGGGACTCATTTCCGTTCCTCTTGGGCAGCGCGCGTCGAGCGCATCGGCGGCTTCTCGCTGGCACGCGGTCTCGGTTGGAAACTGATGGGCAGCGCTTTGTCCGATCTGGCGTCGATGGGCGATGTAACGCGTCGATGGGCGATGGTCTATTTGGGCGCGCCCGGTTCGGTGAAGACCTCGTTCCTCAAAGATTTGCAACGCGGCGTCAATGAAAGCGCGCTCGCGTACGATTGCGCGTTGGCCGGCGGCGATACCGTGAAAGCGAAAGATCTCTCGTTGGTGGCCGCGGTCGGCGCCGATCTTGTCGGCGAACGTCCGCTCACGCGCGCGGGCGCAAAGCCCGGCGACTTGATTTGCGTGGCAGGAATCGTCGGTGATGCGCGCGTCGGGCTGGATGTGCTCGAATCTCGCGCGAATCGGTTGTCGAAGCCGCAGGCCCGTTATTTCGTGCGGCGATTTTTCGAACACAAGCCGATGTTTCGCGAATCCGAGGTTCTGTCGACCGAACCCGGCGTGACCAGTTTGATTGACCTGTCGGATGCGGTGGAAGACACGGTTCAAATCATCTGCGACGCGTCGCGCGTCGGCATGGCGATTAACGCAGATCGTATTCCAGTGTCGCCCGTCTATCGCAAAAATTTTCCAGTTGATGCGGCGTTGTTGACCGGCGGTGAAGATTACGCGTTGTTTTTTACGTTGAATCCGGATGCGATGGTCCGTTTGCGCCGCCGAATTCCGTTCGCGGTGATTGGATGGGTTCGGCCGTCTTCAAGCGGCGTCGCTTATTTTGTCGGCGGACGCCACGTGCCCACACCGAAGTCGTTCGCACATTTCCGGTGAAACCGTTCCAGTGAAAACATCATCAAAAAAAATTTTGAGCCGGTCCGCCGCCGAAACGAAAAAGCTCGGGCGGCAATTGGCGCGATTTCTTGAGCCCGGCGACGTCGTGCTCATGTTGGCCAATCTCGGAGCCGGAAAGACCACGCTCGTGCAAGGTCTCGTGCGCGCGCTCGGCGTACGGGAGGCCGCTTTGAGTCCGACGTTCGTCATCGCGCAGTCGCTCAAAGGAAAATTTCCGATTCATCATTTGGATTTCTATCGGTTGACGCTCGATGAAATTCTCGCGATGGGCGTTCAAGACTATTTGTCCGGTGGCGGGGAGATCCCTTCGGGCCTTGTTCTCGTGGAGTGGGCCGAGCGGTTTAAAAAGATGTGGCCGCGCGAACGCCTCGAGGTGCGGTTGCGCATTCGGCCCAAGTCGAGCGTGCGCGAGATAAGGTTGACCGCGCGCGGCGATAAATTTAAACGGATGCTCGAAACACTCAAGTGATTTGTTTGTCGATTGAAACCACGGGCCGCCATCTCGGCTTCAGTTTTTATTCGTTCGATAAAAACGGCGAGCCGCGGCTGTTGCGCAGTCATTTCGAAGAAGCGCCGTCGCGTCAGTCCGAACTTTTGATTCCGACGCTCGAGCGATGCATGAAATCGTGGAAGATCGAACGTCGGCAATTGTCGCTGGTCGTTTCGGATACGGGGCCCGGCAGTTTCACCGGCGTTCGCTTGGGGCTCGCCGCTGCGCGTATGATTGCGCAGGCGCTCGTGATTCCATGCGCGGGCGTGTGCAGTTTGGAAGCGATGGCGTGGGAGCACGTGCGGTCGCAACCGAAGACGTTGTTCGTGCCCGTTATTCCATCGGTTCCGGGCGAAGTTTTTTTCGCCGCGTATCGAGGCGCGAAGACCGTGGCGGCGCCGGCTTGGAAAACTGAAAAGGCGTTGGCCGCTTTTTTGGCGGTTCACGCGGAGGCCGTGCGTTTGTCGGAGCCGCCGCATCCGAACGCGATCGCGCAAGTTGCGATTCGACGATTTCAACGAAAGCCGCGCTCTCCAATGTTTCGTTATGAGAATGTGGTCCCGATGTATTTGCAACCATCATGGGCGGAACGGTCGATTCGTCGGGCTTAAGGCCGATTCGCGACGGGGAAGCGGCGATGTTCGCCGCATGGGAGCTCGCCGAGCGGCCTTATCCGTGGAACGAATCCGTGTTTCCTATCGGCACGCTCGTGGCCGAGGATCAACAAGGTGTTTACGGTTACGTGGCGGTGCAGATCGTCGTCGATGAAGCCTATGTAGCGAATTTGATGGTCGATCCGAAGCGGCGACGATGCGGGCTCGGGGGATTGCTGCTTCAAAAAGTTATGATGTGGGCCTGGTCGCGCGGCGCCAGACGAATGACTCTGGATGTGGACGTGAGCAACATTCCCGCGATTCGGCTCTACGAAAAATCAGGATTTGAAATCATTCAACGACGAAGCTCGTCTTATCCGCGCGGAGAAGACGCGCTCGTTATGGGGAAAAAACTATGAGAAATTTCTTTGGCCGTCTCCCCCGCGTAGGCGGGGGCCCAGACGCTTTAGGTGTCTGTTCGCCATGGGCGAACGCCTTCGCGGGAATGACAGTATTCTTATTTCTGTCGCCAGTGTTCTTATCTGCCGCGCAGACGGGGCAATCCGGCGTTGCCTATCAATATTATTTAAAAGCGTTGTTGCTCGAGAATCAGGGGAATTTCGCGGGCGCGCGCACTGAAGTCGAACATGCGATTGAACTCGCGCCGAACAGCGCTTATCTGCATCGTACCGCGGCCGAGTTATCGTTGCGTATCGGCGAAATCAACGTAGCCGCCACACAAATCGAACGCGCGGTCGAACTGGACCCGAAAGATGTCCGCGCTTTGATTTTGTCCGGGCAAATTCTTTGGTCCGTTGGGGAAGCTGAAAAAGCCGAGACGCGTCTGCGCAAAGCATTGTCGCTCAATCCCGATGAATCAGAGGCCGTGGTCAGTTTGGCCAGCGCGCTTTCGCAGAAAAAACCCGAAGAAGCGATCAAACTTTATAAGGAATTTCTTTCTCGTCATCCGAACGAAGTGGAAATTCAGGAACGGCTTGCGCAGCTTTATCACAGCTCGGGCAAATTCGTGAAAGCGAAAGAAACATGGGAAGATGTTTTAAAAACCTCGCCCGGTTCCGTGCGCGCGCATTTGGCACTCGCGCAAATCGCCGAGGTGAACTTCGATACGGCGACGGCGATTTCGCATTACGAAGGCGTATTGAGCCAAGATCCGACGAACATGGCGTTGTTGTTGCGCGTGGGAGAACTTCGTTATCGCAACAATGAGTTGGCTGCGGCCACCGATGCGTTCACGAAAGCGCAGGCTGTGTCGCCTTCCAGTCCGGGAGCCAACTTTTGGCTCGCGATGTTGGCCGAGCGGCGCGGTGATTGGAAAGAAGCGATCCGGTTGTTGAAAAATGTGCCGGCCGGCGGTCGCGACACCGGCGTGCAGCTGCGTCTCGCCTATTACTATTCACAGGACGGTCAATACAAAAATGCGATCGAATCGTTGCGCATGTTGTCGGATTCCGATCCGGCCAACACCGACTTCCTCAATTATTTAGCCGTCGCCTATGAGCAGGACAAACAGATCGAGCAGGCCGAGAAAACGCTGAAGAAGATCATCGATATTGATCCAAACGATCCGGAAGCGCACTTCCATCTGGCCACACTCTACGACCGAACCAAACGATTTCCGAAAGCCGAACAAGAACTGCGCACGGCCATTTCGTTGAAACCGGATTTTCATATGGCCATGAATTATCTCGGCTATAGCTATGCGGACCGCAATATTCATTTGGATGACGCCGAAAAACTTGTGAACGACGCGATCCTACTCGACCAAGGTAATCCAGCGTATCTTGATTCAATGGCATGGGTTTATTTCCGGCAAGGCAAATTGGATAAAGCCAAAGATTTCATGCGGGAGGCCGTGGCCCATATTCGCGATCCACTGATCTGGGAGCACTACGGCGATATTCAACTCGCCGGCGGCGAAAACATCGATGCGGTCATCTCCTGGGACGAATCGCTGCGCCTCGATCCGAAATCGAAGCCGGTCCGTGCGAAAATTCAAAAAGCGATGAAAAACATTCCGAAGTCCGATCGCGTCGGTCTTTACGTGAAACGCGCGATGGCGAATTTCGGCGACATCGATTCGTTGAACGGTCTCGTGAAAGTGACAGCCTGCGTTTCGAAAGCATGTTTTGACTCGAAAGCGTCGTTTGCCTACGCGCACGGCGACGAATTGAAAGTCGAGGTGCCGGGGCCGCTCGCGGGCCCGATCATGGTGCTCACGAAGGTACATGGGGAACCGGCCAAGTACGGTGCGATTCACCCGCAATTCCAAACGGTCGGGCCGTACGTGACGCGCGCGTTCGACCGAATCGAGCAAGTGATTTCGGGCGAATTGTTCAAAGGCGTCGATATTGCCGATCTTGCGCATCATGCGACTGAGAAAGGCCGTACGCTGTCGGCGTCCAACAACGGATTTGAAGTGCAATTCGACAATACGTCCGGAGCGGTGAAGTCGGCCTCTTGGACCGTGGATAGCGTGACCGATGGTCTTTCGTTCGGCTCCTATGGCGGCGAGATGTCGCTGACGCCTTCGTATTTTGAATGGCGCGGCGATTCGAACGTTTCGATCCGCGTTGATTTCTTGAATCCGGCGCCGTTTAAAAAGAATCCTTGATTCTCAACGCGCCCGCCAAGATTAATCTTCACTTAGACGTGGGGCCGCGCCGTCGCGACGGCTATCACACTCTGGACACGATCTTCCAAGAAATTTCTTTGAACGATACGTTGCGGTTTTCTCCGCATCCGAAAGAGATTCGGCTGACGATCACGCCGAAGGGGCTGCCCACCGATTCGAATAATCTCATCGTGCGCGCGCTTGAGATGTTGCGTGCAAAAATGAAAGTCAAAAAAGGAATCCGCGTTCATTTGACGAAACGGATTCCGATGGGCGCCGGTCTCGGCGGCGGATCCTCAGACGCGGCCGCCGCGTTGTGGGCGGGTTGGCTCACATGGTACGGCAAACGCCGGAAGCCGAGCCGGGTCCCGAAGGTTTTACTCGATTGCGCACCGAAGTTAGGCGCCGACGTTGCGTTTTTTTTACGCGGCGGCATCGCGCACGGGCGCGGCATCGGAGAGAAACTCACGCCGATGAAATCAGCGGGCCAGCGCTGGCTCGTTCTCGTCTACCCGCGCGTGCACGTTTCGACGCCGCTTGCCTACAGACTTCTCGATGAAGCAAGAAAAAAATCGTCGCCCTGGAATGTTTTAATCCAGGGCCCACGTTCCCGGTCGAAAATGGATCCTGGATTAAGACATTCCAGGATGACGGATTATTTCAATTCATTCGAGCCCGTTATCCTTAAAAAATTTCCCGAAATTGCGCGCACGAAGCAAGCCTTGGTCAAGGTCGGCTGCGATGATGTGATGATGTCTGGATCAGGCTCGACCGTATTTGGATTTGTGAAAAGTGAGCGTGACGGGCGCCGAGTTTTGTCGAAGCTGCGCGGGCGTCGCTGGCAGATATTTCTTGTCCAAACGGCATTTTAGTAGGATCGCCGCCCGATCCTTGACGTACATTGGGGCGTCGCCAAGCGGTAAGGCACCGGCCTTTGGAGCCGGCATTCGAAGGTTCGAATCCTTCCGCCCCAGTTCGACTCGCAAACGACGCTCGCTCACTGCAGGCAGTTCGATTTTTAGTTTTAGGTGGTGTTATGAAAAAAATATCCGTTCTTATACTTGCGGCCGGTAAAGGCACGCGGATGAAATCAAATTTGCCGAAGGTGTTGCACAAGATCGGCGGCGTGTAGTTGGTTGAAAGTGTGGTTCGCACGGTACAGGCGGTGAAACCTGAGAGTGTGTGCGTGGTCGTCGGGCACGGCGGAGACCAAGTAAAAGGGTCGCTGCATGAACGGTATCCCAAGACCGAATTTGCGTTCCAGAAAGTTCAAGACGGTTCCGGCGGGGCCGTCAAACAGGCGCTCGCATGGATCCGCAAGCAGAAAGGGCACGTGATCATCGCCTCTGGCGACGCGCCGCTGATCACCGCGCAAAGTTTTAAAGAATTGATCGTCACTCACGCGAAAGAGAAAAATCTTGCCACCGTCCTCACCACCAAGATGCAAAATCCCTTCGGCTATGGTCGCATCGTTCGCTCGCGCGACGGCGCCGTTGAGAAGATCGTCGAACATTTGGATGCGACTCAGCGCCAACTCGAAATCAATGAAATCAACACGGGCACATACTGTTTCGATGCTCGCGCGCTGGCCGGTGTGTTGCCTCAGTTGAAGAACACCAACATCAAAAAAGAATATTACCTGACCGACACGCTTGAGCTTCTTCGTCGCGGTGGCGGTCGCATCGGCGGTCTTATCTGCGTGGATCCCGATGAAACGATGGGCATCAACAGTCGCGTTGAGTTGTCCAAGGCTGAGCGCGCGTTGTACCGCCGGAAGGCGGAATCTCTGATGGTCGCCGGCGTCTCGATCATCGACCCGGAAACCACGTACATCGCCGACACCGTCAAAGTCGGACCCGATACGACGATCTGGCCGCAAACTTTTCTGTTGGGTGAAACGAAAATCGGTTCCGGTTGCAAGATCGGTCCTTGGTCGTATGTGGTGGATACGATTATCGAAAACGATGTGGTTTTACAAGCCAGTTTTTCAGAGCGCGCGGTTATTCGCTCGGGCGCGACCGTGGGTCCGTACTCGCGCGTTCGTCCGAACAGCGAACTCGGCAAAAAGGCTCATCTCGGTAACTTTTCGGAGATGAAAAACTCGAAACTGGGCGAGGGGTCCAAGGCCAATCATCTTTCTTATTTAGGGG
>CAYXDS010000066.1:0-11458 GCA_964463805.1 uncultured Elusimicrobia bacterium | reverse complement strand
CTTGTCACGGTTGTGAGCGCTACCGATGAATTTCGCGATAAAGATGCGTTCGTGTCGGTCCTGCGCAAACGGTTTCCGTTCGTGGTCGGCATTCATCAGAATGTTCAGCGTGCGCGAACGCATGTGATTCTGGGTCCCAAATGGAACCGATTGTGGGGATCCGACACCATCGATGAAAAAATGTTGGGCATCACGCTTTCCTGCTCGGCCGGATCGTTTTTTCAGGTGAACACGCCCGCCGCAAGTTTGTTGTACGCGAAAGCGCTCGATGAACTTGGAATGTCGATGAAACACACGGTGCTCGATCTTTATTGCGGCGGCGGCGCGCTCACGCTTGCGGCGGCACGGCGGTCCGCGTTCGCGGTTGGCGTTGAGGTGGTTTCGTCGGCGATCCGAGACGCGAAGCGAAACGCGTCGCAAAACGGGATCCGCAACGTTGATTTCATCGAAGGGGAAGCCGAGTGGGTGATGAAGAATCCGGGACGCACGATCGAAAGCGTGGCGCCCGATCAATTGCTCGCGTTGCTGGATCCTCCTCGTTCCGGATGCGACCCGCGCGTGCTCGATGCGTTGATGGATTTAAATCCGCTTCGCATCGTTTACGTATCTTGTCACCCGGCCACGCTGGCCCGCGATGTGAAACACATGTCGCGTCGTTACAAGCCGACGTCGGTAACGCCGGTCGATTTGTTTCCGCAAACGTCGCACATCGAAACCGTATGCAAACTGGAACGCTTGTGAAACCGGTTTTTCCGCGTTTGTGGGCCGAGTTTCTTTGGCGGCTGCGGCGCCCCCAAGAACTCTCTCTCCCCGTCGGGGGAGAGGCCAGGAGTGGGGCCACGGCTGCGGTCACATTCTGTTGTTCCGTCAATCCTCGACCCGGAGATGGGGTGCTATCGGTTATGGGCGGATACCGTTTTCAGAGGGCATCGCTTCGGCGAGGCCCCACCCCTGCCCCCTCCCCTCACGGGGAGGGGAACTGACGCGGGTGTGGTTGTGTCGCAGCAACTGAAGATTGGCGGCGTGCCGCGCGGGGCGGTGGCGTGGTGGTTGATTCAGCGTCAGGGGACCGCGAAAACGCTCGTTGTTATTCCGGATGAAACCGACGTGCTCGATCTCGTCGACGACGTGCGCGCGCTTTTTAAGATTTCCGACTGGGGCGTTCCGCCCGCGTTTGATGTGGCCGGTCTTCCCTGCGACGACGAGGCCGAACGGCAAGTGTCGTTGTACGAGTGGATGTTCGGAAAAACCGCGTTGTTGATCGCTTCGCGCGAAGCGCTCGATCTTCCGTTCGATCCACCTGCTGCTTTGCGAAACCGCTCGATGAAATTAAAACCGGGACTCGACATCGGCCGCTCAGCATTCGAGGACAAACTGACCGGCGCCGGTTATGCGCGCAACGACCGAACCGAACAGGTCGGTGAATACTCGATCCGCGGCGATGTGATCGACATTTGGCCGGCTGGTTTTGAGACGCCGCTGCGGCTCACGTTTAATTTCGACACGCTCGAGGCGATTCGCACGATCGATTTGCATACACAGCGTTCCGAGTCGTATTTGACCGATGTGATGTTGAATCCCGTCGTGGCCGGACAAGGCGCGACGTTGCGCGATTACGTTTCGCCGGAGACGCAGGTGATTTTTTATGACAATGACCCTCACCCTACATCCCTCTCCACTTCGTGGAGAGGGACCGAGGGTGAGGCCTGTGTTCGTGTTGGTTCAGTCGGAGAGACGGACGAAGGGTTTCAGTCGTTGCCGGTGTTCGGCGGCAATATCGACCGGCTTCGCGAACAGTTGACCCAATGGCACGACGACGATTGGCGCGTTGTAATTTTCTGCCACAACCGCGGTGAGCGCGAACGATTGGATGAGTTGTTGATCGATCCGTTGTCGGCCGCCCGCGGTGTGAAGCCGCCGTGGGTGCCTCCTATTATTATCGGTGAACTCGAACATGGTTTCGTGCATGGCTCGTTGCGGCAGGTTGTGCTGCCGAACAGTGAAATCTTCGGGCGTTACCGAAAGCGCGTGCGGTTGCCGAAATTCGAAGGCGGCGGCGCGGTCGGATCGCCGCTCGACATTCGGCCCAACGATTATCTCGTTCACGAAAAACACGGCATTGGCCGTTATCTTGGGTTGCAACCACTGAAAGTCGGCAAAGTGTCGTCCGAGTTCCTCGCGATCGAATACAAAGGCGGCGACAAGCTGTACGTGCCCATCTTTGAAATTCAGCAGGTTCAAAAATATTTAGGCGCCGAAGGAAAACGCCCAGCGCTGTCGAGTCTGGATACGGCCGCTTGGGAGCGCATCAAGTCAAAGGTGCAGGAAGACGTGGCCAAAGTGGCCGCCGATTTGTTGCGCAAAGCGGCGAAGCGCACGATCCGGCCCGGTTTCGCGTTTCCTCCGCGCACGCATCTCGAGGATGAATTCGCGGCCAGCTTCATGTACAAACTCACGCCGGATCAAAAGAAAACGTTGGAAGAAGTCGAGCGCGACATGATGGCGCCGAAAGCGATGGATCGGCTCATTTGCGGCGACGTCGGCTACGGCAAAACCGAAATCGCGATGAGGGCTGCGCTTAAAGGCGCATTGGCCGGCAAGCAAGTATGTATGTTGTGTCCGACCACGATTTTGGCCGAGCAGCACGCGCGCAATTTTGCCGAACGCATGGCCGATTACCCGGTCACCGTGAAGTTTTTGTCGCGGTTTCAAGACAAATCCGACCAGAAAAAAATTTTGGAGCTTGTCGCGAAAGGCGGCGTCGATATCATTATCGGCACGCACCGGCTTTTGTCGGCCGACGTTTCGTTTAACAACATCGGCTTATTGATCATCGATGAAGAGCATCGGTTCGGCGTGAAGCAAAAAAACAAGCTGCTCGCGCTGCGCGAGACCGTCGACGTGCTGTCGTTGACGGCCACGCCGATTCCTCGCACGCTCGCGTCGTCCTTGGCCGGCATTAAAGACTTGTCGGTTATTGAAACGCCGCCCGAAGGCCGGCTTCCGATTTCGACGCACGTCGGATTGTTCGACGAAGATTTGATGGCGAAAGCGGTGCAGAACGAACTCGACCGCGGCGGCCAAGTTTTCTACGTCCACAACCGCGTGAAGACGCTGCTCGCGCGCAAGAATTGGCTGCAGACGTTGTTGCCATCGATCCGCATCACGATGGCGCACGGTCAGATGAACGAGAAAGAGCTTGAGCAGGCGATGCATGATTTTCTGCATAAGAAAGTCGATGTTCTGTTGGCGACCACGATTATCGAATCCGGTTTGGATATTCCGTCCGTCAATACATTGGTCGTTGAAGAAGCCGAGGAAATGGGACTCGCCCAGTTGTATCAATTGCGCGGTCGCGTCGGACGATCAAAGACGCGTGCCTATTGTTATCTGTTCTATGCGACAGGCGGGCTCACCACCGACGCGAAAAAACGGCTTGAGGCGCTTAAAGAATACACGGCGCTTGGGTCCGGTTTGCGGCTCGCGATGCGCGATATGGAAATCCGCGGCGCTGGAAACTTGCTCGGACCGCAACAGCACGGCAACATGGCCGCGGTCGGCATTGAGACCTACAGCAAGTTGCTGAACGAAGAAATTCAAAAGATGCAGGGAGAGGCGCCCGAGGAATCGTCGGAGGGGCCGCTGTTCGAACTGTCGCTGTCCGCGTATATTCCCGACGATTACATGCCGGCCGAGTCCGAACGCGTGCAGATGTACAAACGGATTTTGTCCGCGAACGCTCAAGATCTCGCGAAGCTTAAGGAAGAGATCATTGATCGTTGCGGGCCGCTCACGGCGCCCGTAAAACTTTTGTTCGATACGGCCGCGTTGCGATTGATCGCGAAAGAGAAAGGCATCAGCGAGGTCCACGAGGAAGCCGAAGGTCTGCTTATTTATTTCCGCACGAACGCGAACATTCAACAAAAGTCGCTCGATGCGATGCTGACCGCGAAGCCGACTGAGCTCAATTTGATTCCAGGTCCGCCGACCGGCGTACGTATTTTCTTCAAGCCGAATGAAGAAGCGGTCGATGCACTCGGCCGTTTCTTGCGTTGGGTTTTTGCATAGCTGTCATTGCGAGGAGCGTTTTATGCGACGTGGCAATCTCATCGATCAATTCATTAGATTGCCACGGCCAAACGACGGCCTCGCAATGACATTGAATATATTTTTAAAATTTGTCTATATCTAACAAGATGATTTCCGTAAGTCACCTTACAAAGAAGTTCGGTGCGACCTTGGCCGTCGATGGAATTTCGTTTGAAATTCCGCAGGGGCAAGTGGTCGGTTTTCTCGGGCCGAACGGCGCCGGAAAAACCACGACGATGCGTCTGTTGACCGGATATCTGCCGCCCGACGAAGGCTCAGCGACGCTGATGGGCATGGACTCGCTCACGCAATCTCTCGAGGTGCGCCGCCGCATCGGCTATCTTCCCGAAAACAATCCTCTTCCCGACGATATCGAAGTTACCGATTATTTGCATTTCATCGGCCAATTGCGCGGTCTCCATGATTCGGCCGACCGGCTTCAGCGCGTGAAGCGCGTGTTGAAACTCTGTTCGCTGAATGCGGTGGTCGGTAAAAAAATCGGCGAATTATCGAAAGGGTATCGTCAGCGGACCGGGCTCGCGCAAGCGATCGTTCACGATCCGGACATCCTTATTCTTGACGAGCCGACGTCGGGGCTCGATCCGAACCAGGTTCAGGACGTGCGCGCTCTGATCCAAGATTTAAAAAGCCAGAAAACCGTCATTCTCTCGACGCATATCTTAAGCGAAGTGCAGCATACGTGTGATCGTGTGCTGATCATCAGCAAAGGGAAAATTGCGGCCGACGGAACGCCGAACGATTTGGCCGGCTCGCTGCAAAACGTGAACCGGTTGTTCGTTGCTTTGAAAGGGCCCAAAGAACAAGTGGAGCAAGAATTGCGCGAGTTGTCGGGCGTGAGCCGGTTCTTGTCGCAACCGCCGAGCGAAGCCGAAGAGGAGGGATATGTGCTTGAGTCCGAAGCGTCGCTCGATTTGCGCGAACAAGTTTTTAAATTGGCCGTGAAACGAAACTGGGCGGTGCTCGCGCTGCAGCAGAAACGGTTGAGCCTCGAGGAAGTGTTCCGCGCGCTCACGCAAAACGGCACATCGAATGGAGCGAGTTCTCATGCTGGATAGGCGCGTGGTGTGGGCGATGGCGCGGCGCACGCTGCGACAGGCGATTGAGTCGCCGATCGCGTACGTTGTGGCGATTTTCTTTTATGGATTCATTGGTTCTCTTTTCGGTTTCAACTATTTCATAAACGGCCAGGCGTCGATTTCGGCGATCGCGCAGATCGCGCCTTGGGTGTTGTGGTTCGTGGTGCCGGCGCTTACGATGGGACAAATCTCCGAAGAGTTTCGTTTGGGCACGTTCGAGTCGTTGGCCACTTTGCCGTTGCGCGATTGGGAAATCGTTCTCGGAAAATTTCTCGGGTTCGCCGCGCTGTCTCTGTTTCTCATTGCGGGTCTTTTGTTTTATGTGATCGTGGTCGTACTCACCGTACAGCCTCCGGCCGGCGTCGACTGGGGCGGCACGTTCGGTGCGCTGGCCGGACTTTATTTGATGTGTCTCGGCTACGGCGCGATGGGATTGTTCGCGTCTTCGTTGACCAAAAATCAGGTGGTGGCGTTGATTCTCGGCATGATCCTTTGCACGTTCGTTTTCATGATGAGCGAGATGTATTCGTTGTTCCCCGCCGCTTTGGGACGGTTGGCCGATTTCATCGGCATCATGTCACATCTCGAGACGTTGGGGCGCGGCGTGTGGGACTTTCGCGATCTCTTTTATTTCTTCTCGCTCGTCTTTATGTTCCTTTACCTTAGCGTGAAGCGGCTTTCTACAAGGCGGTTTTGACGATGGCGGAACTCACGAAAGTTCAACAGCAACGCCGTCAATTCCAGATTTATTCGTGGACCGGCGCGTCGGTCGTGGCCGCGATCATCCTCGGGCTCAATTTCATCGTTAATTATTTTCCGTTGCGGCTGGATACTTCCGACGGTCGCGCGTATTCGCTCTCGCGAGGATCGAAAGACCTTTTAAAGAAGCTCGATGATACGTTGGTCGTGAAAGTATTGTTTTCATCCGATTTGCCGCCCGTCTATAAGCTGAACGAGAAATACGTGGTCGACCTTTTATCCGAATATAAACGCGCGTCGCACGGACACATTCGCGTTGAGTATGTGGATCCGGGCAAGACCCCCCAAACGAAAAGCGAGGCTGTGCAGCTTGGCGTGATGCCGGTCCAGCTGGATGTTCGAGAACGTGATCGGCGCGAAGTCAAAGAATGTTTCATGGGGGTTGCGTTCCTGTTCGGCGATAAGAAAGAGGCGATCGGTCTCGTACAGGACACGTCGAATCTCGAATATGAAATTTCATCGCGCATTAAAAAACTCGTTGATCCGCACCAAACTCAATTCGGTTTCATCAGCGCCGGCGGCGCGATGGGGCTGGAAAGCCCCGGATTGTCCGAGATCGTCGGCCAATTGAAGCAGCTCTATGCGATTCAAGACGTGGATCTTTCGAAACCGGTGGGGCCCGAAGTTAAAGCGTTGTGGTGGGTGGGGCCGTCCAGTGAACCCGATCCGAAGGCGATCGAAAATTTACGCGAGTATCTGAAATTGGGCGGCGTGGTCGGGTTATTGTTGAATTCGCAAGCGGTTTCCGTCCAGGATTTTCGCGCGACGCCGGTTAAAAATGGACTCGAAGCGTTTTTGTCCGAATGGGGTCTGAAACTTTCGAATGGTTTTGTGGTCGACCAGCAATGCGACCGCATTCAAGTTCAGGCTATGCGCGGCCAGTTCCGAATGATAAACGTCATTGATTACCCGTATTTCCCGTGGGTCGCCGGACTTGATCGTAAACATCCGGCGACGAAAAATCTTGACGGCGTCACGATGCCGTTCGTTTCTCCGATCGATATTGCCGAGCGCAAGCCCGGCGTCACATATACGCCACTCGCGGTGACCTCGCCGTACAGTTTCCTCGATCCTCATCCGTTCAATTTAAATCCGTTGATGCCGCATGAACCGGCCGCCGATTCCCCGAAAGGTCCGTTCAACGTCGGCGTGCTGGTAGAAAACAAGGATTCGCGGCTTATTGTGTTCGGCACATCGCGTTGGGTCGACGCTTCCTATCCGCTCCGCCCGAACAACTATGGTTTGTTGTCGAATCTCATCGATTGGTCCGTTCAGGATGAGGCGTTGATTCAGATTCGTTCGAAGGGGTTGGCGCGTCGGCCGATTCGCGACTTGGGCGACGGTGTGCGCGGAGTGTTCAAATATTTAATGTTGTTGGCGCTGCCGCTCGGTTCGGTCGCGATAGGACTCGTGCTTTGGCGCCGTCAGAAAGTCCGTCGTGCGTTGTTGCCGCTTCGGTATCAGCAGGCGTAAGCATGGCACGTAAATTATTTCCATTGGCCGCGGTTCTTGCCGTCGTTTTGGCGATCTCCGGGTATCTGTGGTTTTTCGGCAAGCCCGGAGAAAAAACGACGTCGCCATTTACTTCATCGTCGATCGATTCGATCGAACGGATTCAACTTGAGAATCCTAACGGCAAGGCCGAACTCCAGAAAACGGACCACGGCTGGGAGTTGACGACGCCCGTTCATGACGCGGCGGATTCCGACGTCATCGAGCAGATGCTGGCCGCGTTGGGAAAATTTTCGTTGAGCGATGCGATTTCGGAGAACGCGTCCAAACATGAACAATTTCGCGTTGATGCTGCGCATGGCCAGCATTTGCGCGTGTTCTTAAAGGGACAAACGACGCCGGTGTTGGACGGTATTATCGGAAAGTCGGCCGAAGGGTATGACAATTCGTATTTTCGGATGGAGCGGTCGACGCCCGTGTATGTGGCCAAGGGGATTTCCGAGTATTTGTTCGTGCGCGAACCCAAAAGTTTCCGTGCGTTGCGGGTGCTGTCGTTCGAGCCGTCGGAAGCGGTGTGGCTCTCAATTTCTCAGGATAAATCGACGTTCGAGATGAAACGTTCGAGTCACACTTGGACCAACGCCGCGGGAAAAACGTTCGACGCGGCGGCCGTTGCTCCGCTGCTATCAAAACTGGCCGCGCTGCGGGTCGCCGAGTTCGGTGCCGGTCTCGAACTCGACTCGATCACCGGTTTTTCTCAGCCGTCCACGAAGTTCACCGTAACTACCGCTAGCGGTACCGTTTCTGTGATGATTGGAAAGAACGCGGCGAAGGGCGTCGGTCCCGTCGACATGCGATACGCGAAAACGGACGGTCGCGATGCGGTGCTTTTGTTGCGTTCCGACAACATCGACGACATTCTCTCTTCGATAAAAACCTTTCGCTAGCTCCGCCGCCTGTTTGCTAGAATGCGGCTCCTTCCGATGTTTCCACACTTTTGGTGGTCGTAGCTCAACTGGTTAGAGCGCAAGGTTGTGGACCTTGAGGTTGCGGGTTCAAGTCCCGTCGATCACCCCGTCTTCGCACATCAATGAGCGAAGCGACAATAAATTAAAGCGAGGCGTCCGCCGTAGCCGTCGTTTGGCGAAGGTGGACCATAAATGCACCCCTCCAACAAAATTAATGGAGGAATCTATGTATGTTTATGTTTTGCAAAGTCTGGCTTTTCCAGTCGAGCAGTTGCCTTCAATGCCGCTTGCAGTGACTTGTCCATCCCACCACGTACAGATCATTATTTGCCCACAATTGTTTGAAGAGATTCTATCGTTCCAAGTGAGTTGATCATTCGCGAATCGGCGTAATCGCTCCAAACTTTTCAAAACGTCCGCCCGTAGTTTCCTCATGGAGGTAGCACTATGAAAATGAGAACTACGACGTATATGGGGCTAACGGCCGTTTTGTTGGCGCTTTCGGTCCCAGTGTTTGCCAACGACAACACAGTTGGCGATACCAACGCGGGCGGGACTATCAACCTTGCGAAGAAAGGTTATGTGGGCACTGTTGATTCATTCGACAAGAGCACAGGCGTGTTGCGCGTGAAGGACGGCGCCGGAACCGTCACTACTTATAAAGTCGCCTCAGATACCACGATTACGCAAAAAGGGAAGAATGTCAGCGTCGACGAAATCGGCGCCGGCGATTCCGTCACCGTGTATCTGCAAGCGATCACTACATCGAATGAATTAAAACGCGTCGAGCTTAATTAGGCGCGTTATGGACGAAGCGGTTCTCCGGTCTTTGCTGATCGTGGCCGGTCTCATGGCTGCGAGTTTGGTCGTCGGGCTCATTTTGCGATTCGTGCTCGATTGGCTCGCGCAGCGCAAGACCGGAGACACGCTGCTCGTCACGCTGATCCGAACATTCAAAACGCAGGTGGTGCTTTGGTGTTTGGCGATCGGCGCCGCGATAGATCCTCTCATTGCGACTGTGCTCGTGAGCCCGCCGTCCTTTGAAGGAAGCGCGCCTCGCCTCCGTTTTTGATACATTCCGTGCGGTCCACGAAAATCCCACCTTCGGGCCGCTAGCTCAACTGGCAGAGCAGGTCCCTCTTAAGGACAAGGTTCGGGGTTCGATTCCCCGGCGGCCCAAAGTTTTCCGTCGGAGAGCTTAAGTCAGCTCAAGTCCACAAAAGCCGATTTCAGTGGCGAGGAAAAAACAGTCAATCCGGAAAGATTGAGTCTTCGTTTTTCAAAAGGGGGCTCTCAAATCATCGGGGAACTACCTTTTTTTGAGCCGAGTGGGCATTTTGCCACACCCCTGTGGTTTTTCTCCATCACCTCGCCGCCCGATGGCGACCGATGGAATCCTATCTCCGCTAATCGCTTGTTAGAATCAGGTTTTAATTTCGAGATTAAAGAGGAGACCCGTGAGCGAAGAAATTCCGAGAAAAGACATCATCCATTTGTCGTCAGCCAAATACATGCTCGGGTGTGCGGTGACAGCCGCCATCTTGTTATTGATCGGGAAAGTTAATCCATTTCCGTCTTGGTTCATCGCAGTGGAAGTATTTGTGGCGGTGATTGCGCTGTTCGTTTTTGGTTCCGTCCGTTACCGGCTGGATAAAAATGCGCTGACTTACGGAGCGGTGCTTGTTATCGCGGCGACGTTTTGGGAATCGTGGTGGAGAGGATCAGGATTGAGAACCGATTTTGCGGCCGAAGGTTTTGGCGCGATTCTCCGGTTTTTTCAGCACCACTTCCTGTCATTGCACGGATTGGATGAAATCGTCCACGCCGATACCATGCTGTTCATTTTGGGGCTCACGTTTTTTGTGGCGGTCATCGCCCAGACCCGTATTCTCGAAACGATCAGTTTTTCCGTCCTCAATAAGTTCAAAGGGAATGTCGTGCCAACGGTGGCGCTTCTCGCGGCCATTGTTTCTTTTGCTTCGGGAATTCTCGACGGCGTTTCCATGATCGGTCTTATGATCCGGACGCTTGTGATCATTCTCTTCCTGGCCAGAATTAAAGATGAGTCGGTTGTGTACGCGGTGGTGGTATCGACGGTGGTCACAACGGTGTGCGGGATGTGGCTCGCTTACGGCGAACCGCCCAACCTCATTATGAAATCCAACCTATCACCGCATCTGAATGACGCATTCTTTCTTCGTTACTGCTTGCCGGTGGCCATCGGGGCTTATTTCATTGTTCTCTGGAACATCAAGCGGAAACTTCAAGGCCAGAAAGTCGACATAGCGAAACTGGATGTTCTTGATCTCAATACGGCCGATATCCGGTTTATTCAGGCCCAGCGGCACGGCAAGGTTCTAACACCGATCGAGTTTGCCGAAGAGCATCGGGATCAGCTGGGTGAGCATTATGAACCCTTGATTCGCCGGCTTCATCAGGGTGAGACGCTTGGCGATGCTTTAGCGGCCGAAAAAATCCCGCAAAGTGTCCGGCAATATTTATTGGGGCAATATGTGGCCGAAGATCTTGCGGAGGCGCTCGATCACCATTACTCAATCGTGTTGAAAGATGAAACGCTTGATAATGATGATTCCATGCGCAAGATTTCCAAAGCGCTGGCATGGATCCGCCAACTTCGAGTCCGCACGCAATGGATCGGCGGCCTTTCATTTATTCCGTTTATCGGGCTGTTGGTTTGGCATGCGATTGATCATGACGTTCCACTTTTTCTGGCATCTTTCGCCGGGTTTGCGGTCGCCTTATTGGGGATTGTCCGCATCACCAATATGCGGCGATTGGCTTTGCGCGAAGCTCGTCACGAATACGCCGAGTATCTTTTCCTCTTTCCACTTTTCTTATCGATAACGCTGCTTCAAAAGACCGGATTCTTTCAGCAGCTTGCTGATTTGCTCCACCACGGCGTTGAAAAACTGGGGCCGCCACACATGGCCTATTTGCAATTTCTCGGCACCGGAATTTTGTCTGCGATGCTGGATAATAATGTCGTAGCGGATTTTGCAGGACGAGCCATCAAAGGATTGGAGTTAAGCATTCTTCATCTTTTTGCAATGGCGCAAATTGCGGGATACGCGG
>CAYXDS010000065.1:0-11464 GCA_964463805.1 uncultured Elusimicrobia bacterium | reverse complement strand
CCGCTCCGCCGGCCCCTCCTGTACCCCTGGCGCAAGTCGACGACAATAATAATGATGATCTGCCAATCCAAGATCAGGTCGATGACCAAGCGGCAAATTCGAATTTGAATCCCGCTCCGCCGGATGTTGTGAATGAATCCGATGACGACCATATTATGCCTCCGGCGCAAAGACCGACCGGCGATTACACGTACCAAGAAGGCTTTGATTATTTGGTCGCGAAGGCAAATGAAAATTTTGCCATCGTGACGACCCCCAGCGTGGTCGCTTTTGGTGAAGACCTTTTAAGAACAGCCTCGTTTGAATCCGAGCCAAATCTCGTGGATATTCCGGATGACGCTAATCTCGCCGTAGTTCGTGACGATAGTGGGAACCTTATCGGCTACTATGTGCGTGGGAGCGACGGCGATTGGGTTAAATTCGAGAACGGCAATAAATTAGATTGGCTTCCTGATCTCGACCAAGCGGTGTTTTATAACGTTGACCCAACGGACCCCGTGTACGACGTGTCGGTAATGCAGTCGCAGTCACCTGTTGTTCAGGATAAAGAAACACCGCAGTCCTCAGAGATTGAAGAAAATATGCCCCCGAATGACGATCCACTTGATCAGATACAGCCCGTTGAATCTGACGCGACGCCGGAAGAGGATTTTAATTCTTTAAGCGAAAAAGACCCTGGCCTTGCTCAAAATCACAATCCATCCGATCAGGCACCGTTGCAAACACCAGAGGTGGAAGCTCCTAACTTGTTCAGTCTAAGTCCATTTGGCGTAAACAATTTAAGAGATGCGATTGACCGTCTCTATGAAAACAAAGACCGTGATCAATTTGAAGCGGAAATGTTTAAGAAGGCTCCGAAAGAATCGGATTACAATTCAAGGGCCGAATATGAAACTGCGCTGGATGGTTATCAGGTCGCTATTCAGAATTTCGTCACCAAGCGTTTCACGAATCCTCCGGAGATTTGGAAAGCGAGAACACAAGATGGCCGATCTGAACGCATCGTCGTGTACTCGGGAAAAGGGGCAGACGGAAGAGATATCTACCTAATAAAACGTACGAAAGACGGCAACGATTCGTTTTGGATTTCAAAGACTGTGACCGGCGATGCGCACGCCGTCGGCACGTTTTATTTGGTGTCGAGTCCTTTTACGCCCGGCATAAAGACAGGTTTGACCGAGATCGATCAAAGAGAAGCGGCGAAATCTTTGCCGGGTCGGTTGCTAAGTTCGATATTGAATATGTTTGCGTGGAGACCAACTACAATTTTGGTTCGCCCATGGATCGATACGAACATCGATGAGAACGGAAATAAAAGTGCCGAAGCTATTGCGTTCGAAAGCTCGTTAACCGGAAATGCTGCCGCCAGCGATTTCGTTGTGCATTGGATGGGGGAAAAAGGACTGAATCCGAATATTACCGGACAGATCACACTCTCGCGCGAAGGCGTGCTTGGGATGTTCGTGAGAAACGCGATCCTTCGTGGCAACACGGGGACCAATAATCTGGAAATTTTTATTCATGAATTTGCTCATAATGTTTTCCCTAACTTGTCAGAAACGGCAAAAAAAGAATTATGGAATTACTTTTTTAGATTTAAAGTAGACAACAATGGCGAAGGAGGCTGGCGTTTTCCCGGGTTTAATGAGGTTTTGGCAAATTACCCGGAATTAACTCGGGTCAAGGATCCCAAAGAAAGACGCGATGGAATTCTTGATGAGATGTTGGCTCGCTTGGTAGCAGGCGCGCTCACAGGTCTCCAGGGTGACACCTATAAAGAACAAAATCCTTGGCTGGATATCACGCCGGAAGATATAAATATTCTCGTTAAACACGGCGTGATGCCGCAGCAAGTCGCCGCGCCCGTCCTCGCGCAGTTGTATGTGAAGCAAGTCACTTCGCTTCAAGACGCGGTGAAAGAAAAAAAAGATCGGTCATTGGCGAAGCAAGTGAATAAGACGGTGAATAGCCTAATTGCCAGCAATATGTTGGACGCGGTGTTGGAGAGACAACCTTCGAAAAAAGAGTTTGTGGTCGCGCGCTCGCAAAGCAATGTCGTATATGTGCGCTCCGATAACGGCGCTGGAAGAATGGTGTGGACGCCGCTTGCGGACGCAAGTACCGTGAAGGCTGAGAAAGGCGTGACGCCGGAAACGGCCCCTTTGCAATTCACATTTTATGTGTTGTCATCGGATTTCTATCGCGCTGAACAGACAAATAAGGTGGTCACAAAAGCCGCCGATGCTTCGTCCCCATCGCGCGCGGATAACCCTCGTCAAGGCTTTGCGACAGTCGCGCTGTTGGGGACGTTGACCGCTGTGATGGCGACCATGTTCGGGGTAGGCGCATCGTTAAAAGGCGTTGCCATTGGTTCGGCGTTGTCGTCTCTGGTGTTGGGGCCGATCGGTATTTCAATCGGAGTTGCCGTCGTGGCATTGGTCGCCATGCGGGCGATGACCGGTATGAATGTCGGCGCGCCGCTTCAGCAAGTGCGTGGTGGGGCGGAGGCGGCGTTGCCTAATAAAGAGGCGGCGAACAGAGAGAACGAAGGTTCTTTTCCGGTCGGCGGTAAGCGCATCAATCAAAAGACGATGGAAACCAATTTCTTGCCGGCCGCGCGCACGATGCGCACGCAAGGTCCGGAGAACTTCGCGTTGGTCGGCGTCACGATGAACGGCAATGAAATTTCGTTCGGCGCGAACACGACGAAGACGATTCCGTCCGTCACATTCGTAGAGGAGAAGCTGGAGACGGTGCCGGGCGTGCGCGATGCGTCGATCGCGGCGCTACAGGCGGCGATCCCCAAAGCGAAAGATCCGACGGAGAAAGGCGGCGTCGATCCGCGCGTGGGCGAACAATTTGGCGCGGTGCTCCAGGACGAAACGGTGTCCGGATGGGCGCTGCGCATCAACGTGGGCGCGTTGATCTCAAATCTTGACGCGGGGAAGCGCACGCAAGTGAGAACCCAATTCGCGAACGCGGGCGTCGACTTGAACGATTCGAATTTGTCGCTCGAGCAAGCGCTGCAGAGCGGCGATCAAGATTTCAAGAATTTCATTCTGCAGCTCGTTGCGTTCAATTCGCAGCGGATCGCGTTGGGCGACCGTACGTTCATCGACCCGCGCGTGATTCAAAACTTCGATCGTTCTTCTGGCCAAGTGCCGATGATCGTGCACACACATCCGACGGACATTGGTCCGAGCCTTGATGATTTTCAGTCGGCAGCCCAAGCGCTCGCTGATTTCAACGGTGTGGCACCGGTGTTGTGTGTGGTGACGCCATTCAAAGTGTACTTTTTCACGCCTTACGACATTCGTCCGGTGATTCTCCGTTCCGGTTACGGCCAACGCGTAGGTGAATCCGAACGAGTGGTGTCGCCACGCCGCAGCGCGGATGCGTCGTTCTCCAACGAAATCAACCCATCGCGTCTCGAACAGCTTCGCGCGTTCCTGAAAAAATTCTTCGGTATCGGAAGCAACCCGGCGTTGGACTTGACCGTGATTCCGACGCCGTCCTACGCGCGGCTTATCAACACGTACGCGGACATCATCGACGTCGCCAACAAGATCAATCCGAGAAACCCGGCGCAGGCAATGACGCGCTTACTGAATATTACTGATCAATTGATTAAGAACCCCGAGAACACAGGACCGCTTCAAACATTCTTGACGCAAAGCGGCAAACAAGCGGTCGGTCTCGACACGCTGATCAAATTGTTGACCGACCAAATTCGTTCGAACCCGATTATCAATGGTTACGGCGCGAGTCGCTTACCGATGATGCTGCAGCAATTCGGCGACGTAGCCGGCTTATACGCGAACATGGACCCGGCGGATAAACCGATGTTCAAACGCATGATGGCGAATGTGCTCGATCAGGGCGTGAGATTGGTCGACGCAAACGCGGCCGAGAAAGAATTGAATGAGCTGCGATCGGGCGGAGACACGCTCGAACAAACGCGCGAGGCTGTGATCAATACGGTGCTCACGTTGATCCGCTGGAAAGCGCAGGACTCGGCGTTTATCGATCGGCTGAACGCTATCCTCGAACGCCAAGGCCGCACCTATGTTTATTCATCTGAAGTGCGGGATATCGTGGCCGGCAAGATTGTCGATGCCGACAAACAATCGGCGGTTCTCGGATTACTCGCGCCGGTGATCGCCGATGAAATGGGGATGCTGAGCGGCGTGCAGTTGAGTGCCGAAGGTCGCAGAGCTTTAGAGAAACTTGATATTCGCGTGATGGACGTCGAAAAATTGCCGCCGGAAGTGACCGCGGAGAAAGGCGGTATCTCGAAGCGCGACGGCGTCATCTACATCGGCGTCGAAGGTAAGGACGGTTACGCGCGATTCGCACAAGCATTGATCCGTTTGCACCACGAAATCGGCCACTTGTTCGACGATCGTATCTCTGTTTCACAGAAACGCGCTGGTGCGCGCGTTCCGACCGTATTGCGGGAAGCGTTTGCCGAACTACTCGGTGAGCGGGCCGCAAAAGCGCTAGGGTTCGGTGCGCTCGCGCGCGCGGCGCGTATCGAAACTCTCGAACGCATCGTGACGATGCGCAAGACCGGCCAAGTGCTGTACTTCGCGTTCGATGCGAAAGATGCGTCGCAGCAGAAGAAGATTAATGCCACCATCAAAGCGGCGCAATCGACGAAAGGCCGTCAGCGCATTGTGTTGTTGGTGAAGAACAGCGACGAAATGCAGCAAGCGCGCCGGTTGTACGGTGAAGCGGTGAACATTTTCAGCAGCGCCGAAGTTCTCGACGCACGCTCCGAACAGGGCGAAGCGAAGTTGACCGCGCACGCGCGTCTCGAATTCGGCGCCGGTCATGCCGTGTTGGCCGCGCGTTCCTTGAACGACGCGTACAAGCCGTTGCTCGGCGACCTGCCGGACAGCTTGTTCCTGCCGCTCACGCCCGACTGGGGCAACAACATCACCACGCTGCTTGAAAAAGCCGCGCTGATCGCGAAAAACGCGTAATTAAGCGACTTTCGCTTCCAGCTTTAGATCTGTCTTCGACCGGATCTTTTTTCCGTGTGGTAGGAAATTAATTTTCTCAAAGCCTAGAACGCGCCCTTTCTTATTTTTTTTGAGAATCACGCCGTGCCCGACTTCCTCACAAATTATTTTCTGCGGTTTTGTGAACCATACATCCAATGTGTTGCCGACGCGATCGTAAATTACAGTCACTTTCGCCATACTTCTTTACCTTCCTTTATCTTATTCGTCAGATAACTTGTTATTACGTAGCCGTGTCCGTTTAAACTGTACAAAGTAACTGAGTCCTCTCACTTCAGGATGTTTTCGTCGACTTATTAATTCCCAATGACTTCGTGTGGTACGAATTTTTCTTTGTAAGCACCCCAGAACTTCAAACAACAATGCCATGTTGTCTCCCGATCAGCGGGAGGGCGCTTTTAATTTGTGGAGGGGACATGAATTATACACAGGATTCTCGAAAAGACGGCGCTCATCGCGAAAAACACGTGATTAAGATTTTCCGTTGTTTTAACTGTAAATAAATACAAAACTAAACCCATATTAAGACATATGCCTAAAAGGGGTTCTTATGGAGAAAATAATTCCGATCAGCGACTTGCAAACCCAAGCTAAAAAATACGTGGATCAAGTCAATAAGACCGATCAGCCCGTCATTATTACCCAACGTGGCCGGGCGGCGGCAGTCTTAGTCAAGTTTGAAAGTTATGAGGGGCACGTGTTGACGCAAGAAGAAGCGTCTTACCCCGACTCGCACGAGCGTTTTACTCGGGCAGAGAGAGAGCTGAAAAAAAGCAAGGGAATAACTCTTGAAGATTACATGAAGAAACGCGCCCGCCGAAGCGTTAAACGGAAAGCAGGCTGACTAAAATGCCAAAGGTTATTTTGCTTCCACAAGCGGAAGAAGATCTTAACGAAATTTATGAACCACTTTACTCCGCTGTGATAGCCAAAATTAAGTTGCTTAAGGAGTTCCCTTCCCTTGGTCCTTCATTGGAGGGGCCTCGATCTGGGTTTCGATGTTTAACGGTCGGTTTGTTCCGAGTCTTTTATCGTGTGGTTTCCATCGATCTTGTTGTAATCGTTTTTATACGACACGCCCGGCGACAATTGCCTGGATAACCTCTATAATCTCTGCGCCTGATCACTCCACCCTCGGGAGAAAGCATGCGAAAGAGGTCTAAAATGACGTTAACGAAAAGAGAAGTTCTTAAAGTCGTTAATACCCTTCCACAACCAATCGACATAGATGAATTAATCTGCCGTCTGTATCTGAAGAAGAAATTAGCGGCTGCTGAAGAAGATATCCGGAAAGGACGCACCATCCCTCATGCGCAAGTAATGAGGGAGGTCTCCACATGGTTCGTATCCGGTGGACGAATGAAGCGTCGGAAGATCTAAGAAAGATCCATCAGTTTCTTTTTGAATTTTCACCCTCTAACGCTCGTAAACAAATCGAACTCATTCTGGCGGCAGTCAATCGAGTCAGTATTTTTCCGTTTTTAGGAAAGAGCCGATCTCATCAATGGTCAACCCGCTATGTGATCACCGGAAATTATTGCGTGATGTACCTGCTGTCAGATACGGTTGAGATATTATTTGTGACCAGCGTTATAGATTCAAGGATGAATCCAGCTTCCCGACGACAACTTCCGCATTAAATGCTGAAATAAACGCATGGAAATTTATTTGATGCGGCACGGCGAGGCCGTGCATGCGGGTGTCTGGAACGGCGGGGACAAAACGCGGCCGTTGACCGAACTCGGTGAGGCGAAAGTGGAAATGGCGGCCAAGGAAATGAAGCGCATCGGGTTTGCTCCTGCGCTGATTTTGTCGAGCCCGTTTGAACGTGCGAAACACACGGCCGAGTTGGTCGCCACGGCCATCGGTTCTTCGGCCCAATTGAACGATGAATTAGCGTCCGGCACTCCGCTTGAAACGATGCGGAGTGTGGTGGTGTCTCACCTGTCTGTTCCTTCCTTATTAATTATCGGACACATGCCTGAAATCGCGATCTTCGGGTCGCGCATCACCACCGAACCGAAAATCATGGGCGACGGCCTCGAACCGGCCGACATGGTGGCGATCGACCCCGGCGCGCTCGATCAAAGTTGGGGCGAAGGTCGGATGCTGTGGTGGCGTAAAATTTCGGATTGGAAGAAGTTGCGCGCATCATGAACGATCCAAAAATTCCTTTCGAAGCGCTCGAAGGTCTCATGCGCAAAGCGTTCATCGAGCAATCGGTGAACCCGGGGCTTTTCTGGGATGCGTTGTTGAATTCTCATCTGACGGTGCCGCTCGCGAAAGACGCCGACGAAAACGACAAACAAATTCCGATCCTTCTCGGCCAGGACTCAAAAGGCGGTCACGTGGTGTGGTTGTTCACTTCGGTCGATGCAATGGTTGAATACGTCGAGCAAGACCTGAAATATATGACGATGCCGGCTCCGAAAATTTTGGACCGGCTCCGCGAGAGCACGCACGAGATCGTGCTGATCGGTCCCGACGGCATCACGTTGAACCTTCACCCGGAATTGGTCGCGTCCTTGGCGGACGGGCGTGTTCCCGAACAACCGGTCGAAGAAGTGCGCAACATTCCGAAAGACACGTCGGTCTATGTGGGAAAGCCGGAGGACGACGTGGTCGCGCTCGAATCGCGCTTCATCGAATTGTTCAATGACTTGCCGACCGTGACCGAAGCATGCTTCATCCAAATCGCCGATGATGCGGGCTCGCGTTTGTTGTTGGGATTGAAATTGCTGGACGAGTCGCGCGAAAATTTTAAGAGTGTTGCCAGTCAAGTCGCGAAAGCGGCCGAAGGTGTTCTCGAAAAAGGAAAAACGATGGACATCACGCTGATCAACCGCTCGCTGAAAGACGCTTTCGAAAAATGGGGAGAACCTTTCTACCGCAAATGAAAAAAATACTGTCTTTAGCCGTCATTCCCGCGAAGGCGTTCGCCAATGGCGAACAGGCACCTAAGGTGTCTGGGTCCCCGCCTTCGCGGGGGAGACTGCTTTTCTTTATTGCCATGCTATCGTTGGCCGCATTGTGTCGCGCCGAGACCAAAGATCCAATTTCCGAATTCCCTCAAAGGGTAAAGAAATTCGCTCTGAAAAACGGCATGCGCGTGCTTGTGTTCGAGCGGCCGACCTCGCAGACGGTCGCGTTTTCAATTTACATCCGTACCGGCGGCATGGATGATGAGACCGGCAAGTCGGGCCTCGCGCATATGTTCGAACATATGTTGTTCAAGGGCACGAAGACGATCGGCACCAAAGATTACGCGAAGGAAGCGCCGATTCTCGATCAAATCGACAAGCTTCAAGCCGCTTTGACCGTTGAAACGGACAAAGCGAAAGCCGAAGAATTCGCGCGCCAATTGGCCGAGTTGAACAAAAAACATGAATCATTGCTCGAGCCCGAAGAATTTTGGCGCATCTACGAACGTGCGGGCGGCCGTGGACTCAACGCGGCCACCGGATACGATTTCACCAATTACACCGTTTCATTACCGTTGAACGCGGTAAAGTTGTGGTTCACGATGGAAGCGGACCGAATCAAAAATCCGGTGCTGCGCGAATTTTATAAAGAACGTTCGGTCGTGATGGAAGAAAGGCGCCAGCGCATCGATACCTCGCCGCAAGGAAAATTATGGGAAGTATTTCTGGCCGCCGCGTTTGAAGCGCATCCCTACGGTCGGCCGATCGTCGGATGGGAAAGCGACATCACACGCGTCACGCGCGCGGATGCCATCGATTTTTTCAAGCGTCACTACGACGTGAGCCGGCTCGTCGTGAGCGTGGTCGGCGGCGTGAAAGCCGACGAGATTGAAGCGCTCTGCAAAACTTATTTTGAACCGATTCCGTCGGCGCCCTCGGGTGTCGAACAGTGCATCTCCGTCGAGCCGAGGCAGGAAGGCGAGCGCCGCGTTCAGGTGGAGTTCGATGCGGAACCCGCGCTGCTGATGGGGTATCACCGTCCCGATCAAAATAGTCCGGACGACGCCGCGTTGAGTGTTCTTGAAGACGTTTTAAGCACGGGGCGAACGTCGCGTTTCAATAAAGAGATCATCGAGAAGTCGCGGATCGGCGTCAGTGCTTGGGCGTCCGCGTCGGGGCCCGGCGAGCGCGATCCGAATTTGTTTGTTATTGGCGGATCTCCGCGCGCGCCGCATACGACGGCCGAGCTTGAAGCGGCGGTGCTGGCCCAAATCGAATTGATCAAAAAGACGCCTCCGACCGCCGCCGAAATCGAGAAGGTAAAAAACACGATGGAGTCTGCGGTAATCCG
This sequence comes from uncultured Elusimicrobia bacterium, assembly GCA_964463805.1. Lineage (GTDB taxonomy): Bacteria > Elusimicrobiota > Elusimicrobia > F11 > F11 > JAJVIP01. The sequence continues at coordinate 2,168 of CAYXDS010000065.1, read as the reverse complement.
CGGTCTCGCCTCGAATGAAGGAATGGCCAGTCAGCTCGGCTACAACGAAGCGGTCGCCGGCGACTGGAAAAAATTGTTGATGAGCATCGAAGACATCCGCAAAGTCACGCCGGCCGACGTGCAACGCGTGGCCACCGTCTACCTGACACCCTCCAATCGAACGACCGCTGTGCTCGTGAGGAAAAAATGACCATTCATTTACAAGGTTCTTCGATCCTAAGTCGTCTTCCCGGCCCTTCGAGGGCTGCAATTGGTAACGAACAACGTAAGCCGGGATCCATCCTTTCCGGAGACAGTTGTTATCCGAGAACAACGCAGCTTCTTTCGTGCGTGACTCCTGTCTCGAGAACGACTGGATCCCGGTTTACATTGTTTCCGGTCAGTTGCACCCGTCGTATGGCCGGGATGACGACACTAATGCTTGGATTTGCTTTATTAATTGCACCTGTATTCGCCGCACCACCCGCGGTTCAAATGTCGCCGCTTCATTTTAAACCAGGACAAGCTGAGCGCACGACGTTGAGCAACGGCGTGATTGTGTACCTGCTCGAAGATCATGAATTGCCGATTTTCGATATGAACATCCGCATGAAATCGAGTCCAGCCGATGCGGCGTCTTTTGATCCGTTTGATTTCGTCGGTGAAGTCTGGCGCACCGGCGGCACGAAAACGCGTACGCCCGAACAATTAAACTCGGAACTCGAACAAATGGCGATGTCGGTCGAGACCGGCGCCGATGAAGAAACGTTTTCCGTTTCGCTCGCGTGTTTGTCGAAGAACAAAGACAAAGGCATCGAAATTTTTTCCGACGTTCTTCTCCATCCGGCGTTTCGCGAGGATCAATTGTCGCTGGCGAAAGCGAAAGAACTCGAAGGCTTGCGCCGCAAAAACGACACGCCGCCGCAAATCGCGCGCCGCGCGTTCCGCGACGCCGTGTACGGCAAAGCGCATGTATACGCGCATGAATCGACCGAAAAGGGCGTTCAACGCGTTTCGGCGGCCGATTTGCTCGCGTTGCACAAACGTGTGGTGGTTCCCGACGCGGCGGTTATTTGCGTGGCCGGCGATTTTGATAAAGCTGAAATGCTGGCCTCGCTCGAGAAAATCTTCGGCGCTTGGAAATCGGCGGAACGTGTGGTGCCGCCCTATGATTTTTCGGCGCGCCAGCCGTCGACCGGAACCGTTTTCTTCGTGCAAAAGGATTCGAATCAGTCGCGCGTGACGATGGGTCGCTTGGGACCCGCGCGGCATCATCCTGATCATTTCGTGCTTGAATTGGCCGACTATATGTTGGGCGGCGGCGGGCCGTCGCGATTGTTCGGCGAAATCCGTTCGCGTCTGGGGCTCGCGTATGTGGTCGCCAGTTTTTATCAAGTCACACAGGGGCCGGGACTCATGGGCGTCGCGTGCCAAACAAAATCCGGGTCGACGATCGCCGCGATCAAAGCGATTCAGTCTGAGCTCGACAAGTTTTCAAAAGGTCCGATTCATGACGATGAACTGCGGCTCGCTAAGGATTCGATCGAGAACTCGTTCGTTTTCGGTTTCGATTCGCCGTGGGAAATCGTAAACGCGCGCGCGACGAACGAGTTTTACGGTTTTCCGGCCGATTATTTGGATACGTACGCGGACCGCATCGAAGGCGTAAGCAAAGAGGCGGTGCAGGCGGCCGCGCGCAAGTATTACGTGAAAGAAAACATGAAGACGATGGTGGTGGGGAACGAAAAAGGGTTCGACGCGCCGATCGATACGTTGGGCTCGGTGACCCGGCTAAGAGTCGAGGATATTCCCTAGTCGTTATCGAGTTTCGAACGCATCACGAAAGCGATGAGACCGACCGCCGCCATCGTGATGCCCATTTTGACCATGCCACTGGCCTGTGCCTTTTGAATCTTGCCCGATTTTAAAAGCATCGGTGGAAGAACGAGCAGCGCTAACCCGGCCACGACCATCACAATTGCCGCGATCAAAGCGAATTTTTTTAACGCGCCCGATGCATGCGCGCCGCTGACATTGACTTGTTGCGGTATCATTGCCATCGACAAAGCGATGATTTGTTTGTGATATCGGCCGAACGCCGCATTTTCCGGATATTTTTTCGCAAGGTCGCCGTATTCGTTCAATAAATCTTCCATGGCGCCGAGCTTTTGGGCCGCGTTGATGTATTG
>CAYXDS010000064.1:0-11747 GCA_964463805.1 uncultured Elusimicrobia bacterium | reverse complement strand
AAAGTCTCCATGCCCGAGCCATTCTTCAAACGCTGCCGTCTTCAACATGCGACCGCCTGAAGTTTTTTCTTGAAGGGAAATGCGACCGCCACATCGGTTCCTTTGCCGATTTCCGAGGTCAATGAAATCCGGCCGCCCATCGCTTCCATCACCTTTTTGCAGAGCGCGAGGCCCAATCCGGCGCCCGGGACTTGGCCCGTAAATGAATTTTCGACCTGATGAAATTTTTCAAACACCTTTCCTTGCTCTTCGGGCGGAATGCCCACGCCATTGTCGCGCACGTGCGCGATCACCCAATTTCCGTCGCGCTCGAAATCGACGGTCACGTTCTTTTTCCGTTTATCGTTGAACTTCACCGCGTTCTCAATCAGGTTTTTAAACACTTCGGTCGTCAACGCGCCGTCGATCATCAACGAGGGCAACGCGGGCGTCGGCGCGTTCACTTTTATTTCGACCGAGCCGTCCGCCAAATTATCTTCAGCGATCGAATGCGCCGCTTCGCGCGCGAGCGGCACAAGATCTTTCAGCTCGAGTTTTCGTTCCAGCGAGTCGGATTCGACGATCGTGAACCGCAACAGTTTATCGACGAGACCGCCCAAATTCGCGCCCTGGTCGCAAATGGCGGACAGCGCTTTTTTCTGCGCGTCGCTCAAACCGGTCGCGTTCGCCTTCAACATCGGCGCGTAGCCGAGAATCACCGTCAACGGCGTTTTTAGTTTATGTGAAATCAGAGAGAGGAAATTCCGCTTCAACATTTCCCCGCGTTTCTCAGTCGTTACGTCGCGCAAAATCACCAGATGCCCGGACGATTTGCCGTCCGAATCCGGCTCCAGCCGCAAAAACAATGCGGACAAAATCAAATCTTTGCCGACTTGGCGGGACAAATCGACCGCTGTGCTTTCATTCGAGGATTCCACAACCGCGTCGATGGACGGAGAGGATTCGAAGCCGTCGGCGAACGACGAATCGAATGCGCGGCCGATCGCTTGCGCGGGCGTCACGCCGAAAAAACTTCCGGCCGCATCGTTCATCAGTGAAATGCATCCGTCGCCGTCCAACAACAACACGCCGTCGGACATTTCGGCCAAAACCGTTTTCAACTTTTCTTTTTCTCTGGTTACTTCAGAAAATAACCGTGCGTTCTCGATCGCAACCGCCGCTTGATTCGAAAACACTTCGAACGCCTCGCGATCTTGTTCGGTGAACGTTCCGTTCAATTCTTTGTTGATCGCTTCAACCACGCCGATCAATTTTCCTTTCGCGAGCAGCGGCATCGCTAAAATTGATTTCGTTCTGAAACTCGTCGATTTGTCCACTTTCTGGGTGAAGCGCGCGTCTTTCGTCACGTCGTTTACGATCAAAGGCTTCCGTTCGCGGCCGACCCAGCCGGCGATGCCCTCGCCGAGCTTCAACCGAATTTGTTTCACTTCTTCCTTCACGCTGCCGAGCGCGACGTCTACGTACAATTCGTTCGTCGCCGCGTCGAGCAGTAACAGCGATGACGCCTCGGCGCGAACGACTTTCGTCGCGAGCTCCATCACCGCCTGCAGCACATCTGCCGAATCAAGTTTTGAAGACAAGATCCGGTTCGCTTGCAACAACAATTCAAAGTCGGATGCGGACAGCGTCATTTTTTACTCCGGTTGCGACGATTTACTTTATTCGTATGTTCACGGTACGTATTTGAAAACGTGTGGTGGCCATCGTCAAGCGCAAGGAAGAAAAGCGCGGTTGATTGCGCGGGCCACAGCGCGGCGCGGACGGAATCCCACCCCGGGTTGCATATGGGCCCCGGCGGCAATCCGGAATTTAAATAGGTGTTATACGGCGACTTCGTGTTGTGATAATCGTCGTAGGTTAACCGCGTTTTCCAATAGCCGAGCGCGTATTGAACGGTGGGATCGGCTTCGAGCCGCATACGTTTTTTTAGCCGATTGTGGTACACGGCCGAAACCAACGGCAGTTCTTCGCGCTTGCGCACTTCGCGCTCGATGATGGACGCGAGCGTAACCGTCTGTTGTTTCGTGAAGCCGATTTCTTTCGCGCGCGCGTCCATTTCATCGTCCCACCGTTGATCGAATTGAGCCCGAAATTTTTTGTGCACATTGGCCGGACTTAAGCCGTTGATCAAATCGTATGTCGCCGGGAACAAATATCCTTCGCTTTGTTCTTTTTGAACGAGTTGTTTGAATTGTTCGCCGCTGCAGATTTTCTGCTCCTCGAGCCGGTCCGCGATTTGCCAGGAAGCGAACCCTTCGGGAATCACGAACTTCACGTGCTCGGAACGCGCATGAATCATGTCGTCGACGATCCAAAACGCCGCGCGGTCTTTTCTCATCCGGTAATGGCCGATTTGAATCCGCGATGACGCGTGACGCACGCGCATCCATACAAGTAAAGGCAACGACCATCGAATGGCACCCGCCTGTTTCAACGAGCCCGCCACTTCCTGCGCGGTTTGTCCCTCGTTTACGAAGAACTCGACGAAGGTCGGATTAACGCCGGGCCAGAAGGACCAGAGAACGATCAACGACAACAGGAAAAGAAATCTCTTCATTAACTTTGCAGGAATGCCGAATTGCGCGCGAACAGCCGGGACCGTGGACGCTGTTTCATCAAATCCGAAACCGTGACGAATTCATAGCCGCGCGCCTGCAACGTCGGAATGATCACGTCGAGCGCATCGCGTGTCGACGCGAGTCCATTGTGCATGAGAATCACATCGCCGTTTTTCACTTGCGAAAGCACGCGGCTCGCAATCCGCCGCGCAGAAATGCCTTCCTGATCCAGACTGTGCACGTCCCATAAAACGAGTTGGTAACCGGCAGGAACGCGAAACGAATGGCGCAAGAACGCTTCGGTGCCGCCCGGCGTGCGAAACAAAAAGGTGTCGCGACCTGTCGTCGAGCGAATCAACGCGCGTGTTCGATCCAGTTCATCGCGCAATGCGTCCGTCGACATACGGCGAATATCCGAGTGTGTCCACGTGTGCCCGGCCAATTCATGACCTCGGCCTGAGAGAAATTTCAGGGTCTGCGGGCATTCGGCCGCCACTCGTCCGACGATGAAAAAAGTGGCGGGAACCTGGTAACGCGCGAGCACATCGCACAATTGCATGGTGGGCATCGGATGCGGTCCATCGTCGAATGTAAGCGCGATTTTCGGCGCGGAGGGCCAAACGACCCAGGGCAACGGCGAGGCGGCACGGCAGAACAGTAAACAGCAAAAAAGGAAAAGAATCGGGACGCGAATAAACGCTCTCATTTTTCGAGGTGAATGACGCAGGGGAATGACGTTCACGGGGCGGAAGTGTATCAAAAACCATCTATTCTTTTCTCTCTTGAAACCCCCCTTTCCCTGGGTACACTTTAGCGTGATGCGCGCTCGGAACAAGCTGTTTTTTCCATATGTTTCCAGGTTAACGGAATGAGCTCTTTCCGGCTCCGATTATTTCCTCGCTTCCTGATCTTGCTGATGCTGATGGCGGTCATTCCCGTCGCGCTCGTCAGCCGCATCGTCGTCGGCATCAACGACGAAAGCCTCCAATTTGAAGTGCAACGTTATCACGTAAAACTCGCGCAATCTATCGCGGAAAAATACGACGAACGGATGTCTTCGATCATTTCCCGCCTGGGCCTCGTGCTTGCCGCATTGAAGAATCCTGCCATCAGTTGGGAAGACCGTCAGAAACTTTTAAGCGCGCTCATCGACGCCTACCCGAATTTCGCGATCATTTCGGCGCTCACCGCCAACGGCCAAGAAGTGATCAAAGCGTACAGCCCTCAACTGGCCCCCGAAGTGGACCAACATCCGGAACTCATCTCTCATTTAAAAACGCCGCTGTTCCAAAAGTTCAAGAAAAACGGCGAACAAGTGGTCAGCGTTTTCCGCGTCAACAATGTCACGTTCGCCGAGATCTTCGTGCCGTTCGATTCGGCGGTCGGCCAAAATGCGCTGTACTTAAAAATGTCGATCGACGATTTCTTAAGCGATTTGAACGCGGTCGTGGCGCGGCAATCGATCGGCACCACCGGTTTCGCCACCTATGTCGGTGCGGACGGCGTGCAGATCACAAAACCGGGCAGCAACGTCGGCGACTCGCAGTCGATTGACCCCTCCATCATCAAAACCGCGTTGAGCGGCAACGTCGGCGCGCGCGAATACACCGATTCGCAAGGCATCAATTGGGTGGGCGCGTCGGCGCCGGTGACGTTGCTCGGCGGCGTTATTTTTACCCAACAAACGCGCCAAGAAGCGTACGCGGCCAGCCGAAAAGGAAAACAACAGGCGTTCTTCTTCACGTTTTTGACGATGTTGCTCGCGGCGGCGGTCGCCACCTTCCTCACGCGTTCGCTCGTGCGGCCGTTGTTGAAAATTACGCGCGTAGCGAAAAGCGTGGACTTGGCGGTCGGTCAATTTCCGGATCCGGTGATCATCAACAGCAAAGACGAAATCGAAGAACTCGCTCAAACGTTCAACGGCATGCTCGATAAACTGAAAGGCTACGCCGAACTGCAGGTCGAAAAGGTCATCATCGAACAGAAGAAAACCGAAGCGATCATCTTCTCGATCAAAGACGGCATCGTGATGACCGACTATCAAGGCAAAATTCAATTGATCAGCCGCATGGCGAAAAGCATTTTGGGCGTTCCCGATTCGATGACGGTTCTTGGACAACCCTTGTGGAAATTTTTGCCCTCCGCCGAACTTAAAACGGCTTGTATGGATTTATTGAGCAACCCGGACAGCAAAAAATCCATCGAAGTGAAATTAACGAACAACGATGTCGACGCCTATTATGCGGTATCAGCCGAACAAGTCCGCTCTCCGGCCAAAGAAGAAATGCTCGGACTCGTTACTGTGATTCACGACATCACGCTCGAGAAAGAACTCGATTCGATGAAAGAAGAGTTCCTGCATTCGATTACGCACGATCTAAGAAATCCGCTGACGGCCATCCGCGGCTTCATTCGACTGTTCCAATCCGGACAAACGGGTCAACTGTCGCCCATTCAAACGAAAATGTTCGAAACGATGGACAAAGCGTCGTTGCGGCTCACGAACATGGTCAATGATATTCTCGATCTCGCGCGCCTCGAATCGAACCGGCTCCAACTGCACCTTGAAAACGTTCAAGTGGACGATGTGGCGACGCGCGTCAACGAACTTTTCTTACCTCAAGCGAAAAGTTCGAACATCAAATTAAGCGTCGATAAAATCGGCGAGATCCCGGCCTTGAGCCTGGACCCAAACTTGATCGAACGCGTGTTCATCAATCTGGTCGGCAACGCGACGAAGTTCACGCCGGACGACGGTGCGATCACGATCCGACTCCGCGACGAACACGATCATCTGCGTTGCTCGGTTGAAGACACCGGTGAAGGAATTCCGGAGTCGTACCTCGAAAAAGTATTCGACAAGTTCCGGCAAGTGGAAGGCCACTTCAAAGGCGGCGCCGGGCTTGGACTTACGATCTGCAAGAGAATCGTCGAGGCGCACATGGGGCGAATTTGGGTTGAATCCGAAGTCGGCAAAGGCGCATCGTTCATTTTCACGTTGCCGAAAAACTTACCGAAGCTCATCGAAGAAAAAGGAATGAAGGCCGCATGAACCGCGTGAAGGCGCTCTCATTCCTTTTGCTGCTCGGCGCGGCCGCTGCGTTTGCGCAAGAAGGCCTGCAGGAAGTGACCGTGAACCCGGGGGACACAATGTGGAGCATCGCGAACAAGTATTTGAAAGATCCACAGAAATGGCCGGAGATTGTGAAAGTAAACAATCTGCCGACGGCGGACCCGACGATCGCGCTGCCCGGAACGAGAATTAAAATTCCGGCGTCCTTGATCAAAGAAGAATATCGTACCGCGCAATTGGTAACGATGATTCCCGAGGTGAGGTACAAACGCAAAGAAGACGCGGATTTTCAATCAGCGACGCTCGACATGACGCTTCGCTACGAAGACAGCTTGCGTACGATGAAAGGCGCTCAGGCTCGCGTGAAATTTCCGTCGAAAGAAATCGTTCAAATCAACGAAAACTCCTATGTCGTTCTTAAGCCTGAGAAAATCCTGCAGCAAGTGGAGCTGCTGCAAGGCGACGTGCGCGCGTCGCGCGCGAAAGTGATCATGCCCGGCGGAACCGTGGTGAATCCGAAGAGCCCGGGATCCGAATATCACGCGAAGGTTCGCGAAGACGAGTCCGAGGTCGTGTTCGTGTATAAAGGCCAAGTGAACGTGACCGCGAAAGGAAAGACCGTCGTCGTCAAAGAAGGTTTCGGTACGCAAGTGCCGAAATCGGCGCCGCCGATCGAACCGTTGCCGCTGAGCAACTTTAAGGATTTTAATCCGGCCGACATGAAGACGAAAGCGCCGCAACAAACGGCGATGCCGCAGGGTGACAAGCCGATCAAATTTACGCCGCCGGCCCTGGCGCCGAAAGAAACGCCTGCGAGCGGCAGCAAGTCAAAAGTCGTTTCTCAAAACGCGATGACGAATTATCGCGTGCAACTTTCGAAAAATGAAAGCTTTCAGCAAATTATCGCCGAGAAAACCGAAGTCACCGCGCAAGCGTTCGACGTTAAAAAGCTGCCGATTCCAGACGGTACTTATTTCATGCGCGTCGCGTTCATCGATGCGCTCGGCACCACGGGCTCGTTCTCAGCGCCGACCGAAATCATCAAAGACACCGATCCGCCGAAACTTTCAAACGTGCTCCCCGAAAACGGGTTCCGTGTCACCGGCAAAGAACCTTCCTGTGAGGTTTCTGGAATTGCAAGCGGCGCGGTTCTTGTATCCGTGAACGGACAAGTGGTGTTTCTCGGCAACGACGGACGGTTTACGGCAACCGCGTTCTTAACCGTCGGAGAAAATAAAGTGCGGGTTGTCGCGCGCGACGGCAGCAGAAACGAAACCGTCGTAATTCGCAACGTGATGTATTCGAAGCAATAGGGGCGCCGGGCAAGGGTCCGGCGAATGGCGGATTCGCTGAGGCGAACGTTCCGGGGCGACGGCTTTTTAGAATTGATCGAGGATGGATTTTATGCGGTTTTTCAGTTTGTCGGGACAGCAATGATCGGTTTTCTTTTTTATTGAAACGCGAAGCTCGCGTTCGAACTCCACTCGCGAGAAACATGCGCGGCAAAGATCCAAATGTTTTTGAATGTGCGCGATATCTTCCGGTTTGATATCGCGGTCCAGGTAAGCCCAAATATCCTGGAGCACTTGTTCGCAACTCAACATCTTCTTATTTCCCCCTCAAAGACCGGAAAAGCTTATTCGACCAGCGTTTCATCGGATTCATTTTTGCGTCCGTCACATAGCCGGACTTGACCGCCTCTTCCCATAACGCCTTCTGCAGATGGCGGCGGCCGCGATTCAAGCGGGAACGAACGGTGCCGATTGGAATGTCCAAAGCGTGTGAAATTTCTTCGTACGACAGACCCTGCAAATCGGACAAGATCACCGTCTCGCGGTATCCTTCCGGCAGTTTTTCCATCGCGTTGATGATGTCCTGCTCGGCGAACTTCTCGAGCACGGCGCGCGCCGGATCTTCGTCGTCGTGACGCGCGCTTTCTGCGATCTTGTTGTAAATATAGAACTCATCCTGATTCTCATACTGATCAAGGTCGACAGCCGGGCCTTGGCGCTTTTTTTGGCGGTAATGATTGATGTAGGTGTTGGTGAGAATCCGGTACAGCCACGCGCGCATATTGGTGCCGCGTTCAAATTGATGGAATGCTTTCCACGCTTTCCCGAATACCTCCGCCGAAAGATCCTCAGCGGCAGCCGGATTACGGGTCATACGCAACGCGCCCGCGTACATTTCGTCCATGTACGGAAACGCGAGTTCGGCGAATTCTTGACGTGTTTTCTCTTCGGTTTCGTTCATTGGTTTATCGATCGTTGCGGTATCCATGCGCAGTATAACACATCGTCGCTAAGGCGGTTCCCGGCCAAAAAACTACAAAACGCGCCGTTTTAAGAAGTGCAAAAACAAGTCGTGAAATGAATCCGGTTGCTCGAGGTTAAACAAATGGCCCGCTTTGGGCAGCACATGAAACTCGCTTTTCTTGACCTTCTTCGACAGCGATTCCATTTCCGAAGACGGAATAATTAAGTCTTCTTCTCCGGAAATGAAGAGGGATGGAACCTCGAGCGAATCAAGAACCGTCGTGGTATCGCCGCGCGCGGCCATCCCGCGCAGCGCCGCGCAAACGCTTTTAGGATCCGCGGTTTGAATCAAGGACTTTATAGTCCCTCTGATATTAGGCTGAGAACTGAGCGTGGATTTCCCTAATAGAGTTTGGACCGAACGATCCGCAAACGGACCGAGTCCCTCTTTCTGAATCAGTTCGATGTTCGCAAAACGTTTCGATCGGGTCTCTTCGCCGTCGGCGCCAGACCGTGTGGATAAAAACGCGGCCGCGCGAAACCGTTCGGGCGCAAGTCGCAACATCTGCAGCATCACATATCCGCCCATCGACAGCCCTGCGATTACGCATTTTTGCTGAAGATTCAGATGGTCCAGTAATGAGAGAACTTCACCCGCCATAAATTCCATTGAAGCGGTGTCATCGGTGAAGTGGGACTCGCCGAAACCAGGAAGATCCGGCGTTATGAATTGGAAGTTTTTCGAAAAGACGGGTACATTGCCGTCCCACATCCGATGGGACAAAGGAAACGCGTGCAAAAAAACGATCGGAAGACCGGCCCCTTTGCGTTCAAACGCGAGCATAAGGACCCTCCAAAATCAGTTATTCGTGTGCGGCTCCGGTGCCGATCATTAAGCGAATCCATTGCGACGCCGAATGCTTTTCGCCGGATTCGTCGTTGTGACCGTCCCACGCGGCAAAGCCGATGTAGCGAACATCGGATCCCGCTTTCAGCGTTTCGCCGCCTTCGAGAGCCAGCGGACGAGTGACGACCAGCGTCCAATGACCATCTTCGTACTGAGCCGACGATTCAAGGATTTGATCAGGCTGCCAGCCCCAATGCGTGGCCGAATACAAATTCGTTTTCTTTTGGCCCGTCGTCTTTGGGTTGGACGCTTGCCACAAGGCGAGGTCGAGGGGGTGCGCGTTGGGCGTATACAGCGTGTGTAGGTTCGCGCGCGGATCGCCGTCGAAATCGACGGGCTTGATCGCGATCAACAACGTATCGCCGGGCTTGCCTTCGTCTTTGATCGGATCATCCCACGTAATCAACAAAGCAATCGAGCCGTCGTTGTAAAGCGCCTTCACTGAAACTGCGTTCACGGTCAAGTGTGCACGACGCCCGTTTTCGTAGAAATAATTTTGCATGTTCACATCAGTGCGTTCCGCTTTTTTCCACTGCGCGTCATCCGCTTTCGACGGCAGGGCGCCGTTCACTTTGGCCGCATTAATTTGACCGGACCAGTTCGTCTTCAACTGCAACGACGCCACATAGTTGCAAAGTTGCCAAATGTCTTCGTGTGATGCCGCGCCTTCGTACGACGGCATCGGCGCGCCTTCGATACCGGCCAAGATGCGGTGATAAATGTCGATCGGCTCGCTTCCGCCGCGATAAGTCCATCCTTGTGAAAGGTTCGCCACGCGAATCGGCTTGTTCCAAGCGTCGACCAGTGTAAACGCCGAGGTACCGTTCGCGCGTCCGTTTTCACCGTGGCACAATGCGCACTGCAACTTCGTGAACACTTCTTTTCCTTTCTGTAAATCGGCGCTGGCCTTCATGTTCGCCGGATTCGGGATCGGCTGCGGTTTCTGATCGTTCGCAAACGCCGGCGATATCGTTTTAATATAGGCGACAAGGCTGGCCCGAACATCCTTATCCAAGTTAGCGAAGCTCGGCATGCCGCTGCCGGCCAAACCGTGGCCGATGATGCCGTTTGAAATGTCGTCGTCGGACGGCGGCGTGCCGTACGCGGTGCTCTTAAATTTGAATTTTCCCGAGGTCAGATCGCGCGGTGCGATCCACAACCGTTTGGCGTCAACACCGTCGCCTTTCGCTTCGAGGCCGTGGCAACGCGAGCATTGCGCGACGAAGACGGCTCGACCGTTGGCGACGATGTCGTCGTCGGCATGCAACGTGCCGGCAGCGACGAGATTCAATGTAAGAAACGCGAACAGCGACAGCTTCAATTTCATTTATGGACTCCGGGTTCCGTTAGAGATTTTAGGTTCAGCACTTCTTCCAATTTTTCAGCGGACAAAATGTTTTTCTCTTTAATCGTCTCGACGATCGTCTTACCGGACTTCATCGCCTCTTTCACAATCTCGGCCGCCTTCGCGTAACCGATGATCGGGTTCAGAGCGGTTGCCAGCGACATCGACATTTCCGCGTACCGGCGGCATTTGTCTTTGTCGGCGCTGATCCCTTTCACGCAGAGGTCCGTAAACACTTGCAGCGCGTTTTTGAAAATTTCGATCGAGAACATCATATCGAACGCCATCAACGGCATCATCACGTTCAATTCGAGTTGGCCCGCTTGAACCGCGAGCGAGACCGCGAGGTCGTTGCCGATCACTTGGAAACAAACCATGTTCAACATTTCGGGCATCGACGGATTTACTTTGCCCGGCATGATGGACGAGCCGGCCGCGAGACCCGGCAAAAGAATTTCGGCGAAACCGGTGGTCGGACCCGACGAAAGCAATCTCAAATCGTTCGCGATCCGCGTCATCTCAAGCGCCAAATTTTTAATCGCGGACGACACTTCGGCCACGCTGCGCTGACTCTGCATCGCTTCTCGTTTGTCTTCGGCCGGGCGAAACGTCACGTTTGTTTCTTTATTCAATAAATCCACCACGCGCTTCGCGTAACTCGGGTGTGTGTTGAGACCGGTTCCCGCCGCGCTGCCGCCGATGCCGAGTTCTTCGATTTCTTCGGCCGCCTGACGGATCCGTTTCGCGCAGCGCTTCACGGCGAGACCATAGGCCGCAAATTCTTGTCCGAGGCGAATTGGCACCGCATCTTGAAGATGCGTGCGTGCCGATTTCACGACGTCATCGAATTCTTTTCCCTTTTCCAGGAAGGCGGCGGCCAAACCGTCGACAACCGTCAAGAAATCATTGAGATAAAGCCGCGTGGCCACGCGGATCGCGGTTGGGAAAACGTCGTTCGTCGATTGACCGAAATTCACGTGATCGTTCGGATTTACTTTCGAGTAATCCCCTTTTTGCCCGCCGAGGATTTCGATGGCGCGATTCGAAAGCACTTCGTTTACATTCATGTGCAACGCGGTGCCGGCGCCCATTTGGAAAACGTCGACGATAAATTGGTCGCGGAACTTGCCTTTCAACACGTCGTCACAGGCCTGGGAGATCGCGTCCGCCTGGTCCGGCTTGATCAGACCGAGTTCTTTGTTCGCCTGCGCGGCCGCTTTCTTGATGACCATGAACGCGTCGATGAACCGCGCGTGCGCGCGCAGACCGGAGATCGGAAAGTTTTCTTGACCGCGCAATGCGTTGATGCCGTAATACGCTGTGGCGGGAATTTCTTTGGTGCCGATAGAATCTTTTTCTGTGCGGGTGGTCGTTGGCATAAAAGAGTGAAGTTAGTTCCTGTTGTCGATCGGAACGAACGCCAAATCACGCGGCCCCGTGTAGAAACACTCGGGGCGAATCAAGCGATTGGCCGCGTGCTGCTCGAGCACGTGGGCGGTCCAACCGGACATGCGCGCGAGCGCGAAAATGGCCGTATAGATCTCGATCGGCAAGCCCATCAGGTAATAGGCGACCGCGCAGTGATAATCGACGTTCGGGAAAAGGTTTT
>CAYXDS010000063.1:0-11834 GCA_964463805.1 uncultured Elusimicrobia bacterium | reverse complement strand
ATCGTAGTCGACGTAATAAACAAATTTCTCTGGTCTCACCGCGTTTTTATGCTTGTCGCCGAAGAAACCGCCCGGCAATTGATCTCCGCGGCCCGAGGCATCGATGATTTCAAGCGCGTAATCGTCGAGATGGTTGCCGATGTTGTCGGTCACTCTAAACACCACTTGCGAGTACCGATCGAGTTTGGATTTGTCGTAATAGGTTTCCTTGCGCTGCAGCAATGTGGTCTTCATCGCGAAATCGGCTTCGAGCGCGTCGTACTCTTCACGGCTGTCCACATCGAGCGCCGCCAAAATTCCATCGAGCACCGGATGACTGCCGCGCGACGGAATACTGCCCATGATGCCGTAGCGCTCATCCGAGTGAGACGTCTGCGGTGGAATCAAAAAAGGAACGCCGCCCATCACTTCGCGCAATACGTGACCGTCCGGGCCGATCGTCACCTTCTGCATGTTCAAGTTCGCGGCCGACGCGCGCACGACGCCGTCGGAACCGCGCTCGTAGGTGGCCGGAATAATCGAATCCCAAAGTTTTTTGTCGATCCACTGACCGGCGATCACAAACGGATAGAAACCGGGCGCCGCATGTATTTTTTTGCGCATCCATTCGGAGTTGAGATTCCATTGAAGTTCGCTACCGAGTTCAAGAACGTCGAGCACTTTTATGCCGGGCTCGATGCCGACAAGACTGCGCAGGCGGCTCAAGCGTGACTTGCCGAGCTCGGCGAGACGCGAACCGTTGGTCGGAGGCGCGAGCATAATGAGGTGAGACATCGGCAGCGACGCCATCGAATCGCCGTAATACGTGCTGATCCAGGAACGCGCGACGAGGCCGCCGGTCGAATGCGTGATGCAAGCAAACTTTTGATCTAATTTCCCGTCGTAAACATCGAGCAGAGCTGCTTGGAACGCGCGCACGATATCGGCAAGCATAATGTCGTCGTCGAGCGTTACGTATTTGCTCAAGTACACGTCTTTGATGTTATGGCCGGCCGCCTTCAACCGCTGCGGCAGCACGCCATACGTGCTTGTGGCAGTGACGTTGTATCCGTGTACTAAAACTACATCCATAATATTGCCTTAGTCGTCATCCCCGCGAAGGCGGGGATCCAGCCGCTTGAGGTGTCTGGGTTCCCGCCTTCGCGGGAATGACGGCACAATTTATTCAGCCAATCGGCACAAATCTTTTGCTTTCGGCAATGAACCGGAGACCACGTTCGCGATCGCGCCATTGTCGCCGAAGAACGAAGATACTTTCAGCGTACCGAGTTCCTCTTCTTCCTGACCGAGCACGAGGCCCGTGGTCGGGTCGACGATGTCCGCGCCTTGCGAGAACGCTTTCAGCTTCTGACCGAGTTCAAGCCCCGCTTCCTGGCCCGCGTTCAAATAAACTTTGCCGTCTTTAACGGCCGCCACGCGGCAGCTCCACGCCTTCTTGTTCACTTGCGAAATGATGTTGTCGACGAACTTCACGATCGCCGCGCGCAGCGCTTCGCCTTCGAGCGTTTCGTCATACTTCGACTGGTTGCCCATGCCGAGGAATTTACCCGACGCTTTTCGCACGACGCCCTTGCCTGAATCCGCCAACAATACTTGGCCCGTCTCGGCATCGACCACGCGCACGTCAACCGTGCATTCGACAATCTGCTGTTTCGATTCGGAAATAATGAAATCTTTTCCCTCTTTCTTCACGCCGAACTGCGACACGCTACCGGTCACGATCGCATTAAGTCCCAAGATCTTGCCGACTTTGGCCGCCGTGTTCGGATCGATCGCGCCGGACTGACCAAGTTTCTGTTCTTCCAAAAGTTTGTCCATCTTATCGCGCTCGACCACGATGAATTTGCCGGACTTCGTCAGTTCGGTGATCAAGATATCGGTCGCGGTCTCACCGATGCGACCTTGCGCGTACGGCGCCTTGTTCTGGAACGCGACGACGCCGATGCGGCGGCGAGGGCCTGTGTATTTCGAAACGACTTTCTCAGTGACGTCGACCGTGGTCGCGTCTTTCTGTCGGATTTTCGTGCCAGGCGCGCAGGCAGAAACGAAAAGCGTTCCGCCGAGCAAAAGTGAAGCAATTTTTGATGCGTTCATTGGGAGCCCCCTCTACTTTGGTCTGATTAAACTTTTGATGACATTCTGTGTTTCGCGTTTGCCCTTGGTCGGCGTTTGATCGTCTTGCGCAAAACCTGAGAAAACAAATCCGGGCAGCGTCTTAAGAGCCTGCAGTGTAGCAAGGCGCGATTCCTCATCCAACGGGTTCTTCATCGCTTTGTCCACCAATTGGTCGGCGAGCCCTTTCGCGAAATTCGCTTTCGCCTGTTCTTTGTCCAATGCGAAGTTGCGCGTGGCGCCGGTGCCCACATGTTCCCACAACGTCTGGCCCGTACCGACATCAACGAGCTTCAGCTCTAATGTGACCTTGCGCTGCGAATAAAATCCGACGTTGATATAACCAAACGACTCGACGTTTCCATAAATAAGGCCCTGCACGCCCAAATCTTTGCCAAGTTTGACCGGGTCCGCGACCGCGAGTTGGCCGCCGTCGGCGATGCCCGCGTCATTCAACTTCTGATTCACTTCGCCGATATTGGCCACTTGATAAGCCGACGGGCGAAGCGCGTTATAAACCAATCGTTGCATGATATCCGGCGCATTGACGTTGTTCGCCTCCGAGTCAAACATCAACACGGCGACCGTCTGCACCAAAGGCGGCTTCGGCGGCTCGGTTTTACAACCGGTGAATGTGCTTAACAATAATGCCGTCATCCCCGCGAAGGCGGGGATCCAGCCAGCTGAAGGTGTCTGGGCCCCCGCCTTCGCGGGGGAGACGAATTGAGAGTTCATTTAGGGAAGCGCGAGTCTCAACGTTTGCGGCTGTGATTCCAAAACTTTCATCGGCAGCGACTGACTCTTTTCAAGCGTCGCCGCGAGCTCGGCTGAATCGGTTTTGCCGAGCTGCAATTCAAATTGGGCCATGTCTTCGTCGTACAACCGCAACGCGAGATCATTTACGGCGGGCATCGACGCCAAATGCTTGCGCACACGTTCCGCATCTGAAAAAGATTTCACGCCTTCGACGAACACGTACAAACTGCGTCCTTTCGACCAAGCGGCGGTGAGCGTGGTTCCCAAATCCTTGCCGGCCAATTCTCCAACCGTTTCAAGCGACTTAAGCGCCGCCAAATCCGCGTTGCCGCCGAGCCCGCTCGCCTCCTTATTTAAGGAGGACACCACATCTTGAGTGCCCGGGCGAACCACCGTCAACGCGAGCCGCGCGCGATACGACACGAACCCGCCGAGCCCTTCGGACTGGAACGGAAACGACGACGCTTTACCGTTGATCACAAGCTCCGCTTCTTTGGCGCGGTCGCCTTGGACGACCACAAATCCCTGATCCATCAAACTCTTTTGCAACGCGCTCGATGCGGCGCCGTCTTCAACATCGGCCTTGTCCACTTTTTCTTTCAGGCTGATCATCACGCGCGGCCGTTGCAGTTCGGCCGTCTTCAGCAGCGACATGTCTTTCAAATCGTTTTGCAAATCTTTGACCGCCACCAACGCGCGAATACGCGTGCGGTACAAATTGTTTTCGGCGGGACCTTCGCTGATCACGTCGAATTTTTTGATGTAGCCGTCGGTCTTCGACAGAATGTTGTTTTCGATCGCAACGGCCTTCTCGACCATCGTCTTACCGGAAACAAAAACGCCCACCGCTTTTTCAACCGCATTGCGTTGGGCGTCGACGAGCGAAGCTCGTTTGATATCTAGAATCTTGCCTTCATTGGGCGTTAACCCCTCCGCCTCCACGACTTCGCCTTCGGCCGTCTTGCCGAGTTTCAGCCGTGATTTGGATCCGGCGCAACCGACAAGCAACAGCAGCGCGGCCGTGGAGGCGAGGAGCTTACGCATGTCCCTATTTAAACTTGACGCCCATCATCTCCTGCAGGCGTTTCTTGTCCAAGCGGAGCGTGACCAAGCACCCGTCGTCGTTGGTCCATTCGGATTTCACGATCTCCGCACCCTTGATGGCCGCATCGATCTTCGTTTGCAGCACCGAGTCCGCTTCCATCGCCTTCTCGACGCGTATTCCGCCTTCGAGTTCGACGCCTTTGATCATGGAAAGCATTTCGTATTGGGCCGCCACTATCGCCGCGTTGCGGGACGTTGCGCGCTTTTGGGTGGTGTTGTTCAGTGTTTGATCTGCTGCTCCGATACCGATCGCCTCGATGAATTTCTTCTGCACGGCTTCCTGCTCAAGCGTTTTGCTGATCTCGCCTTTCTTCACATACTCATGGCTTCCGCCGCACCCGATCAAAAACGCTGCGGTCAGTCCGGCAATCACGTACCTCATTGGTTAGGCCTCCTGAAAAGAATAGATATGAAGCAAAACTACCATGAGTCCGAAGGGGCATCAAGCCGTAAATTCAGATTTTTTGCGTCGTTAAATCGCGGCGGTTTCGAACAGGGTTAAACAAAAAAGCCCCGGCCGTTTCCGGCCGGGGCTTTGGGCAAGACTTTATTAAGCGCAGAGTGGACAGGTTTCCGTCGTTCCAAGATCGGCAGGGCCGGGAATGGCTTTTTCGTAAGGAAGCCTGAACCGCTGGCCGTAGATTTCCAACGTCGCGTCCCCGGGGGGACGGGGGGATGGGGGATGGGGTCAAATCTCCAGTATTTGAAATCCCCAGCTACATCATTACCCGACAATGATAAATTAGCTATAAAGTTATTAGTTCCCCTCCTCGCACGCAAACAAACCCCTCCTATCTCATATAGGAGATCTTCATGGCAAGACCGCTTCGTATCGAATATCCGGGCGCCTTCTATCACGTAATGAATCGGGGCACTGCTCGCAGCGTCATTTTTCCTGATCCGTCAGAAGACCGCGCGCTCTTTCTTAAAACTTTGGGTGAGGCCGCGCATTTATGGAAAGTACGTATCCATGCTTATTCGCTAATGGATAACCATTACCACCTTCTATTGGAAACTCCATATCCCAACTTAAGCCGAGCCATGCGCCATCTGGATGGAGTGTTCACGCAAAGACTGAATCGCCGACTGGGTCGAGACGGATCTCTTTTTCGCGGTCGATTCAAATCTATTCTCGTCGAGCGAGATTCATATTTCTTAGAGCTGGTCCGCTATATTCATCTAAACGGGGTCAGAGCTTTGCAATATCCAACGCCTGCGGCCGATCCGCATTGCAGTCACGCAAGCTATTTGGGAATAAGAAAAGCGCCGGTTTGGCTTGATACCGATTTGGCCCTATCATTTTATGGTTCGGATCGTGCCATTGGGCTCAAGAAGTTTGATGCGTTCGTTCGAGAGGGAGTTTCGAAAGAATTGGAAACTAAGTTGTCGAAAAAAAAGTGGCCGGCAATACTCGGGGTTCAATCGTTTATAGAAGACATCCGACGACGCTTTCAGCTGGCATCCCCTCCACACAGAGAAAAACCACAAGAGAGAGCTCTTTTATTAACCCAAAAAAAAGATCCGGATGAAGTGCTCAATAAGTTGGGACAAATTTTTAAGTGTTATGGACTGAAAATTCCTGACCGGTCGAAGAAAAAACAAAGTCTCGCAAGGCAATTGGCTATCTATATTCTTAGGCACGCTTGTCATCTTAGTTACAGTGAGATTGGAAAGAAACTAGGCGGGATCGGAGATGCGGCAGTGTTATACAATTTGAAGCGAATGCAGCCCGAATCAGTCGCCGTTGAGATTCAACACGCGCTGAAAGAAGAACTGGGGATAAGAATTACCGTTTTTTGAATACTGGAGACTTGACCCCATGTCGGTCGTGTCGATTTTTCGTCGTCGGAAAACAAATAAGCGATCGACGGAAATTATAGCTGGGTTGTTACCTCATTCGGCGCGACTGGATCCCGGGTTACACCCTTCTTGTCAATTACAACCCTCAGAAAAATGCCCGGGATGACGGCATTAACGGCTTACTTTCGCAACAATCCCAAGTTTGGATTGTTAAGTCATGCCAAAAGCAAAAAGCCCCGGCCATTTCTGACAGGGGCTTTCAATTACCTAAGAGACGACTTGTATTAGGCATCGTGTTGTTTTTCGATCACTTTCAATGATTCTATAACGGACTCATTGTCGCTCGGAAGGCAGATGACGCGCTCGACGCCATATTCGTTGCGGAGAATCGTGAGAACCTCGTCGAGCCATGATGGACCTACAGCCAGAACGCCGGAGAAGTCGAGTTCAATTCGATCGCCTGGTTCCGGTTTGAAGTAGGCTTTGATGGCCAGCCCCGCATCATGACCGTTGGGGCGAGATGTGAGAATTTCTCCGCCGAATTTTTTTACATCAATTTTCATGGCAGCCTCCACGTCATAAGCGTCACTGTCCCCTTTATTTGAGGGAAATGTTTGTTTAAAAGCGACAAACAATTCTCTCCTTGGCCTCCGTACTGAACTCTTCCATTTCCAGACACACAAGCGAGTCCGTCGCCTGGCATTTTGGAAATAATTTCTCTGGCGAATTTTAATCCGTTGCCGCGTTTCTCCGGGGAGCGGCCGGAGATGACGGTTTCAAAGGCGGCCTTAAGAGCGGCCTGGTCATCCGCCAATTCGGGATGGGTTCTGTGGAGGGATTGATAGACACCCTGCCCCCTATCCGCGATACTGATCCAAAGTCGTCTACCTGTGATTTGAGATTCAAACCAGCATCCGGGCACATCCCGCCATTGACCAAGATTATGATCAAACGAATTATTGCCTATTTCACCCGCCGCGATGATGACCAACGGAAGCGTCTTTTCGGGTAAGCCATGTTTTACGAATGATTTCAAAATAGGCAACCGTGCAGCGAAAACATCCCGTGTTTCACATACCAATGATTCGGGATTGCCGGTCAATACGCGCGCATTTATCCAGTTGGAAACAGATTCTAAGTTCGGCACGCCGGCTAACGCATATTGCGTAAAAGGTGCGGACCCTTTGATCTCCAGCAGACCCTGTTGAACAAGTTTTTTTAAATGGCGGTGAATAATTTGAGGAGAAAGATCTAACAATTCCTGCAGCTCACGCGGTCTCATGCTCCCTTTTTTCTCTAATAGCATGAGAATGTTAGTAAGTGTACTTGATTTCATGTTTATAGTTTATAGTAAACTATAAACTATATCAAGATAAAAAAGGGTCTCAGTAGGAACTCCAAGGTCTTCCAGTGGTCGATCTGTGCAAACAGAGCACAATGACTTCGCCTAATGTAGCCGGACAATAATTGAACGGGTCCCACCCGGTATAGCCCCAACATACTCCGCTAGCACAATCGATCGGGGGTATGGGTCCGAAAGGAGGCGGCACGCTGTTACATGTATAGTCGACCGCTATGTTCCCGACATGGCCTGGGTTTCCCACCGCCGCGACAGACGGAATCGTCGCTTGCGGGAATTGATTCAGATACGCCGAGTTTTCAGTTAACACTGTGATTGTAAATGGCATGACCCCTTCGGCATTCGCGATATAGATATTCAATGCGCTTCTGATAGCGCCAAGATTGCCCAATGTCGCCGCCTCTTTTGCCTTCGCTGTCAGATTCCCGAATTTGGGCAAAGCGATCGAAGCAAGAATCAAGATAACGGCCACGACAATCATTAACTCGACCAATGTGAATCCGCGTCGCGCTCTGCGACTTTTAAACAGTGGCGGATTCAAATTGAGAGACGCTGATGTTGGCCGCCACACGTTCGGCGACGTGGAAGAATAGCTTCGCCGCGGTGGAGGTGGGATTGGAAACGACGATCGGGCGGCCTGTGTCGCCTCCGGTCACGATTTGCGGGTCGATCGGCACCGCGCACAAGAAGGGAATATTTAAACGTTCGGCTTCTTTGCGGCCGCCGCCGGTCGAGAAAATATTCGTGACCTCTTTGCAGTGCGGGCATTCGAAGCCGGACATATTTTCGACGAGGCCGAGCAAAGGCACATTGAGTTTCTGGAACATACCGATGCCTTTTGCGCCGTCAAGCAACGATACCGCTTGCGGCGTCGACACGATCACGACGCCCGATAACGGCACCGATTGAACGACGGTCAGCTGCGCGTCGCCGGTACCCGGCGGCAAATCAATAATAAGGTAGTCGAGGTCGCCCCATTCGGTGTCGCGCAACAATTGTTGGACCGCACCGTGAATCATGGGCCCGCGCCAGATTTTTGGCGCGTCGGTATCCATCACGTACGAAAGCGACATCGTTTTCACGCCATGGCCGATGATCGGCGTGATTTTGTTGTTTTCGGAGACTTCGGCACGGCCGGAGGTACCCATCATCAAAGGAATGTTCGGCCCGTGGATGTCGGCGTCCAGAAGTCCGACTTTTGCGCCGCGAATGGAAAGTGCGGTTGCCAAATTTGTTGAGACCGTCGATTTGCCGACGCCGCCTTTGCACGCGTAGACGGCTACGATGTGTTTCACACCAGGAATCGCCGCTTTCGCTTGGACCGGTTTTGCTTGCAGCACGCGGGCCGTGAATTCAACGTCGACGGATTTCACGCCGTCGACAACCATCACCGCTTTCTCAATGCGAGCTTTGAGCTCATCTTTCAATGGGCACGCCGGCGTGGTAAGTTCGATGGTCAAATTCACGCGGCCTTCGTTGACCGCGATATTCTTGACCATGTTCAGCGAGACAATATCTTTGTGGAGTTCCGGCTCTTCAACCTTTGAGAGCGCGGCACGAACGGCGGGAATCATTCCATCGACATCGCTTCGACGGCGGTGATTTCGGGGACTTCCATGCGCACGATGCGTTCGATGCCTTGTTTCAGCGTCATTGTCGACATCGCGCAGCCGCCGCAGGCGCCCATCAATTGCAGAGTGACCACGCCTTGCGGCGAAATATCGACGATCTCGGCGTCTCCGCCGTCCGCTTGCAGCGCGGGACGGACTTTGTTCAAAGCGGCTTCCACGCGTTTACGCGTCTCGTCCACGTTCGTTACGGTGATTTCGTTGTCTTTTTCTTCAGCCATTTTCTTCCCTCATTCTTCTTCTACATTCATTTGGATTTGGAGCTTTGTCATTGGTGATTGGTGCTTAATTTAGAAATTTGAAACTAAGCTCAAATGACAAATTACCAAGCACCAAATCCAAATGAATTTTAAAGTTTTAGTTTAAAATATTCGGTCGCGGGATCCGTTTGTCCCAGTAACTCCACCGTGCACGACCATACAATAACCGTTTGCTTCCGTCGTGCTTCTCCATTTTAACCAAAACATTCGGGTCCGCCTTCTCAAACCAGTAGGTATCGGTGCCGGTGGGTTTCTTAATCGTCACGATCCAACAAGGAATAGAACCGGCGCGGCAGCGCACCGGTTCCGGAGCCGCGATTTTTAAATTCGCCTCTGTAACTAGCGCCATTGTTGAGGACGTCACGTCCCAAACGCGGATCTTTTTCTCGAAACCGTCGCTGAACGGCAACGCACGCAGCGACAGCGGCAATTGTTCCTCAAAATAATCGTCTTTGCCAAACGATAAATCAGACGCGTTGAACGATTTAACCGAATTCCCGGTCCAATCGAGTGATGCGATCGTCAACCGAATCGCCTGCAGCGGCTCATCTTCGTTGACGAACGCCGAAGTAACCCGATGGATCGGAAAATTCTCGCCCTCAAAATCTTGCGGATCGCTCATTTTAAAAACAGTTCCATCATCCGATTTTTCTTTCATCGTGAGCAGATGCTCGCGAAACGTGCGCGGCGCGCCCTTGATCCTGACTTCGGCGTCGTAGACAGCCACCTCAGCACGACGATCGTTCCACGGACTTCCTTTGCCCCAACCGCCGGCGTGAGCGGAGGCGGTCAACGCGACCAGCGAGATCGCCGCAAAAATTGCCCGGCGCATCTTATTGCGGGGCGGGCGCCGTCTCGGCGGTCGTTTCCGAAGCATCCGGCGACGACTTTGAAAAAGGACACATCATCTTGCGCGGACCATGGCATGCGGACATGGAATCGCCGTAACGGCATTTCCACGAACAAACGGCCGTGCACAACAGACCGACGAATGAGACAAGCAGAATCACGGCGCCAATCAAACGACCGAGAACGTCGAGCGGCCGTTCTTGTTTGTTCGACAACACCAGCGTGCCGTATCCGGCCGCCAGGCATAATAAAAGAGCACTGACTTTTCCGACGATCAACATAAGATCCTCCGTAGGTTAGGGTTAGGAAACGACGTGGTTCTGACCAAGCGCGAGGTTTTCCTGCCGGTTGCTGACGATGATCGACAGGACCACTTTCACGATCGCCGCAGTCGGCACCGCGAAAACAAGCCCCAAGAAACCGCCGACCTCGACGCCCGCAAGTATTGCAAAAAGCATCACGACCGGGTGAAGCTTTACGCTTTGGCCCACGATGAACGGCGTGAAGATAAAGTCATCGCACAACCGGATCAATACGAACAGGCACAATATCCCGAACAACGCCGACATCGGCATGCCTTGGAAATACGCGATCAACAACGTCAGCGACCCGCCGATCAACGGCGCGAGAAACGGCACCGGATTTAAAAAACCGCACAGCACGCCCATCAATACCGCTTGTTCAAATCCGAGAATCCATAAGCCGGTCATCGTCATGAGGCCGATGCACATCGCGTCCAACAATTGGCCGCGAATGTAACCGCCGAGCGTCGCATTCACTTCGGCGATCAAACCCAATAAATTTTCGACATACGCGCTCGGCGTGATGTTGAACAGCCCGTTCATCCACTCTTTTCCCTGTGCGAGCGCGAAATAACACACGAACGGAATGATCACGATCCACAATCCCGCGTGTGCAACGCTCGAAATATTTTCGGGCAGCGTCGTCACGAATTTTTCGACGAGCGCGTCCGCATGGAACGGCAGCGCGACCGCATGCGCGCGCTTGCCGGCGACGCGCATTACGATCTTATTGAGCTCGGCCGTGATCGTATCGTTCAGCGTGTTGAATTTCGCCGCATAAGCGGGCAATGACTGCAACGATACGTTCGCCTCATGCACAAGCGACGGAACCAATAGGAAACCGACCGCCACCACGACCGCCAACAACCCCACGTATAAAACGAGGACGGTGCGGTCGCGACGCATGCCGATCGACACCATGCGTTCGACCAGCGGATGCACCATGTACGCGGCGACAAGTCCCAGCAAAAACGGCACCATCACCGAGGCTACAAGGAAAAAGAAATACAGCGCGACGCCGAGACCGAGAATCGAGAACACCGCGCGCCAAAACTTCATCTCGTTCACGAACCGGACTCCTGCTTCACGCGGCGATCCAGCTCTTGATTGGTGCGGCGCAGCAATGCAGACAACAAAATCGCCATGTTGCGCAGAAGTTTCACGCCGATGGCCGGGTATTCGCGTATCAGCGCGTCGAGCGTGGCCGTGTACAACAGAAAAACTTCGCCGTCTTCGATCACGGTCGCGCTGGCCGTGCGCTTCATTTGTTCGAGCAACGCCATTTCGCCGAACAACTGCCCGGGGCCCATCGTGCCGAGCATTCGGTCTTTATCGCCGACGCGGCGCGTGAGTTCCACTTTGCCCGACTTCACGATAAACACCGCTTTGCCGATCTGGCCTTCTTCAAACAATTTTTCGCCGGCGCGGTATTGGCGCGGCTGCATCGCGAGCATCACGCGGCCGAGTTGGCGCGTGGAGAGGCCATGGAAGATCGGAATGCCGCGAAAGAAATCGAGCGTTTCCGAGTGAAGCTCGTTCTTAAAAAACTTGCGAACCCACCGCGGGAGAAAAGGAGAAATCATAAAAACATGTCATTGCGAGGCCGTCGTTTGGCCGTGGCAATCTCATGAATTCGATTTATGAGATTGCCACGTCGCATACA
>CAYXDS010000062.1:0-11889 GCA_964463805.1 uncultured Elusimicrobia bacterium | reverse complement strand
CAAAGTTTTTCCGCTGTCAAAAAAAACTGAAATTAAGCGGCGCACTCGCCTTGACCGATCTCGGCTTTGAATGCCGCGTGCTCTCCCCACTCGTAATACATCTCCGGTTGTTGCTCAAACGCCGGCAACGAACGGAACGGCTCAACCTCTTCGCGAAGCCGCGCTTTGCCCAAACGTTCCATGGTCTGCACGAAACGCTCCGACGCCTGCTTTTCTTTCTTATAAAGATTCACCAAATGCTTGACCACTTCGGGCGCGCGCTTGGCCGGCACGGCTGCGATCGCCTGGCCGAACTTCGCGTGACCTTCACCGATGTCGCCGCCCAACAACAGTTGGTAGTGCGGAACATCGTGGCCGTTCACCTTACGGTACGTACCAAAGAACCCGATGTTTCCAATGTGATGCTGACCGCACGAGTTCGTGCAGCCCGATATTTTGATGTGCAAGTCGGACATGTCGGCGTCCTGACTCAAACCGTTCTTGAACAGTTCGAGGATCGCTCCGGCCAATCCACGTGACTTCGTGACCGCGATCTGGCAGGTATCGGCTCCAGGGCAACGCGTCACATCCGACAAGCGCAGCGCGCCGGCCGTGGCCAATCCGGCCGCGACCAATTCGTTGTGCAACGCGACCAGATGTTCGTTCTTGATCCACGGTAAAAACATATTTTGCTGAACCATCGTGCGCATTTGTCCGTTGTTGAACTTGCGTGCGATGTTCGCGAGCATGTGCATCTGCGGGACCGTCAAATCGCCGAGCGGTGTCACAACGATCGCCATTGAGTAGCCCGTCTGTTTCTGAGCAAGCACGTTCGTCTTGCGCCACATCTCAAAACCGGCGTTCGGCTTTACGTTCGCGTCGATATTAGCGGTGAGCTTCGGGGCCACCAGCGGCGTCTCCACCGGCAAATGCCATTTCCATCCGCCCGCGCGCGTGGCCCGGACTTGAGCGCGTTCTTCGATCACCATTTTACGGAACGCGTCGTCGCCGAACTTCTTAACCACAAACTTAAGGCGCGCGTGGAATTTGTCCTTACGATCGCCGTGACGATCGAAGATGCGCGTGACCGCATCCGCGGTCGGGAAAAAGTCGGACAGCGGCGTGAAGTCTTCGAGAAGAATCGCCAAGTGCGGCGTCGCGCCGAGACCGCCGCCGACATAGATCTTGAATCCTTTTTCTTCTTTGCCATTAACGGTGCGTTTAGTGGCCACAAATCCGAGGTCGTGAATCGCCGTATAGGCGATGTCTTCGGAACCGCCACCGTAAAACGCGATTTTAAATTTGCGTGGAAAGTTCTGGACCGCCGGATTGCGCAAATAGTGTTCGAAAATTGCTTGAGCATACGGCGTCGTGTCGAACGCTTCGTCGGCCAACAAACCAGCAAACGGCGTTTTCGTCACGTTGCGAACGGTGTTTCCGCACGCTTCGCGCGAGGTCAAACCGCACTCGTTGATCATGCGAAGAACCGTGGGAACGTCGTCAAGATGGATATGGTGGACCTGAATGGCTTGACGCGTGGTCACATGGCCCAATTTGAGCCTAGTGTATTTCTCGGTGAGATCGGCGACCACGTCGAGTTGATCGGAGTTGATTTCGCCATGCGGGCATTTGATACGGATCATGTGGCGGTCGGTTTCGTTACGGATGCCGTACACGCCGTTGTTTAAGCGGAATTTTTTGAATTCGTTCGGGTCGAGCGCTCCGGATCGCAAATCTTTGATGTTGGCTTCAAACCGGGAGATTTCCTCCTGGACTTCTGCCGCTAGCGGCGGGAATTTCTTTTTTTCTGGCGATGAGACGGACATAACCTACTCCTTTCCTTTGCTGTCATCCTGGCATGCCTTTAGCCAGGATCCACTTTAACCTGGACCCTGGATTAAGACATTCCAGGGTGACGACTTATCTAACATTCGACGCGGATCTCTTCTTCGACGAACGGTTCATTGTCGAGTTCGCGAAACCACGATTTCATATCGACGGTTTTCGCTTTGTGCACGGCCACGATGATGTTCGACCATTGGGCCAAAAACGGTTGCGACTCGTCGATCTTGCTCGGTCGCGGCGGATGATCCGGGTGCGTATGAATCACCCCCACCACGTCCAAACCTTCTTTCTCCGCTTTCAACGTTTCGCTGTTGAATTCGGCCGGATTCATCACGAATTCGGTTTTTCCGGCGCCGGCGCCTTGACGTTCGTTCGGCAACGTCGGCGCACCGGTCACGGTTTTCACGAGTAATTCGTTCGTGAGCGGCGCAAGCCGAACCACATGTTTCGCGCCCTTCGAAAAACGGCCGATCAAAAGACCACATCCTTCGTGCGGATACGCTTTTTCGGCCCATCGGGCGATCACGTCGTAAACGGGACCGGGAATCGAAACGAAGGTAGACACAATATCAAACCTTAGCGCGGACCGGGAGACTTTAGCTGGTCGTGCGTCTTCCAATATTTTTCAAAATAGGTCACCATTTCGTCCCAAAAACGAGAGTTCATGTAGCGCTCGCCGGCGTCGGGCAGCACGGTCACGACCAACGCGTCTTTCTTTCCGAGCGCGGTTTCAAACGCGCCCTGCAACGCGGCTCCTGAGGAAAAGCCGACCAAAACCCCTTCTTCACGCGCCAATCGGCAGCACATTTCGTACGCGTCTTCGGTATGCACACTGACTTTCTTATCGTGGACTTTCGAATCGTAGATGCCGGGCACGATCGAAGACGCCATGTGCTTTAATCCTTCTAAACCGTGAAGCGGCGTGAACGGTTCCACGGCCACGATCTCAATCTTCGGATTCAATTCTTTAAGCCGCCGCCCGGTCCCCATCAACGTGCCGGACGTGCCGATGCCGGCCACGAAATGCGTGATCCTCCCCTCGGTCTGCTTCCAAATTTCTTCAGCGGTCGTTTCGTAATGGGCCTTCCAATTGTTCGGGTTGTTGTATTGGTCCGGCGAATAATAGCGGCCCGGGTTCGCGTTGTACATTTCTTGAGCTTTTACGATGGCACCGTCGGATCCTTCGAGAGGATCCGTGTAAATCACTTTCGCGCCAAATGCCTCGCTGATGCGCGCCTTCGCTTGAGCGTTTTCGGGAATGCACAACTCGACGCGATAACCGAGCGCGGTCCCTATCATCGCATAGGCAATGCCGGTGTTCCCGCTGCTCGAATCGAGAATCACTTTGTCTTTGGTCAATTCACCGGACTTGATCGCACCGAGAATCATATGGCGCGCGGCCCGATCTTTCACGGATCCACCCGGGTTGCAAAACTCAGCTTTGGCGAATATTTGAGTCCCGTGGTCGCCAAGCCAATGGTTAAACCGGTCAAAACGCAGCAACGGCGTGTTGCCAATGCGCTCGAGTAAACCCTTTCCCAAGGTCATGGGCGAAGCGCCTCCATGAGAACGCGCGCGACTTCGGGCCGCATTACATCTTCGGGCGGCGTTTGCCCGGTCCGCAGCATTTCGCGAACTTTGGTTCCAGAGATACCAGCCGCCGCTTCAAAAAATATCGGTTCGATCGCCAACTCCTTCGTTAACGTTTTCATGAAATCCATTGCGGCGGTCGGCGCATAATAGGAAGCGACGCCCGCATGATCGCGGCCCACGATGAAATGCGTGCAGCCGTAGTTCTGCCGGGTGATCGCGTGAAGCGCGGCCTCCCGCGGACCCGCGAAAAACATATTACCCGGATATACGGCGAGAGCCACGCGATCGTGCGGATAATATTTATCGATTAAAACTTCGTAACTGGCCATGCGCGCGGGCGCCGGGATGTCGTCTTGTTTGGTTTCCCCCACCAAAGGATGGATCAACAAACCACCGACTTTCTCCAATGCGGTTTTCGTAATTTGCTCGTGCGCGCGATGCATCGGGTTCCGCGTTTGGAAACCGACCACGGTCTTCCAATTTTTCGAGCGGAACAACCGGCGCGTGTCGCGCGGCGTTAAATCGTATTTCGGAAAATCGGAAAGCGCCGGCAACGGCAAAACGTCGATTCGTCCTCCCACGTACCAGTCGCGCTGAGCGAGCACGTTGACAACGCCCGGATGAGAGCGGTCTTCGGTTCCATACACGAGCCGCGCTTCTTTATTTTTATCGGGCCGGTAAACAGATTCGACGCGTAACACGGCGACTGTCGCTCCGTTTCGCGCGAGCCTTAAAAATTCGCCAATCCTTGGCGGAACGTCAACGGAAAGAGCGATCGGAACCGGCCACAGCGTTCCATCGGCAAGATGCATGTCGGAAACGACATGATTGTAATCGGTTTCAGTGAGAAATCCTTGCAAAGGGGAGTAAGCGCCGATCGCAATCATTGCGACGTCGGCGAATTGTCGAGAACTCAGTTCGATACTTGGGAAGGAAACGACGTTGTTGAGAATCGAAGGCGCTTCAGCAGACGGAACCAAGCGGTTAACGAGCGAACCGCCATGCGGGATAATTTGTCCCGAGCACGTATACTTAACGGGTTCTTCCACGGCTATCACCGAACATCTCCTTAAGACTGGGCCAGGGGGGCTTAGGCAGGTTGTCCTACGATTTCACCGGCTTGCACGGTCTTTGTGCCCGACGCGGATTCTAACAGAAGGTTTCCTTGAGGGTCAATCGCTTTCATCGTGCCTTGAATGGTCTTGTTACCGACCTTAATTTGCACCGGTTTTCCGACGCCAATCAGCCTTGCTTCCACCGCTTTCTGATAGGGACCAAAGCCGGTTTTATCGAACTCAGCCCAAGCGGTGTTGAGCGCTGAAAGGACCGCTTCGAGCAACCGCGATCGACCTTGCGATTGCTTCCGAATCGCGGCAATCGACGTGGCAACTTTCGAAATTTCACCCGGGATCTCGTTGTTCACGTTGATGCCAACGCCGGCAATCAACCAAGGTTTGCGGAACTTCATAGTGGTGCTCAACAGTAATCCGGCCACTTTCTTTCCCTCATAAAGTACATCGTTCGGCCATTTCAGCTTGCATTCAAGCGCGTTGACCGCTTTCAGCGATTCAGCGATCTGAAGCGCGGCGACCATCGAAAAAGGAGCGACTTGAGCGAGCTCCATCGATTTCAACGGCAACGCCAGCGAAAACCACAATCCGCCGGCCGGCGAATACCAAGGACGGCCTTGGCGACCAACACCTTTCGATTGGGTTTCGGCGAGAATCAACACCGCGCCTTCACCTGTTTTCGGTAAAAATTGGAGGATTCGGTTTTGTGTAGAATCGACTTTGTCGAAAAATTTCGCAACGGTGAGCCAAGGCAAATCCGCCTGCAAACGACCGGTGACCTGCAGCAACTCCGAAATTCCCATTAACGAACCTCCAATGATAAATCGAGCGCGGGCGCCGAATGAGTGAGCGCTCCAACGGAAATACGATCGACACCGGCCTCCGCGTATTTTTTTGCATTTTCGACGGTAACGCCTCCGGAAACCTCGATCAACGGTTCCGAAGAGGACAACGCCACACGCGCAGCCTTAATAATCTCTATAGCAGCTTTTAATTGATTTAACGGCATATTGTCCAACAAAATGATGTTCGGCTTCGCCTTGATCGCATCCCAAACCTGTTTTCTGTTCGTCGCTTCAATCTCGACAAACGCAACCGATTTCTTCGACCGAAAACCAGCGCTTTTCCCATATACGTCTTCGACGGCTAACGACCGGTTGGCAAGAAACTGCTGATGATTGTCTTTCACCAACACCGCATCGGCCAATGAAAAACGATGATTGGTCCCGCCCCCACAGGCCACCGCGTATCGCTCCAAATCCCGCCATAACGGCGTGGTCTTGCGCGTATCAAGAATTTTCGCGGAGGTTCGTCTGACCGCATCGACATAGGCGCGTGTCAACGTTGCGATTCCGCTTAAATGGCATATGAGATTCAACATTAAGCGTTCGCCACCGAGCAACGCTCGAGTGGATGCTTCTATACGCGCTACGACGTGCCCGGCCTGAACGCGGCTTCCGTCTTTTTTAAGGATTTGGACCCGTGCTCGCGGATCCAAAAGCTTAAATATTATAGGAGCCAGCTTTCCCCCGCATAGCACGCCGGTTTTCTTAACCAATAAATTGGCTTTTAATCGTGTGGAACCGACGCCGGGCAACGCTTGGGTGGTGACATCGGAAGCGGCACCGTCTTCCTTAAGTGCCCAGCTTAGTCGCTGGGTAAGATTGGCTAGATTCATGGGCGGCCCAAAGAGTAGCACAAATCACCTTGCGCGGTAGGGCTGTACCCGCTACATTTATTTTGTGCCATGAAATCGCATAGAAAATTAGTTACACTCAAATAACATGAGAAAGAAAAAGCGCCCTACCCGCGGTTTCTCCTCTCGTTCTAGCGCCAAATATTCGAACCAGGTCGAAAGCCTAAAAAAATGGCGTCGACGGTTGTCCATCCTTTTAAAGTACGCGAAGAAAGCGTCCACAACCACAAACGTCGATGAGCTTTTGCAATTGCTGGTCGATGAATCAAAGGAAGCGCTGGACGCGGAGCGTGCCACCGTTTTCCTCGTGGACCGCAAGAAAAATGAGCTTTGGTCCAAAGTGGCCTCCGGCACCCAAACCATTCGAGTTCCTCTCGGCATCGGCATTGCCGGTGCGGTCGCCTTCACTGGAGAAGCGCTGAATATCAAAGACGTGTACAAGGACGCGCGGTTCAACCCCGAAATCGACAAAATGACCGGCTACCGAACCCGCACCATGCTCACCATGCCGATGTTCAACGCAAAAAGTCATGTGATCGGCGTGTTCCAAGTTTTGAATAAGAAAACCGACAAACCCTTCGACCGGCAGGACGAAGAGCTGCTGATGTTGATCGCCGACCAAGCGTCGGGCCAAGTCGAAAACGCGCAGCTTTACAATGAAGTCCGCAAGGCCACCCAGGAAACGATCATCCGGCTCGCAAGTGCCGTTGAGTTTAAAGACCACGATACGCGCGCGCATCTATGGAGAATGAGCCAATATTCGGCGATCGTCGCCCGCGAAATGGGGTTTGACCCGGAATGGTCCGAGAATCTTCGGTTGGCCGCCCCCATGCACGATATCGGTAAAATCGGCGTGCCGGATGCGATCCTCAATAAACCCGGAAAACTCACCGACGAAGAATGGGTCGAAATGAAAAAGCACCCCCAGCATGGTTATGAGATTTTAAAGGATGCAGAAAACGAGCTGATGCAGATGTCGGCCACGATCGCGCTGTGCCATCATGAAAAATTTGATGGAAGCGGCTATCCGCGCGGACTGAAAGGCCAAAATATTCCGATCGAGGCGCGCATAGCCACGATCGCCGATGTGTTTGACGCACTGACCAGCAAACGCATCTACAAACCGCAGTTTTCGCTCGAGGAAACGCTGAAAATCATCGACGCCGACTCGGGCAAACACTTCGATCCGGAAGTGGTTCAAGCGCTTCACAAGGGTCTCGAGAAGATCATTCCGATCATGCGCATGTACGCGCCGAAGTCCGACCAGACCTCCCCCGCTCTGATTCCCTCCTGGTAGAAAGAAAAAAAACCTTGAAATAGGTCGGTATTTCGTTACGTTTTAGGTCATGGAATACAAGCGCCTCATTGAGCTGATGTTGCGGGATGGCATCTCGGATATTCTCTTCAAACCCGGCTCCTGCCCGCTAATCCGAGTGAACGGACAACTGGTCCAAACCAACCTTGAACCGCTGAGCGCCGCGCAAACCGAAGAAATTTCGAAAAGCCTTCTGAACCCCCAGCAACAAAAAGATTTTATTGAACGCCATGAACTGGACGTCGCTTGCACGGTGGATGGCGTGAGCCGTTTCCGCGTGAATTTGTACCGCCAAAAAGGCACGGTCGCCGTCGCGCTAAGAACGATCCCACTGACGCTGAAATCATTCGAAGACCTACATCTGCCCAGTCAAACGCTGAAGAAACTCGTGTCCCAAGGCCGCGGTCTCATTCTATTCGCGGGAGTGACAGGCGCCGGCAAGACCACCACGATGAACGCGATCATCAACTATTTAAATGCGAACTACACGTACAACATCATCACGGTCGAAGATCCGATCGAATACATCCACACGGATATCAAATCGTCGATCTCCCAACGTGAAGTGGGCCAGGACACCGGTTCGTTCAAAGCGGCATTGAAAAACGTGCTGCGCCAGAGCCCGGACGTGATCGCGATCGGTGAAATGCGGGATATGGAAACGATGTCGGCCGCGATCTCGGCGGCGGAATCGGGGCACTTGGTTTTGTCGACGATTCATACGATCGATTCGGTGCACGCGGTCAACCGCATCGTGGACGCGTTCCCGCCGCACGAGCAGAACGCGGTGCGTCAACAAGTGGCCGGCGTCATCACGGGCGTGGTCGCGCAACGGCTTGTTCGCTCGACCGATGGCAGCCAACGCTATCCGGCGACAGAAATTTTAATCGGCACCACGTTCATGAAACGTTTGTTGGCCGAGGGACGAACCGAAGAGATGTTGCGGCTGTTGTCCCAAGATACCTACTACGGCATGCACACGTTCGACCAAGACCTCGAACACCTGCACGCGCAAAATTTGATCTCTACCCAGGAAGCGTTGAACCATGCGACCAATCTCGAAGATCTCGCGTTGAAGTTGCGTGGCGTGGACCGCGGCGTTTGGAACGGCAAGGAAGGCGCCCAACCGCCTCCGGCCAGAAACAACGTGCAACCGCCGGCCGACAGCAACCAGATGGTAATCGACTTACCATCTCAACCGCCCCGTCAAAAGAAAACGATCTGACGCTACGCGCTCTGCGCGGCCAACCGAAACACGCTGAATCGACTCTCCAGCCCGGATCGAATCGTCTCGAAAATCTTCTGCAACGCTTCGCTGGCCAACGGCCGCGCGTTTTCCGAAATCAGCACAAGGTCCGTTTTGAAATCGATGCCATATCGGCCTAACTCGTCCAACAGGATCGCGCGCTCTTTGCCGAACACGTCCGAAGCAATTTCCAATGAATAAAACTTAGGATCGAGCGTCATTCCCAACGAAGCAATCAGCGCCGATAACTTGCCCTTATGAGCTTCGTCATCCACAAGAATCTTCATTTTCCCCTCCGGCTGCTTTGATGCCTGCGCGGTCAACAGTGCACGCAAAAATTCCGGATGGGCCCTAAGGAACGTCGTCATCTCGTCGTCGGCGAGAATGGCCGTTGTCCGATTGGTTTTTACTTCGCGCTGGAATTCCACAAGATGATCTTTCAACGAGCCGACGCCCAGCGGCTTGGGTTCCCCCAAAATCCGAGACCATTGGTTCAACTCTTTACCAATGATACCGCCCTTAAATTGTGAAACGCGCGGCATCGTCTCTTTTTCGAAAAGTCGGGATTTAATCCAGCGAAACGGATAACCGATCCATAAAAACGAATAGGCGTGGTTGCTAATTTGAAATACGAAGTTTTGAACATACTCAAGAACCGAATAAACAGTCAGAACAATCACAAAAAGATTTGATCGATCGTCGATGAATTGCAGCTGTAGCACAGCGCCACCTATCAGGGCCAAATTTAGGAATAAAAGAATAGGACGAGCGACTCTAAACAGACGGAAAAGAGTCCGTATTTCCACCGAACGACCGGGGATTCGATAGGATGGGAAAAGCTGGAGCACAAGCGCGGCGAATAAAGATATCACCCAAACAACGGTGAAAACGATTTTCGTAACGCCAACTGAAAAAGTGCCCAATCCCATAAGTCCCAACACGGTGATCGGCAGATAAGGCACAAGTCGAACCATTCTTTCATCGAACGCGGTGTTTTTAAACTTCGCTTGAGTGGCGGCGCGCTGACGCAAATCGAAAAACTTATGTAGCCAGAAAATCGTGTATACAAACGTGCTCGAGCCAACTACGGAAAGCGCAAACGCGGCCGGCGCCGACATTGTCATACCGACTTCACCTAAAAGCACGCCGCCCCAATAACTACCTACCATAATCGTCACGCCAAGGTTTTGAAGCAGACTCGAAGCGGAGATATCAAATGAGCGTGAACCCGAAGCGGGACCGGATTTCCCAAGCGTCAAAGATGTGATTAATCCCAAACTAAGAACCGACAAAAGATTGAAGCCGAGATGCACGATCATCTCGCCAACTTTCGCGGGAACCGCAAGAATCCGAACACTCAACGGCGGCGCGCGGCCGCGTTGACTCGCGAGATAGAACGATCGCATCGTCACGACCGCGGAAATGATTCCGAACGCGACAACCACCAACGACACACCAAAAGCTGCGAAGAAAATTAGAAACGGAATAGAAGCTTGCCCGACGAACAACAACCCAATTCCGACCGACCGTGAAATCTTCTGCCGCATGGTTTGATTTTTTCCGTGATCATTAAAAAACTTTTTAACGCCGACCCGATAAACGCGGCCCGCTTCGACATGAAACGCCAGGAAAATCTGGGCGACAATGGCTCGGAGAACGCCATAAAGTGGAAGGGACAAATCGAGACCCCATCGACGCAACACACGTTCGGCCAAACGGTAAACACCCGTTGTTGTAAGAGAACCCGAATCGCCCGCTGGAATTCGGCCATCCCGCAATACACCCGCGCTATCAGCCGGCAAATAAACTCTCGGCCGAGATCCACCGAGTGCCAAATTAAACGGTGGTCGTTTTTGAACTTCAACCAATTCCAATTCATTGGAAATTTGTCGCAAAGCGTTCCTGGCATCCGCTCGTGTCAAAAGTTTTTCGAGCGATTCGACATAGCCCAGCGATCGCAACAATCGATCGTAACGCCGTATAAATCGCTTCTCGGCTTCAATAACGATGATGCTAACTGGTTTGATTTGCTCAATTACCCGGGTCATCATTTTGTTAAAGAGCTGATTCCGATTTGAGATACGCCCCTGCCAAAAATCAAAGAAATAAGCCCAGAACTTAAGAAAAAGCGTCCAACTTCTCTTTTGCGATGAAAAGGATTCAACAACAGACGCGGTGTCCTTCAAAACGTCGGCTTCAACAATACTGAAGTTTCGGTAGAGTTTTCGGCGAGGCAATTTAAACTGATGGGCCATCTCTAAGTTAGACAACATTTCCAACGGATCAATCGGACGGTTATCGATATTCACAACGCTCATGCCGGCGTCGGCCAGGAAAAAATCTCCGGCACCGCCGCCCAACGAAATGACGCTTCCCTCTTCGGCTTGCGGCATCGCGCCGACGTGCAACAACAATTCAAGCAACAACACATGGGCCGGCAATAAATCATTGCCGCCTTTCATCGACAACAACAACGCCTTCTGGGCCAAAAATAATTCTTTTGATGCATCATCCTCTTTGTCTTCAATGCTGCGCTGCGCACGCGTCCAGAGCATGCCCACGACCAGAAAACTTAGCAGCATCGTTAAAAAAGAATCGTTGGCAACAGCAGCCCATGGAATGATGGCGGCTATTGCTATCGACGCGGCCGTCACGACCGAGAGAGAAGCAACGACGGCCAATCGTTTCTTTCTTTGGGAAGGCGCGGGTTCTTTTTGTTTTTTAGAGGGGCCGGAAGGCGGTGGGTTCCAAAAAGAATCGTCGCCTCCGTCGTTGTCGTCATCCTTGGAGCCGTAATAAAGCAAGCCGTCAAACGCATGAAGGTAGGGTTCGACAAAATCGGCAAAGAAATGAAGCGAGGCAAGCTCTGTCCCTTCGATTTCCATTCCGAACTGTGTCGGAAGCTGCGGGATCAAATCCGAAACATTATGCAGCCGAAAATCGTTCTGGTCCGCCAAATTCATCGGATCCACAACCACCACGGCGGACAACCGGTCGCGACCAAGTTCCGCTGCAACCATTTTCATAAGCGAAGGATTATTTTCCCCATTCATCCCGGTCAAATCATTGCGAGGATTAAATGAGGTGCGTCCATCCGGCCAAATCAACGATGGAACGTGGGATTTTTTCAATTCGGCAACGAGCC
>CAYXDS010000061.1:0-12045 GCA_964463805.1 uncultured Elusimicrobia bacterium | reverse complement strand
GAGCGGCATCTCGACATGACCAAAATTTTTCGGCTGTTCTTCCAGTACATCCATGATCGCGTCGGCCGTGTCATATCCAAGCGTATTCGTTCCGCCGTTGAGCTCAGCCACTTCGATGATTTTCGGCAATAAACGCAATCGATTATCGCGCGAGGCCGCTAAAAATTGAACGATCAACGAATCTCTCTTTCTGTTCAGATCTCTGAAAAACGGATTCACGATAGGAACATTGGACGGCGCATCGTCGTACACACGCGCCGCCACGCGCCAGCCGCGTGACGCATCGCGCAACATCGCCAGTACCTCTTGAATCTGCTTCGGCGTATAACGACCTGCGATATTTACTTCCTTCATGAGCAACTCGTACATCCGTTCCAATTGCTTCGTTGACAATTCC
Source organism: uncultured Elusimicrobia bacterium (assembly GCA_964463805.1). GTDB lineage: Bacteria > Elusimicrobiota > Elusimicrobia > F11 > F11 > JAJVIP01. The sequence goes on along the minus strand of CAYXDS010000061.1, from coordinate 11,648 downwards.
TCGCGGCGATTCACATGCCAAATCTTCAGACGCTGCAGATAACGGGAACGGTCGACGTCGCTCGCGGTCGGCAGTTTGGCCAAGATTTCGTCGAACGGTAGCTTGACGATCGCAGGCGCGGCCGCGCGAACCGCCGGTCGAACAACCAACGCGGCTGTGACTGCAGCAATGAATCCGCGACGGGCCTGTATCCTCGGACGCTGTTGTTCCGGCATGATCTCACTGAACACGCTTTCATCTAGAAGGAAATGCCAAGCGTAAGCAAACAAAGCGGCGACGATTGAAAGCCAGATTGAAAAAGTAGGAAGGACCAAGGTGAAAGTGAACGGCAGGTAAGGAAGGAAATGCAGCAAATGCCACGAAAATGAATTGTGTAACGATACCGGTTCGCCACGCGGTCGGCGCGCTGCGAGCATTTTTTTAAGCATTGCGTGCAGCACCGCAAACGACAGCAGCAGAGTCCCCATAATAATAGGAAGAGCGAATATCGGAACCGCTTTCGTCGCGACAAAAGCTAGCGGAAGTCCCAGCAAGAATGCCGCCTCAAGATTCATCGATACGCGTCCCCAAGCGACGATTGTTTCCGGTGATTTGTTTAATAAAAGCGCCAGATAAAAACCGAATGAGTTCGCGTCCTTATCTTCTTTCTCCCTTTGTTTTTGCAATCGGTATTCAAGACCGCGAACCAATCCCATAAAAACCGGCGTTAGTTCGTAGGCTTTCTGGAATTTTTCCAGCCGTTCGGCGACAGAGCGGCGACGGCGATCGTTCTTGGCGATATCAACCAGTTCTCTATAAACTGTCGCAGACGTTCGTCCGGATCGAACCCATTCATCCAGGACATTAAGAATTTCTTGTTCAAACACATTCAACGGACGCACATCCGGAACTTGTGGAAACGCGGATTCCGGCACTTGTTTCAGCAACCACTTGCCGATCGGACTCGCTTTAAATCCATTGGCGTAGTTGCGCATTTCCACCGGGTGTTGGCGCGTCAGCGACATCAAAACTTTTTGAATACCTTCGCGCGCCATCGTGTAATCGACCCAGATCTGCATCAAACGCGACGCCATATCATGCGACGGCGATACCAGATCGTAATTTTGGTCGAACAACATACCGGACGGGAATACGTATATGATCGCGCCGTTCGCTCCGGTTTGACATGCGACCGTTCCATCATGAACGTTAACGATTTTTCCGGTCGACGGAACACGTACGAGTACCGTATCCAGACCTCGTGTCTCCGGTTCACCGATTTCGCCTTGCGCGTTGTAATACTTTCCCTGCTTCCCTTGGAAAAAGCCGCTGCGTCCGATTTGGGGAGCCGGTGAACCGTCGCTGATCTTGAACGCGCTTTTGTCGCTGAACGCGAGACCGATCGCGCGATTGACCGTCACCCGAATTCCGGCGAGCGTAAAAAATTCGTTCCCCGCGCGCAGTAAACCGGTGCCGAACGGAACAGCCACTCTGTTGTTGGGGCTGTACAACTTTCCATCGTCCTTACGAACCAGTTCGCCGACCATTTCCAGACTTTGGCCGGTTGCTAAATTTACTGCCGATCCACCCGGTAAAATCACCGGCCCCGAACGACCGAGTCGAGGGATGATGTTGCCGTTGAAATCATAGAGCGTGTTGTTAAAGACAAATCCTTGGCCGCCGGCGATCAAGCGCAAGTACCGTTTTGAAGCGGAATCAAACACTTTGCCGTCCGGAGTTTTAAATACGTCCAGTGAACCGATCTTTTCGGCGGGCCGGCCTTGATCGTCGACATATTGTGTTTCGTTCGTCCACATGGGGATTTGTCTCGCCACTTGCTTATAACGATCGCCGGTTTCTTCATGGATAAAATCCTCGCCGTCACGCAAGAACGGCGAAGCGGCCACGCGTTTGATTTTCTCGCCGGATTTGCGGTACCACTGATCGTCCACTTTGTAAAAACCGGTTTTCGGATGCGGTTGGATTTCGTGGCCTGTGGCTGTCTCGAGAACGACTTTGTCTGCCGGACGAACCACGCCCCAGTCGCCGACTTTTTCGGCAAGTTGGTCGTTAACATCGAAATACTCTCCGGTTTTCGATTGATAAATGAACCGTCGCGGAATCATCGACGGCTTCGTGCCGTCGAAATATCGGACCGTGTGACCGTTGACGATCATGCCCGCCTTCTCAAGAACACGGCCTTCCACTTTAGTCCCATCGGCCCAAACGATCACTTCATCTTTATTTTGCAAACGGGCAAGACCTGACTCTCCGATGAAAATGACCGGATTTCCGTCAATGTCGTAATATTTTGTGTGCCACTTGAATGCTTTACCGCCGGCGACCAACGTTAAATATTTTCGCGACGTTTGGCTGAGCACCCGATTGTCCGGCGTCTTCATGAGGCCTTCGATCGGCAGGTTAACCATCATGTTGCCGGCGCGGTCGTAGTAATTTTTACCGTTCACGCACAACTCAACGTCGCCCGCTTCGAATTCGACCGGCTGACCGTCAGACGTGCGGAATACTTTCTGATCGCCGATGCGCTTGACCGCCCAATCCGAGAACGGAACCAACTTAAACGCGAGTTTGTCGTAGTAATCGTCGCCCGCTTTGTAGATCGAGCCGATCTTCTCGAGAAGTTTTCCCTCCAGATTTCGATATTCGCCATTCGCGGTTTGGAAGTACCGGGTGGAGCCGAATTCGACGGCCCACTTTCCGCTTTTTAAATAAACACGCTGTTCTTTGTCTGATACGAAGAAACCGAGAGCGTCGTAATTTTGGGCGACGCGCAGAGTGTCGCCATCGATCGCATAAAATTGGCCGGCGAATTCATAATGGCCGCTGTCGCCGACGGTTTTCACCACGTCGCCATCCGCGAGCTTTACGACGAGATCTTTTTTTAATCTCACAAGTCCCACCGTGTCCCATACAGTGACAACTTGGCCGTCGCGACCGTAATACAAGCCACCCCACTTAAAAACTTTCCGGCCCGCGAGCATGTTCAAGTGTTTCTTCTTGCTCGTATCAATAACGCGGCCGCTCTCATCGATCAGCAATCCGAGGTCCGGCACGCGCTCGGCTTTTTTACCGCTCAAGTGAAAGAAGTCGCCGCCGTACGCGTACAACGGAACCGAATCGGACAACGGCAGAACTTCTTCGAGCGTTTCCGCGTTCACAACCGTCGCGCCGATGATCGCCAGACGCGTGCCGGGAATTTCCTTCACCGGCGCGTCGGTCAATGAATAAACTTTTTTGGTGACCTTATGAACCACGGCAACATCGGCGATCCGATCCGCCACGACTCCATTTTTATCGACGTAACGCGCGTCGCGGGTCAGGAACAGTTCACCTTCGGCGAGTCGCGAGGCTTCTGCGCCGTCATCACCGTGATAGGCGCGGCGCTCGGCGCTGTCGTAATAAAGACCCGAATGCGCGATCGCCTTCGCATAGGTACCCGTCGCAAACAACAAATGCTGATGCGGGATTTTTACGAGTGCGCCGATGCGTTGGCCGAGCTGGCCTTCTCGCGTGTAGATTGATTTGTCGTTTTTCACCAGCAACTGGCCGCGCTCCTCGACCTTCACGCCGTTTTCATCAAAATACGTTTTGTAAAGATAGATGCCGCTGTCCGCGATTTGCGGAATCGCGTCGCCGTTCGACGTGAACATTTTTTTCTTGAACCGGATCACGGCGCCATCGTCGGTTGTCAACACTTGCGCACGACCTTCAATGGTGTAGTAAAGCTGATCCTTGTCGGATTTATAAAAGCCGCTGGTTCCGATTTGAGCGATCACTTTGCCGAATGCCAAATTCGAATAAACGATGCCGGTCGCTTCATTCAGGATCAGATTGGAATCCGGCAACACTTTTCCCTTTTGACCGAGCAAGTTCATGTATTCGTTTTCACCGATCTTGAAAAATCGGCTTTTGCCGAATTCTTCGAGCTGCGCCTTATCGCTTTGGCGATACACGTTGCCCTCTCCATCGATGAACGCGCCAAGCGCGTCGTTTTTCTTTAAGAGCGAACCATCGGCCGCATAGAATTCGTTTCCATGCGAATAGAAGCCGTTGGCGGACGACTCCAAGATCTCGCCCGACTCGGGGTCAACGACTTTTCCGCTCGGCAGCTTGCGCAATTTCGATTCGCCGAAAGGTTCAAGCTCTTTGCCGGTCAAGCCGTAACATTTTTGTCCGTACCAGAACGCCTGACCGTTCGCGAACGTAACCAACGACGCTCCGCTCCTGCGGTCGTACGCCTGTCCCTCCAACATCACCACGTCGAGCAAGCCCGCGCGTTTCGTACGATTGCCCTTCAAATCGAACACCTCGTCGCCGATCCGCACAAACTTCGGAGAGGAGCCGAACGTCGAATATTCGCGGCCGGTCGAGGGGTCCAATAATCGTGAGCCGAGCTTCAACAAACGGATCGTTGGAATTTCATCGGCGATCTCGCCATTGAGCGTAACGAAACGGCCTTCGGGCGGCGTCGGATAATAACCGGTTTTTCCAAGCGCATGAACTTCCGAGAGATTGTCCGATCGAAACACGCGGCCGTCGGATTCGAGCAACAACGAGTTCGGAATCTCCCGAAAAACTTTCCCATCTGCCGAAAACAGTTCGTTCCTTCCCCACCGGTAAAGTCCGTTCGGCTCCGGCGAAATCAAACGACCCGTGCCCAGAGCAAACGCTTTCTTATCACCGGGTCGAATGACGACACGGTTCAACACGACGGTTCCGGGTTTCCCTGCATCGTTGTAATAAACGTCGTCGAGACCTCGGAAGAGCTCGCTGTCAACGAACGGTTGCGCTTCGCCGCCGCTCGCGATCCACAAAACTTTTTTATCGGATTCTCGCCGCACCAAACCGGATTTGTCGGATCCGAACCGCATCGCTCGATCGTTGTTCAACGTGATGAGGCCGCGGTCCGTCTCATAAAATTCGGTTTTTCCAAGCTTTTCTAATTTGTTGTTTCGTTTATCGAAGACATCGTGGTCATCAACAGTTTCAAGTAATTCACTGCCCTCGTGAACGAGTGCAAACTTTTCCTCAGGATTCACATAAAAGCCAGACGGTGTCCGATAAAACGGCGTTTCCCCCCACGTTTCGGCTGGCGCCAGCGTGGACAAAACAACGACTGCTCCGTTTAAAAAACCGAGACCGGAATCCCCGATTGGCTCGGGTTTCGGTTCCGTCTTTTGTTCCGGTGCTGGAGCCGCCTCTTTAACTCTCGGCGCTGGAAACGGAGCGGGCGCGTTGACAGGCGCCGGCTTGTTTTTTTTCTTTGGCTGTTTCTCTTTTTCGGATTCGATCTCTTTTCCCGAAATCAGCATATAAATGATGCTCGTGATGACGAATAGGAAAATAGCGCCTAAAACGATACCCGCCGACCATAACAAACTGCCCAATAATCCCGGCCTATCATCAACCCGTGCGAATAACGGATTGAATAGCGGTGCGGCGACAGCGGCCATCGCGAATGACGAGAATGAAAAAGAATCCGCAGGATAGATCGTGAAAACTTTTTCGAACGATTTTTCTTTCCCATCCCTTGTAAAGCGAACGTCGACGATCGACACGCTGAAGCGCTGGGCGGAACCGAATCTTCGCAACGCCGCACGCGCCATCGCGAAAATTTGCGGCGTCGTCACATTGCCGGTGACCGGCAATGGCACGAACTCGCGCGAATTCCACTGCCGCTCATCCGGTGTGCCGATGAAATTTATTTCGCCGTTCGCCAGCGCCTTTTCGGCCAATGCGACCGCTTCTTCCGCGGTTAACTTTTGTACGTCACCGACGATCCGTTGCGAACAGACGAAATAAAGAACGAGAAACACGACGACCGCCGATTGCACACCCCACGACCATTGATCGGCCACAAACGCGATCGCGAACAACAACGAGGCATCCATTATCGGTTCGGTCTTGTCTTTGTCAGTGAGCTCGCCGTCGTTATCGAGCAACTCGAACGCGCGGCGCGGAATCAAATCGGCAGTCGGCGGCATGTAATCCCGAAGCTTTATCCGCTTCAAGAAGAATTTCTTGTACTTTAACACCACCCAAACGCCGAGACCGATCAGCGCGAGGCAAATCACGCCCGACACACCCAACGTAATCACGAGCCCGGAAACAATGAAAACGGCTGCCACAGGCTCGAACGCGAAGGTCCGGCTCGAAAGCCTTACCATCAAATGGTGCGCGCCTTCAATCGCCGTGCGGAAAACAAGCAGGCCTGGCGAGGACGCGCGCTCCATATGTTCGTCGACCACTTCGAGTACGAGCATCAATTCCATCACGATATTTTCGACGCTTTCTTTACCGAGTTTTCCTTCGACATCGCTGATCGCCACGGCGAACGTCGCGTCAGTATCCCGAACGGATTCAGGCAGGTTGATGTAAATTTCTCCGAGAATCTCTCTGACGAGTTCGACCGTCACGTCGTTCATTATGAGCTGGCGCAGGACTTCAATCTCATCGAATGTGTCCGCAACCGGCCGTTCCGACGCAAACGTATTCGTCATAAGGCGATCAACGCGTCGGGACCATTCTTCAAGCACGGCCGCGATGTGGCGTTCGTCAAATTCCGTGAGCGCGCGCCGGTAGAGAAGCGAGCCGACTTGATCGGAAAAATTTATTTGATGCGTGCGCGCAAACGCTGAGAGACGCTCACGCAACGCCGGCAATACTCTCCTCAAATGGCTCTCTGACGGAATTTCTCTCTCCACCGAAAGCGTCAGCGTCGGTTCTTGATCATGTTGAATGGTCAATGTGACCACGAACAATCCCGGCCTTTGCGTGGACGTCCTCGCCGTGTCGTTTTTATCGATCAACACGACTTCATTGTGATACGGAACCGCTCGGGTAACAAGCGCCGCCACACGAGCATCGTCCTCGAACGGCTGACCGGATTTTTCGGCGCGGATGTTCAGTGCTCGGAACAAACCGGTGCGCAACGCGATCCGACGTTCGACTTGCGTCAAAAGGTCTTCAACCTCAGCTATCGCATCATCCAACACCGAACGTTCCTTCATACTTGCGACTGACCGTTGTTCGCGCAACACGGTTAAGAATCTCGTTCGGAAAAAGTTAATAAACGGATCGATTGCATCAATCAATAATATTTCGCGTTCATCGTCTTCGAGCACACGCGGATATTGTTCGGGTCGAATCTTCGTGCCCAACGTATACGACGTGCCTGGGATGAACGGCTCGGCGAGGAAAACTTTCAATGCGGCGAGGAAAAGACGGATCTCCTCGCTCCACAAATAGGTAAATACTTTGCGGCTTTGGATCGAGGCCGGCGCAAGACCCGGCCAGTCGACACGCTGCACACCGAGGATGCCGTCGATTTGACGCAAAAATGATTTTCGAGCGCGGTCGAACCACCCCATTTGTTCTTCGAGAAACGCCAATTCATTGTAATCGCGCGTCAATCGTTCATACGCATCGCGTAATCCCGAACGCAGCGCGGTCACCATGCGTTGTTCGGCGGTCGTCAGCGGTTCCGGACTCGAGATCAACAAATTGAGCGCCACTTCGCGTCGCTGCAGCGCTTCGACGTCCGACGGAATTTTTTCGATGATTGCGTCGATCCGGTGTTTTAATTTTTTCTCGCGGAATTCTTCGTCAAGCTCACGGAAACGAAGAATTATTCTCTTGTGATCTGCCCATTGCGGGTTCCTACGCGATATCGCATGGTTGAACTCGGTGAGTTCGGTGACGAGAATATAAACCCATTCGCCAAACATCCGAAAATCGACTTTCTCGACCAGTTGCTGCAGCATCAGCGCGCGCAAACCTTCTTTCAACACGTCCGACAGAAACGACATTTCTTCCACATCGTCGATGTGCAACGAGTCCAACAATTGATTCGAAACGTAAATAACGCCTTTCGGTCCATCCGCGTAGTAGAAGTTGCCGCGGCGCGTCAGCGGATCGTAGCTCATGAAATGCATCGGGAGATCGACGCCGACAATAACGGTGTCTTCCAGACTGAGCTTGCCGATCGACAACGCCTCGAGCAATTTTTGTGACCGTTCGGCGGATACGCCCTCATTTTGAACCGGCTGCATCGGTTTTTCGGGAGCCAATACTTTTACGAAACGATTTCGAAGATTCAACAATTGTTGTTTGAGCGGGAACGACGAAACGTACGGCCAGAATTGGCGGGCCAGCCGAATGAAATCGTTGCGTTTGTTGAAACTGCGCGGCGTCTGATTATCACGGAGCCACGATTGAAAAAATTCATCCAAGTTCGCCACTTCCCTGCGGACTTCGGGCAGAAGCTGATCCCACATCGCATCCAATTTGCGTTCATGTTCTGAAAGAGCTTCCAACGCCTCCATCAATTGTTTCCACGTGCTCAAACGTTGCCACACGTCGTTGTTGCGCTCGGCGGCACCATGCGTCGGCGTCAGCCTGAAAATTGACACCGCAAATGCGATCAATGCGCCCATTAGAAAAACCGTCGGCCAATTGAAACCGAACACAAAGCTGAAAATTCCTGAAATCAACAATGCGAACAGACCCGCTTCGAATCCAAACATCGAGTCATATGCCGCTTCGGAATTTAGAGAAATTTCCGAATACACGCGGTCCGTCGAAAATCCGACAAAATGTTCCGGATACAACGAGTAACCGACCACAACGAACTGTTCGCCGCGACGCTCAAACACAGTGTACGCCGGGGCCGGAGAGCTGAATGCGTCGAACCGTAGGCTGTTGATGACCAGCAATAAACCTCCGTTTTGGAGGTTTCTTCCGATCTTCTGCAACAAGGCCGTTATTTCGTCCGCCGAATAATAAATCGGCACGAGAATGTTGGACGCGATGACGAGATTGGGCCGGAGATTCTTCGGCCATCCGCGGCGAATGTCTTCTTGCCTAACATTGAATCGGCGATCTTTCTTCATTAATTCGGCCACGTCGCCGTGCAGCGTGTTCACGACTTCCACAAGCCGCATTCCGGCCGGAACGGATACTTTGTCGGTGTAATGGATCGCCGGATCAAGCGCTTTCACCTCAGGCATCGCGCTTATTGCAGCGAGGCGGAATCTCTTCAGCGAGTCGGCGTTTTCCACTTTCGTTTGCAAAAGCAAGCCTTCGTCGCTGAAAACCGCCTTGGCGCCGTCTTTATCCGTGAGGAAGATTAGCCGTGTCGCCAGATCGATGCCGACATATTCTTTGATGCCTGGCGCCGTTTGGGACAACAACTGAAAAAGGTGCGCGCTTAATTGACCTGAAGAAATTCCGAGATCCGCGACAACCAGACCCGATGGGAACCGCATCTGCAAAATATGCAACAACAGATCTTCGCCAACGGAATCGCGAACGACACCATTCAATATCCATTTGACATTCAAAAACCGTACAAATGCATCTTCAATGATTCCCAAAAATGCGCCGGTGATTTTGGAGTTGTTGCGCGAGATTTGGAAAATCATGTCGTCGATCCACGCTTTTCGATCATCAGGCAAATACGCGTACGCTTGTTTCAGATATTTGACGGCACCTAAATCTTGGCTCGATCGCACGCGCTCGGCGGCGGCCAACCATTCGATCGAATCGGTGGCTCCTTTCGCTATTCCGTTCAATAAAATTCGAATATCGCGCTCAGTATCCGGAGGTGCTCTGTAAAAAACCGATGAAAATTCCGTAACGCCCATCTGGAGAAGTTTGAAGATAAGCATGGCCGCGCCGATCAGCATCAAAACCGGCAAGAGGTCCTGATAAGGCGCCGGCAACAGGTCCGCGAAAATTATTGCGGATGCGAACAGCGGCACAGTTTTGCCGTAGGTGTGTCGCAACCGTTTCGCTTGATCTTCAAGTTCACCGTGTTCGATGACGTCGTCCAAATATTGTTCAACCCAAGGATGATCACCATAGGAAAGACCATTGTGCAACGCCTGTTCCAGCGCGAACAAACCATCGGCCAACACCAGGCCGGAGCCGCCGATTTCGAGTGAACCATCGGCGGCTCGTTCGAAAACGATGCCGCCGATCGCAAGAAACTCCCTTTTTACATTCGGCCACATCAACAATGTATGGCCGAACATTCGCGCCGCCGTCTGCAACTCCGCACGCGACATCAACAAAGAGCCCAGTAAAACGGAGGTGAGAGGATCGCGAAGTGACCGGCGACTATAAATCGGGATGTCTCTTAAAAAAGCGCGTAGACAATGAAACACGATCGCATCGCGCAAAAGCAATGCTTGCTGCAGCATCTTTTCGGATAAATGAAACGGCGGCATGTCATCCGGCTCAATCAACGATGTGTTTATAAATCTCTTTAAAACGGATCGGGCTACGACGAAGTCGCGCACATCACCGGTATTTCCAAGCGCGATCAACGTTTGAAAGATCATGTTTTCACGGACAGGTCGAGAATCGGCTTGCAACACGGAAATGATTTGATTGACGATGGCGTTTAAACTCAACGGATCGTTATAGAACGCGGAAAGCTCGGCCGTTTTTAAAACCAACGTGACCGGCGTTTGATAGGTAATCAGATCGAAAATCAGCTTATCGCGCAGTTCCACGCGCAACTCAGGGCTTGCCGACGCGACGCGCGCCATAAATTCTTCGCGTTGCGCCAGTACGTTTGGTAAGAGTTCTCCCTCCCGCACCGCCGTTACCGTTTCGCGCATAATCAACATGCGATGCACGTGCAACAACGCCTCGAGCGCCCGTTTCGAACCCGCGTCATCTTTAAATACGCTAATGATTTCTTGTCGCCGTTCGGCGTCGAGCTTTTCAAATCCTTGCAGGATCGCAAGTGTCAATTGGTCTGACGAAAACGGCACCAGCGCCCGTTTCCGCAAGGCCGTCGTTAATTGATCAAGTGGGAACTCGCCGATATTTCGAAGGATGGCAAGCGTCCGCGCCTTGGGATTCGCCGAAGACGGTATATTCTCATTAATTCCGAAATTCATCACGACCCCAAAAAAGACCATCACAATCATCGCCCAGAACATAAAGCCAGTGTCGTCCATCAATGCCATCAACGGAAACGCGATCGACAATGGAGACAGGTTGCGCAATCCATCATGGAGAGCGACAACCGCCAAGTGAAGTAGCGCGACCGACGGCCGCAACAATTTGAGCTTCCATGCTTCTGCCGAGAAAGCGGCCGACATTTTCTCAAAGAAATTCGGCTCTGACGCTTCAACGGTTCGAATGTCGTTCGTGTCAACGACGAGCCGCACGTCGACCGCGCCTTTCGCGAGGAAGATCAATACTTTGACCGCGTTCGCGCCGGCTTTGATCACACGTACGATCGCGTTCTTCAATGCGGGTGCAAGCGCGCGGAATGCGGAGACCCCTTTTTTCGGATCGGTCAATCCGACCACCCCAGCCGTCAACGCAGCCGCTTCACCTTGCAGGCCCGCCGTCGCTTGCTCGGGCGATAAGAAAAGTTTTTCCCCTTCGAATAATTTTTCAAGCGGCGCTTTTTCTTGCGTGAACACGCTTAAGTACGCGGATCCGTTGGCCGTATCGACTTTCGTGAGTTTCGGCGTGAATGAGACGACCGTGATGCCGGCGTCGGATAAGCGTTGATCGATGCCCTTCGAGTGGAAACCGCCGGTGACGAGGACCGCGGATTTTGAATGGCGCAGCGAGGCGAGAAAATTATCGGACATTTTCTCGTCGCGAGCGTCGGCTTCGACATA
>CAYXDS010000060.1:0-12220 GCA_964463805.1 uncultured Elusimicrobia bacterium | reverse complement strand
GGGCGTCAATTGCCCCAGTCGAAACGAAGAGTGTTTTTCGATGACATCGCAGGATTTCAACGTCTCTAGCGCCGATTCGAGGCTTTTCTTTTGTTGAGCGGTCGAAGCGTGATGTGGAAATGGCACGCCGAGAAAATTTCGCGCGAGCCGAATCCTGGAAGAAAGCACGGTGCCATCAAAGTCCTCGCTACGTGAAGTAATCCAACTCGGCGGTCCGGAAGCCCAAGGAGCGAAATCAGATTTCGTCATGATTTTTTCTTTTCAAAGTTGTGGATCTCATCTCGAAAAGCGGCCGCTGCTTCATAATTTTCGGTCTCGACCGCTTTTTTAAGTTCAGCCCGCAATTTTCCCAATATTTTATCGCGATCTCTGGTTTTAAGTTTTGCGACTTCCGCAGGCGCTTTTTTCCCCTTATGCGCGGTGCTGCCATGAATTTTCTTGAGAATGTTTTGAGTTTCGTTTTCGAAGTGCAGATAACATTCGCCGCATCCCATTCGACCGGTTTTCTGAAAATCTTCAAGGGTCCAATGACAAACCGGGCAAGCGGTCCGGACGTCGGCTTTTTGGTTGGACTTCGAAGCCCAGTTGGAAAGCAAGTCCATCACATCGTTCAGTGCCGGAAGAGCGTTCGGCTCAAAATTAAACGGTGACGTGAATAAATTAAAACCCGAGGTCTTCGCGCAATCGGCGCACAACTCGAGATTAACCGACTGACCGTTGACGGTCGCCGTAAAGTGAACGCTGGCCTCGTTTGTTTTGCACTGCGAGCACTTCATTTATTAAAGCCGCGCCTCCTTGCGAACCAACTCTTTAAACAAAGATATGAGTTGAGCGGTAACGAGCCCCGGTTTTCCATTGCCGATGCGGCGGTTGTCGATGCGCGTCACCGGAATGATTTCAGCGGCGGTACCGGTAAAAAAGATTTCATCGGCCGAAAAAAGCGCGGCCGGACGAAACAACTGTTCCTTAAATTTAAAGTTCGTTTGTTTTCGCAAAATCTCGATCACGACCCCGCGCGTGATGCCGACCAAAACGCCGGCCGACACAGGCGGTGTGATAATCGTATTTCCTTTTATAAGGAAAACGTTGTCGCCCGTACATTCAGACACGTACCCGTCCGCGTTCAACATAATCGCCTCAGGCACATTCTTTCGATTCGCTTCGATCTTGGCCAAAATATTGTTCAAATAATTCATCGACTTTATGCTCGGGTCGAGCGCGGCGGCGAAATTTCGACGCGTTTTCGCTACGATCGCCCGCAAACCGTTTTCATAACACTTGGCCGGAAACAGACGCAGCTTATCCGCGATGACGATCACACTGGGTTTCGGGCATGCGCGAGGATCAAGCCCAAGATCTCCGGCGCCGCGCGTCACCAACAACCGAATATAAGCGTCGGTTAATTTGTTTTTCTTGATCGCCAGATTGACGATCCGCTCCAGCTTCGCGAGCGCCATCGGAATCTTCAATGAGATTAACGACGCCGATCGTTCGAGTCGCATCAAATGCTCGCGCAGACGAAACACATGACCGTGATACGCGCGAATCCCTTCGAATACGCCGTCGCCGTACAACAGGCCATGATCGAACACGGAAACTTTTGCGTCCGAACGACGCACCCATTTCCCGTCCAGATAAATTTTTATTTCCGACATTCGCGGCGCTCCTTCATTAGTGAAATTTTCCTTGCTCGAGATGATACGCGGTTCCAGCCAACTTCGCCAGCGCGTCGTTGTGCGTAACGACAATGGTCGCCACGCGCTCACGGCGAACTTCGGTGAAAATCAAATCGGATACATGCAACGCGGTCGTTTGGTCCAGATTGCCGGTCGGTTCGTCGCATAAAAGTAATTTCGGTTTTCGAATCAACGCGCGCGCCAATCCAACCCGTTGTTGCTCGCCGCCCGACAATTGATGCGGACGATGCGTAAGTCGTTCGCTTAACCCAAGGCGATCAAGCAGCCGGCGAGCCTCATCGGTCGCCGCGTTCAAATCGTCGCCGGCCAAGCGAGCCGGAATCAAAACATTTTCGAGAACGTTAAAATCAGGCAGTAGATGATGGAATTGAAAAAGGAAACCGATGTGATTCAATCTTTCATTCGCGCGCTCGGCATCCGAAAGTTTCGACATGTCGCGCCCGCCGATCACAACGGAACCGGTCGTCGGATGTTCCATCATTCCCGCGATATGAAGCAGCGTCGATTTACCGGCGCCGGACGGACCCAAAATCGCCGCGGATTCCCCCTCGGCCAAAGAAAAATCGAGGCCGCGCAATATCTCGAGCGATCCGAATGATTTCGATATCGATTTCAGTTCGAGCGCGTTAGCCATAACGGATCGCATCCAATGGGTCAAGCTCGGTCGCGCGGCGAGCCGGGTATAAAGTGGCCACAATCACGATGGCGCACGCTGCAATCACGACGGTTAACACGTCGCTTAAATCGATTCGAATCGGCAATCGATCGATGTAATAGACATCGGCCGGCAGGCGAATAAAATTTGTGTGCGCCAAAATTAAAGAAATAGTTACGCCAAGCATCGCGCCGATCAAGGTCCCGGCAATTCCCATCAACGCTCCTTGAAAGAGAAAAATCCGATGAATCACGGAACCCGTCGCGCCCATTGCGCGCAAAATGCCGATCTCTTTTATTTTCTGTGTGATCGACAGCAACAAATTGCTGACGATCATGACCGACGCGACCAGCGTCACCAGCGTGAGAATAATGAACATGACGGTTTTTTCGAGCTTGAGCGCCGAAAACAAATTTCGGTTCAACGAAAGCCACGAACGAACCCAATAGGCTCCCTCGAAACGAACCTGCAGAGATTTCGCGAGCTTATCCGCTCGCTCGACATCCTTAATCCGAATCCCAACGCCGGAAATCGTCGTTCCCATGTCGAAGAGTTGCTGACCTTCTTTTAAGTCAATGTAAGCTAACGAAGTATCGTAGTCATACAACCCCGACTGAACGAGACCGGAGACGATGAACAAGTGCGCGCGCGGCACCGAAAACGCGGTGACATTGATCGAACCGGGCGTGATGATCCAGATCGTATCGCCGAGCCGTACGCCAAGATTGCGTGCGAGTTCGACGCCAAGAAAAATGTGTGGCTTATCACCGGACGCCGACAGATTCGCCCACTGACCTTTGACGAGTTTATTCTGCAGATTCGCAACGAGCGGTTCGTGTTCGGCATCGATGCCTTTGATCATCGCTCCCGAACTTTGACTGCCGTGACCGATCAGTACTTGTCCCGACACATAAGGCGCCCACGTTTCGACCTGCGGTTCGGCGCTTAAAACGCTTTTGATGTTGTCCGAATAACTGAGTTGTCCGGTGAAGGAAGTGAGGATCACGTGCGGTTGCACGCCGAGAATTTTCTGGCGAATGTCTTCACGAAATCCGGTCATGACCGACAACGTGATGATCAACGCGGCGACGCCGAGCGCGACACTGCCGGTAGCAAGCCAACCGATCATCCAACCCCAAGCGCCTTGGCGTCGGTTCGTGAGATAACGGCAGGCGAGATAAAATTCCGCGGCCATTACCGTTTCATGTCTACTGTGGTTTCAGCAGCGGGAACAAGATCACTTCGCGGATCGATGCGCAGCCGGTCAAGATCATCGTTAAACGATCGACTCCGATGCCGAGTCCGCCGGTCGGCGGCAATCCATGCTCAAGCGCGAGGATAAACTCCTCGTCCTTCGGCATCGCCTCTTCGTCGCCCGATTGGCGTTTCGCCAACTCTTCGGAAAACTTACGACGTTGTTCATCGGGATCATTCTGTTCGGTGTAAGCGTTGGCCACTTCTTCTTTCGCGATGAATAACTCAAACCGGTCCGCCAACAAAGGCTCACTCGGCTTCGTTTTCGCCAGAGGAGAAAACGCGGAAGGATAATCGAGAACGAAAGTGGGTTTGTTCAAATGAACGAGAATGCGTTCATCGAACAGGAGATCGAAGATCTTTCGTTCGGTGGCGTCTTTCGGAATTTTCAAACCTTTCGAGATCGCCGCTTCGGTCCACTTCTTCGTTTTACAAAGCTCAACCATGTCCAGGTCCAAAAACTTCTTAAACAAATCGATGAGCGATGAGCGGTCGAACGGTTCCTGAATGTTGCAGGTCTCGCCGCGATAATTCACGGTGGTCACGTTCAATTCTTTCGCGGCGTTTTGGATCAGCTTTTCGCCCAAGTCCATCATGTCGTTCACATCCGCATACGCTTGGTACGATTCAAGGATCGTGAATTCGGGATTGTGCCGCGTATCGATGCCTTCGTTGCGAAACGCGCGGCCGATCTCGTAAACGCGGTCAAAACCGCCGACGATAAGCCGCTTCAAATAAAGTTCGGGCGCAATGCGCATGTAAAGCTGCATATCGAGCGTCTCATGGTGCGTGATGAACGGTTTCGCGGCGGCGCCGCCGGGAACGGCCTGCATGAGCGGCGTTTCCACTTCGACGAACTGCGCATCGCCGAGCGTGCGACGCAACGAGTTAATGATGCGCGAACGGTTCAAGAACCGCTCCTTGCTTTCAGGGTTTGTCGCAAGATCAAGTTCGCGTTGGCGTGAACGCATTTCAACATCGGTCATGCCATGAAACTTCTCCGGCCACGGACGCAAAGATTTCGATAGGATTTCGAAGGTCTTCACTTGCAGAGTAAGTTCGCCGGTTTTTGTGCGGCACATCGAACCGGTCAAGCCGAGCACGTCACCCAGATCGATTTCTTTCAAAAATTCTTTATAGGTTTCCGCGCCGAGATCGTTTGTATTCAATTTCAGTTGTAACTGACCGTAATGGTCCTTGATGTGAGCAAAGCATAGTTTGCCGAGATCGCGGCGCGTCATCAGACGTCCCGCCAACTGCAACACAGTTGGATCAACGAACGAAGTGTCGCCTTCAATCCGCGGAATTTTTTTGTCGTATTCGGCGTGGACTTGCGCCAGGTTCAACGTGCGCTGGAAGCGACGACCGTACGGCGTCTTTCCTTGCGCAATCAGTTTGTCTTTCTTCTCACGGCGCTGTTGAATCAGTTGTTCGACGGCGACCGAAGTTTCGGGCGTCGACGATGGTGGTGTCGGTTTCATTTTTATCGGCAAATCCCCCTCCGCGTCCGGAAGAGGGGCGGAGAGAGAGGCGTCCTTATTATTTTGGTTTGATCGATTCTTGGATCTTTGTGCGAAGCGTTTTCGGATCGAACGGCTTTTCGATGTACGCTTTCACGTTGGCCGACATTGCGAACACATCGCGAAGCTGGCCTTTTGCGGTCAAAATGATAATGGGAATGTTTTTTGTGTTCGGAATGTCCAATAGTTGGGTTTGAACCGTATAACCGTCCATTTCGGGCATCATGACATCAAGCAAAATCAAATCGGGGTTGTTTTCCTGGGCCGAGGCAAGCGCCTCGCGTCCGTTGAAAGCGGTGACCACTTGATAACCGTCTTTCTCCAGCAAAAATTTAAGAAGTTCAACGACGTCTTTTTCATCATCAACGACAAGTATTTTCGCCACAATCCCTCCTTAGGAAGCCGGCAGTGTAGCATCTTTATTGGTGGCCTTCCAATCAAGATACGCTTTGATGAACGGGTCCAGTTCCCCATCCAAAACGGCCTGAACATTGCCTGTTTCATAGTCGGACCGTAGATCTTTAACGAGTTGGTACGGCATAAAAACATAGGAGCGGATTTGATGCCCCCACGCGATTTGACCGCGCTCATCGTAATGTTTTTCAAGCGCAGCGCGCTGTTTCTCCTGTTCCAAATCAAACAGTTTCGATTTCAAAATCTTCATCGCGGTCTCTCGGTTTTTAATCTGCGAACGCTCTTTTTGGCAAGCGACGACGACGCCGGTCGGAACGTGCGTAATGCGGATCGCCGATTCGGTTTTATTCACGTGCTGTCCACCGGCGCCCGATGAGCGATAGGTATCGATCTTCAAGTCCGCTTCTTTAATGTCGATTTGAATGTCGTCGTCAATTTCTGGAATCACGTCCAACGAAGCGAAGGAGGTATGACGACGAGCGTTCGAGTCGAACGGCGAAATGCGAACCAAGCGGTGAACGCCCATCTCAGCCTTTAACAGTCCGAACGCGTACGGTCCGCTGACAACGGCCATCACGCGCCGAATTCCGGCGCCATCGACCTCGAGAATATCAGTGATCTCCATCTTCATTCCCTTGCGTTCGACCCAACGAGAATACATCCGCAACAACATCTGCGCCCAATCCGCCGCTTCGGTGCCGCCGGCGCCGGCGTGCAGCGTCATGATGGCGTCGGAATTATCGTGAGGTCCGTTGAGCAATGCGCGAATTTCGAGATCATCCAACGTGGTTTTAAGTTGAGAGAGCCCCTTCGCCACTTCTTTTTCTTCGGCTTCATCTTTCGCTTCTTCAGCGAGTTCCAAATGCGCGGATAAATCCTGAAGCTGCGTACGGATTTGGTCGACGGTTTTTATGGCGGCGCGTGCAGTGTCCAATTCACGCATCACGCGTTTCGCGTTCTGCGCGTTCGACCAAAAGTCGGGATGACCGGATTCTTGTTCTAGGCGGGCGACGATGTCTTTCTTGCCGGGCAGGTCAAAGAAACCTCCCCATGTCATCTACTTTCTTGGAGAGCGTCTCAATTTGGTTTTTTAGTTCTCGTGACATGATCGGAGTATAACAAAGACAAAAATGTCTGAAAGCGATGCAATGGCACGCGCGCTTCATAAACGCCGGAAACCAGCAAAGGCGAACGGATAATTTCGCGTCCGGTCGGATCAATCACGGCCGAGATGCCTGTGTTCGCGGCGCGGATCACCGAACGCCCGGTCTCAACGGCGCGGAAAAGATTGGTCACATAATGCTGCTCGGGTGCGTTTGTATCCAAAAACCAACCGTCGTTCGTGATATTCACGATGACGTCCGCATTTTTCGCCGATTTTTGCACAAGACCCGCAAAAATAGCTTCGTAACAAATGTTCGGCGCGACGGTCGCTCCCGCCATATGAAATAGAACCGGACCGTTTCCGCGGTTAAACGTTCCGAGCTGTCCGAGATAGGGAATCCACCGCTTCAACGCCCCACCGAACGGAATGTATTCCCCGAAGGGAACCATATGCTGTTTGTCGTACTCGGCGATCATTTCCCCATCGGCGCCGATTAAAAATGCGGCGTTGTATTCGGATTTGTCATGCGAAGTGACCGCGCCGATCAAATGTTTGGTTTTCGTCCTTTGCACCACTGAGCGAACCCAAAATACGTACGGAAGTTGATTCGGATACCACCCAGGCACGGCACTCTCGGGCCATACGATCAAGTCCGGATTATTTTCCGCGGCTTTCACGGCCAATTCATCGTAAGTTTTTCGGATGCCTGCTTCGTATGCATCATCCCACTTCTGATATTGATCGATGTTTGCCTGCAGCAACGCCACTCGTAATGTTGGTGATTGCCTTATCACGAAATCCATCTCGGCGATTCGATTGCGTCCCCATGAATGAATTCCAAGAATGGCGTGAGCCGCGAGCAGTAGATTAATGGCTGTGTGTGTGCGTCTGCTTTTTAAAAAGTCCGCCAATGCCGCGTTTGAAAACATCAGCAAAAACGAAATGCCGGCCTCACCGGCGACCGATGCCAATTGCAACAACGGACGATTGTACGCTTGCGTGTGTCCGAACAAGGCCCAGGGAAATCCGGTAAGGATGTGCGTGCGAACGGTTTCAAGGACGATCCACGCAAGCGCAATCAGCCAGGGACGAATCTGCGAATGCTCAAGCCGGCCGTATAAAAAGGAAATCGCCGAAAAATATAGAGCGAGAATAGAAGCGAGCGTGATCCAAGCGCTGAACGTGGTACCCTTCGCGATGTGCGCGGCGTTAAATGTTTTCCAAAACCAAAAGAACAGGATCAGGTTGGCGATGAGCCCGCAGAGAAAACCGTCTCGAAACAACTGGCGCTTGGAAGTTGTGGCCGTATAAAACAGCGGCACCATCGCGAACCAGGCCAGATAAGAAGAGTGGTGCGGCGGAAACGAAAAGCCGTATAGAACGCCGGAAACGATCGCGCCGATCAGCGCGGTCATTTACCGTGACATTTCTTGTATTTCTTACCGCTGCCGCACGGGCAGTCGTCGTTGCGTCCGATTTTCTCGACCGGAATCGCAGCTCGAGCCGGAGCGCCTTGACCGGGCAGCGGAACGACGCCGCTCGGAACGCCGTTCGGCTTGGTTTCGAGTTTCGTCGGCGCCGTGGGGGCGGCGGAAGGCGTCCCCGCCTCCGCCTTGCTCGTGAAGATCTTTGTTTGGCGATGCTGCGCTTTTGAAGCTTCGGCGGCCGCTTCGGAGATATGGAAAATATATTCAAGGAACGTATCGCGAACGCGGACCATCATCAATTCAAACAAGCGAAACCCTTCACGTTGAAATTCGATCAATGGATCCTTTTGCCCGTAAGCGCGCAAGAAAATACCTTTGCGCAATTGCTCGAGATAGGTCAAATGTTCGACCCAAACACTATCGAGAATCGAAAGAAACACTCCGCGTTGGAGATCGGCGAAATTTTCAACGCCAAGATCTTTTTCACGTTCCGAATAAGCGTTATTGACCGCTTCCTTAAGCCGATCCTCAAGATTTTCACGACCGTTGATTTCTTCGAAAGGCACATTCCATTCGATGTTGTAAGAGGTCTTCATCCACGCTTTCAGTGTATCCAAATCCCATTTGTTCGAATCGGCGTTCTTCGGCGCAACGACGGCCAATTGATCTTCGATCGATTCGCCCATCATGTCTTTGGTTCGTTCGGTAATGTCGGATTTGTCCAAAATCGCATTGCGCAGCCGGTAAATCGCTTCGCGCTGCTTGTTCATCACGTTGTCGTAGTCGAGAACTTGTTTGCGGATGTCGAAGTTCATCGCTTCGACTTTGCTCTGTGCGTTGGCCACACCGCGGTTGATCCACGGATGTTGAATGTCTTCCCCTTCTTCCATGCCGAGCTTGCCCATGATGGTCGAGATCCGTTCGGATCCGAACAAGCGCATCAATTCATCTTCGAGCGATAGATAAAAGCGCGAGCTTCCTGGATCGCCTTGGCGACCGGTACGACCGCGCAACTGATTGTCGATGCGCCGCGACTCGTGACGCTCGGATCCAAGCACGTGAAGCCCGCCAAACGAACGCACCAGTTCGGCTTCAGCCTGATCTTGCGGATTTCCACCCAACAAAATATCGGTACCGCGGCCCGCCATGTTCGTGGCGATCGTGACCGTTCCCTTGCGCCCCGCTTGCGCGATGATCTGAGCTTCTTGTTGATGGTATTTCGCATTCAACACTTGATGCGGAATTCCTTTGCGTCGGAACAACGCCGACAAAGCTTCGGATTTTTCAATCGATCGTGTTCCAACCAACACCGGTTGCCCTTTCTTCCAAAGTTCTTCGACTTCACCGACAATCGCATTGAACTTCTCGCGTTCGGTTCGGAAAATGCGATCAGCGTTATCGATGCGGATATTTACTTTGTTTGACGGAATCGCCACCACGTCGAGTTTGTAAATCTGCCAAAATTCGTCCGCTTCGGTGAGAGCGGTACCGGTCATCCCGGCCAACTTCTTAAATTGACGGAAAAAATTTTGGAACGTGATCGTAGCCAACGTTTGATTTTCTTCGGCAATGCGCATATGTTCTTTCGCTTCAACCGCTTGGTGCAATCCGTCCGACCAACGACGCCCCGGCATCAGCCGACCGGTAAATTCATCGACAATGATCACTTCGCCGTCTTTGATCACATAATGCACGTCTTTCTTGTAAAGATTGTGCGCGCGCAACGCGGTCGTAATGTGATGCACCCATTCGTTTTCGAGATCGTCGTAAAGCGACGGCACTTTCAACATGCGTTCGCATTTCTGAATGCCTTGTTCGGTCAATACCACGCTGTGATTCTTCTCGTCCACGATGAAATCGTAACCGGCTCCGAGATCAACGCCTGTGTATTTGGCTTGAATTTCCTCTTTCTCGGTGATGAAGCGACCCGTCAAATGCGGAATCAACTTATCGGCGGCGTAATAACGCTGCGTGGCGGGATCTCCCTGGCCGGAAATAATAAGCGGCGTGCGCGCTTCGTCTATGAGGATTGAGTCGACTTCGTCGACAATCGCGTAATTAAAAGGTCGCAACGAACGTTGCTCGGCCGATCGCACGAGGTTATCGCGCAAATAATCAAAACCGAGTTCGTTGTTCGTGATGTAGGTGATGTCTTTCTGATGCATTTCTTTATGCATGGGCAGCGGCATGTCGTGCTGAATAAAGCCGACAGTCAGCCCGAGAAATTCATAGATGGGCCCCATCCAATCGCGGTCGCGCTTGGCCAGGTAATCGTTCACGGTGACCACATGAACGCCTTTTCCCTCAAGCGCATTCAAATAAGCGGCAAGCGTGGCGACGAGCGTTTTTCCTTCGCCGGTTTTCATTTCGGCGATCTTGCCTTGGTGCAAAACAATGCCGCCGATCATTTGCACGTCAAAATGGCGAAGACCGATGGTGCGCTTGGACGCTTCACGAACAACGGCGAACGCTTCCGGCAAAATATCGTCGAGAGTTTTCCCGGCGGCCAAAGCCGCGCGAAATTCGCCGGTTTTCGCCTTAAGTTGGTCGTCGCTCAAAGGCTGAATTTGAGTTTCAAGCGCATTGATCTGCTCGACGATCGGCTGGACTTTTTTGATGATTCGTTCGTTCCGCGTGCCCGCGAAAACGCGAATGATGGTCTGTAACATGGGGCGGATCTTACGAAAAAAGGTTAGTCGACCGAAAAATATTTGGCATCGGGATGGTGAACGATGATGGCCGACGTCGACTGTTCTGGATGTAGCTGAAATTCCTCGGATAATTCGATGCCGATTCGCTTCGGTTCCAATAAATCAAACATTTTCGATTGATCTTCAAGGTTCGGACACGCCGGATAACCGAAGCTATATCGCGATCCTTGATATTTTTGCTGGAACAGATCACGGTTGTTCGGCGAATCTTGATCGGCGATGTGAAGATCCAACCGCATGCGCTTGTGCCAATACTCAGCCAATGCCTCGGCCGTTTCGACACTTAGACCGTGCAGATACAAGTAATCGGTGTATTGGTTGCTCTTATATATTTCTTGAATTCTTGGCGTGGCCAATGAGCCGATCGTGACGATCATCATGCCGATCACGTCCATTTCCGGTGATCCGAGCGGCTGAAAGAAATCAGAAATGCACAAATAGGGAGACTTTGGCTGGCGCGGAAATTCGTAACGCTGCCGCTCGGTCTTCATATCCTCATTGAAGATAACCAAAGAGTTTCCATCCGACTGGCACGGGAAATAGCCGTATACAACCTGCGGTTGGAAAATCCCCTCCCTCACCGCATATTGCTTCCATTTCTCATAGAGCGGATACACCTTCTGCTCCAGCATTTGGTTGTATTCCTCAAGAGTGTTTTCTCGGACGCGTTTAAATCCCCAACGGACCTTCAGCAATGCGGTCTCGTTCATAAACGGAAAAACTTCTTTTAGATCGATGCCTCGAGCGACCCGCGATCCCCAAAAAGGCGGTTTCGGTATAACTTGGGCAGCCGGCACCAAAGACTTGACCAATACGTTGGGGCGTTCGGCGGACTTCGTTGAGGAAGCCGCTGTCGGTTCGGTCAGCAGCTCTTTGCGAACGCCATAAGACCCGGTCAATTTCTTTTCAGGCGTAGCGCCAACCAGTTCATCCATCAACCTCAAGCCGGCGAACGCATCGTTCGCGTAAAAAACCTTTCCTTTATATATGTCACGCAGGTCGACTTCGACAAATTTACGGGTAAGCGCGGCGCCACCCAAAATCACATCGTAGGTGATGTTCCGATTGTTCATTTCCTCCAGATTCTCTTTCATGACAGCCGTGGACTTGACGAGAAGACCGGACAGGCCAATCACATCTGGTTTGTGTTCCTCAGCAGCCTTCAAAATCGCATCGATCGGCTGTTTGATTCCTAAGTTAATAACCGTATAACCATTATTCGATAAAATGATGTCTACCAAGTTTTTTCCGATGTCATGGACATCGCCTTTGACGGTCGCAATGACCATTTTTCCCTTTGAGGTTCCGCCGCCAACTTTCGGAATATGGGGCTCAAGGTAACGAACGGCCGCTTTCATCGTCTCAGCCGACTGCAAAACGAACGGTAGTTGTATTTGGCCGGCGCCAAACAGCTCTCCCACCACGCGCATTCCATCC
>CAYXDS010000059.1:0-12239 GCA_964463805.1 uncultured Elusimicrobia bacterium | reverse complement strand
GATGCCGCCGAAGCCAAAGAAATTTTAAAAGCCGCGCAAAAAGCGCGGCGTCGCGTGTTCGTCGGTTGTGTGTTGCGTTTTTCCGATTCGTTGGCCGCGTTTCGCCGGGCGTTGCCGCGCATCGGCGATCTGCACTATGTGCGTATCGAATGCCAATCCTATCTGCCCGAATGGCGGCCCGCGCGCGATTATCGTTATTCGTACTCGGCGCGTCCGACCGAAGGGGGCGTGTTGCGTGATTTGATTCATGAGATCGATTACGCGGGATGGATCTTTGGATGGCCGGAGTCGCTGCAAGCGCGGCTCGGAAATTCCGGCCGGCTCGGTATTCGTTCCGAAGAAGAAGCGGATTTGCAGTGGGAAACGAAGTCGGGGGCCGTGGTGTCGATCCGGCTCGATTATTTATCGCGCCCGATCACGCGCCGCATGGCCGCGTACGGTTCGAACGGCGTTCTCGAATGGGACGGCGTGGCCGAGACCGTTTGCCTGTTTGAGCCGAAGAAACGCGCCGGTGAAAAACTTTTCGATTTGGACCGCGACGCGATGTTCGAGTCGCAATTGGACGAGTTCAAACGCGTGGTTTTCAAAAATAAAAAATCGTCTGTGCTCGCGACCGGCGAAGACGGTGTGCGCGCTCTCGCCGTGTGCGACGCGGCCCGCCGGTCGTCGAAGTTGAAAAAAAACGTGCGCGTCGCTTACTGATGGATACCTCGACCGGATTGATCGCCATTATTCCCGCGCGCGGCGGTTCGAAGGGATTGCCGGGGAAAAATTTGCGGTCGTTTTGCGGACTCCCGCTGATCGCGCATTCGATTTTATTGGCGCAATCATGCGACGAAGTCGTGAAGACGATCGTGTCGACCGATTCCGAAGAGATTGCCGAAGTGGCGCGCAAGTTCGGCGCGTCGGTTCCTTTCTTGAGGCCGCCCGAATTGTCGCGCGACGACACGCCGTTGTGGCCCGTGTTGCGGCACGCGCTTGAGGCCGTCGAAAAACAAGACGGCGAAAATTACCGGCTCGTCATGTTGCTTGATCCGACCACGCCCTGCCGTCACCCGCAATATGTGATGGAATGTTTTCAGCGCATGATGGTGAACGCAGAGGCGGACGGTATCATCGGCGTATCGAAGCCGGATTTCAATCCGGTTTGGCACTCGGTGGTAGAGAATGATGGTTGGATGAAGGATTTGATTCCCGAAGGCAGCGACATCAACCGCCGCCAAGACGCGCCGCCCGTGTTCCGCATCAACGGTTCGATTTACATGTGGCGCGCGGATTTCATGCAACAGCGCGCCGATGGTTGGCGCAAAAACAGCAACTTAATGATGTATGAAACGCCCGATTTCGCTTCGATCTCGATCGACACGCTCGATGAGTTCAATCGCGCCGAGCTGTTTGTGAAGAGCGGTCTTTTTAAATTGCCGTGGCTCGAAAAAAACGGAGCACACCGGTGAGTTCGATTTCTATCGGCGCCGGCAAACGTTGTTTCGTGATCGCCGAGGCCGGCGTCAACCACAACGGCGATTTATCACTCGCGAAGAAGCTTGTGCGGGCAGCGAAGCAAGCGGGCGCGGACGCGGTGAAGTTTCAGACCTTTAAGGCCGAGCGTCTTGTGACCAGAGACGCGCCGAAAGCCGATTATCAAATCCGTACGACCGGCGGCACCGAATCGCAATACGCGATGCTGAAGCGGCTTGAACTCTCCGAGTCCGACCATCGGGTGTTGATGACGCTCTGCGTGGAACTCGACATTTTGTTTCTGTCGACGCCGTTCGACGAGTTGTCGGCGGATTTGTTGGATAAACTTGGCGTGACCGCATTTAAATTGCCTTCGGGCGAAGTTACGAACCTTCCTTTTCTTTCTCATGTCGCGCGTAAACGGAAACCAGTTTTGTTGTCGACCGGCATGTCGTCTCTGGCGGAAGTGAAGCAGGCGGTCGCTGCCATCCGTAAACATAATAAGCACCTGGTATTGCTGCATTGCGTGAGCAATTATCCGGCCGCGCCGGCCGATGTGAATTTGCGCGCGATGATCACGATGGATCGCGCGTTTCGTGTGCCGGTCGGTTATTCCGATCACACGATGGGACTCGGCGTAGCGCTTGCCGCGGTGGCGCTGGGCGCGCGCGTGATTGAAAAACATTTGACGCTCGATCGATCTCTTCGCGGCCCGGACCATCAAGCGTCGCTTGAGCCGGATGAATTTAAAGCGCTCGTCGAGGGCATTCGCACGGTCGAAGCGGCGCTCGGAAACGGCCGCAAAGAACCGGCGGCCAGCGAAGCGGCGACGCGCGCCGTGGCGCGGAAAAGTTTGGTGGCCGCCGCCCCGATTCGCAAAGGCGACGTGTTGAATAGCGGACTCGTGGCCGTGCGGCGGCCCGGCACCGGTTTGTCGCCGGCGATGTTGGGGAAAATCATCGGAAAAAAAGTGAAGCGCGACATCGCCGATGGTACGTTGCTCAAGCTGGAGATGTTCGCATGAGGAAAATCGGCGTCGTCACGGTGAACCGTTCCGATTTCGGACTCTATCGACCGATTTTAAAGCGATTGGCCGCCGACCGTTCGTTCGAAACGTTTTTGTATGTCTCCGGCGCGCATTTGTCTGAGTCGCACGGTTCGACCGTCAAAGAAATCGAATCCGAAGGCACCGAGATCGCTGCAAGAATTTCTTTGAACTTGTCGGATGATAAACCGGCCGACATTGCGGCCGCGATCGGAGACGCGACCGCCGGTTTTGCGCGCGCGTTTGAGCGGCGCCGCCCCGATCTTTTGCTCACGCTCGGCGATCGCTTCGAGATGTTTGCGGCCGTCGCGGCCGCCGCGCCGCTGTTGATTCCGGTGGCTCACGTGCACGGCGGCGAAATTACCGAAGGCGCGATCGACAACGCGTTCCGTCACGCGATTACGAAATTGTCGCATCTGCATTTCACATCGACCGAAGCGCACGCGGCGCGCGTGCGGCAGATGGGGGAAGAACCATGGCGTGTGGTTGTGTCCGGTGCGCCGGGGCTCGATAATTTATCCGATTTGAAGATTTTGCCGCCGGCCGAACTCGTAAAACGTTTTAACCTGATCGCGGACCGCGCGCCGTTGCTCGTCACGTTTCATCCGGTCACGTTGGAACCGCAAGAGGCTGACAAGCAAACCGGCGAATTGTTGGCAGCGCTTGAGGATGTCCAGATGCCCGTGGTTTTTACGGCGCCGAACAATGATACGAACGGCGCGGCCGTACGTCGCCGAATCGATGGATTCGTGAGCGCTCATGCGAACGCCCGCCTCGTCGAACACTTCGGCACGCAAGCGTATTTCAGCATGATGAAATGGGCGGTTGCGATGGTCGGTAATTCTTCGAGCGGCATTATTGAGGCGCCGTCGTTTGGTTTGCCGGTCGTGAACATTGGGAAGCGCCAGCAAGGCCGCACGCGCGGCGCGAACGTGATTGATTGCGCCGATGATCGCGAATCGATAGCCGCGGCGATTGAACAAGCGACGTCCGCCGCGTTTCGGGCCTCCATCGCGACTGAGCCGAATCCGTACGGTGACGGCCACGCGTCCGAGCGGATTGTCTCCGTGCTAAAGAGCGCGCCGATCAACGACAAACTTTTGATGAAGCTTTTTATCGATGGAGAACGGGATGTCGCCGAAGCGCTCGTCTAAAAGCTGCGTGATCATCGGCGGCGGCGGTCACGCGAAAGTGGTGATCGATGCGCTCGTCGCGCAAAAGAAAGCGACGCCGACGGCCGTTCTCGATTCCAAACGCGCGTTGTGGGGGAAGAAGCTGGCCGGCGTGACGGTCCAAGGCGGCGATGATAAATTGCCCGAGCTGTATAAAAAAGGCGTTCGTCTGTTCGTCCTTGGCGTCGGCGCCGCCGGTAATAATATGCCTCGTGAAAAAATTTTCGAATCGTGCGTGCGCGGCGGATTTAAGCCTTGCTCGGTGGTTCATCCGTCTGCTGTTGTCGCGCGATCTGCAGATGTCGGGGAGGGTTCAGTCGTGTTCGCACGTGCTGTGATTAATGCGAGCGCCGCGGTGGGGCGCAATGTTATCGTGAACACGGGAGCGATCGTTGAACACGATTGCGTGATCGGCGATCACGCGCATATTTCAACCGGCGCGCGCCTCGGCGGCGGCGTCCGCGTGGGACGGCTCGCGCATGTGGGCATTGGCGCCGTGATCCGTCAGGGCGTTACGATTGGTGAGCGGGCCGTGGTGGGAGCGGGCGCGGTTGTGGTCAAAAATGTGTCTCCGGGCGCGGTTGTGGCCGGTGTACCGGCGCGCCCGATCAAATAAGGGATTTTGATAATATCGGTTAACTCTTTCTCGCGGAGAAAAACACTTGGCTATCCCAAATTTCAACGAAAAAACTCAGACCTTTTCATACGATCCGTCGGTGGACTTGGCTGCCTTGGCGGCGACCACAGAGAAGAAGTTATTCAGTAAGGATGCGTTTCATGTCATCAAAGGTTTTATTGACCCTTCCGTTGCCGAACGCATGCGCGTTTATTTCGCCGATCAGAATGCCGAAGCGTTTCGCGTCGAGCATTCGCCGTTGTTTCGATTCCACGGCCAAAGTCTCATTGTTTATTACCCACGCAGTCCGTTTAAACTTCCTTCGTTTTTGACGTCCGCGTATCGAGAGATTTCGCTTTTTCGAAACCGCGTTTACGCAAACCAGAAATTCTATCTCGATTATTGCAAGCAATATGGCCTGCCGCCGAAAGAGTACGAGACTGTCTACAACACGCAGGTTCACCACACGTGGTCGCGCATTTCCTGGTACAAAGAAACCGACGGCCAATGTCCGCATGTAGATATGTACGGCGAGATCGCAGCGTTTGTTTTTCTTTCGAAGAAGGGCCAGCATTGGCGCGAAGGCGGGTTGTATTTTTATGATGAGACCGGTAAGAAAACGCTTGAAGTCGACGCGTTGTGCGAGCCCGGCGATTTGCTGTTTCTCGATCAGAACAACGCGATTCACGGCGTCGAACCCGTTCTCGGAGCAACGCCGGGTCGTATGCTGATGTATATCCCGATCATTCCGGCCGGTTACATGAAGCCTTGGTTTACGTTCGAAGGTCATCCGAACGAAATTTTCTTCAGCAATCCGAAAGCCACGTGGTTCGATCGTGCCTCGGCCATTTTGTCGAACTTCTTTTCAAAACCAAAAGTTCATTATTCGCGCCGCAAGTTTCCATTGAAAACGTTTACGTTGCCGCCGGCAGCAACAGCAGAGGAGAAAAAAGAATGCGTTTTGTCGCAATGATACCGGCCCGCTTGGGAAGCAAGCGGGTCAAAAAGAAAAATTTGCGGATGCTCGGTGATAAACCACTCATCGCGCACGTGCTTGAGACCGCCGTTAAGTCGAATCTTTTCGACGATGTGTATGTGAATTCGGAATCGGAAGTATTTGCTCCGCTCGCGAAACAATTCGGAGCGAAGTTCTACAAACGTCCCGACAAATACGCGACCGACGACGCCACGAACGATCAGTTCGCGCTCGATTTCATCGAAAACGTACCGTGCGACGTGCTCGTGCAGATTAATCCGACGTCTCCGTTTCAAACGGTTCAGGATTTTCAAAACGCGGTCGACGCGTTTAGAAAAGGCGCGGACACCGTGCTGGCGGTCAAAGAGGCTCGCATCGAAGGCGTGTTGAACGGCGAGCCGCTGAATTTCGATCCGAACAAACAAATGCCGCGCTCGCAGGATCTCACGCCCGTTTATTTGTTCTGCAACGGCGTGCTCGCGTGGAAAGCCGATACGTTTAAGAAAAACATGGAGAACCACGGTTGCGCCGTTTATGGCGGCGACGGCAAAACCGTTTATCTCGAACAGAAAGGGGATTCGGTTCTTGATATCGATAATGATGAGGATTTTAAAATTGCCGAGATTGTGCTCGCGCGCAACAAAGCCGCATCCGCCGCTCCGAAATATTGGGGAGAAAACGCCGCTGAACATGCTGAGACGCATGTGTTTGATATCCTGAAAAAAGACGGCGTCGCGCTCAATGATTTGGAAGATGCGAACCATGAAGTCACGAAGATTCAGCAGATCCTCGACAATGGCAGCAAAACGCAATCATGGAGCAAACGAATCATCAACTCAGCAAGCAATTGCGTCACCATCATCAGTCAGATGCCCGGAGAGGGAAACCGCCGCCATTATCACAACGACTGGGACGAGTGGTGGTACATTCTCGAAGGGGAATGGGTATACGAAATCGAAGGCGTCGAAAAGAAAATTCAAAAAGGCGACGTGGTGTTCATCTCGCGCAACCGCGTACATAAAGTTACGGCGGCCGGCAGCAGTCGCGCGATCCGCATGGCGGTAAGCCGCGACGAAGTGGCGCATATCTACGTTGACAAGGAATTGGCGACGGCCCAAAAATAAAGATGCATCGAAAAAGTTTTTTCAAAATCAAATTGGACTTAAAGCGCAGTCGCGGCTCGTTCCTTTATGACGCGGGCCGCGATCAGACCGTGCTCGATTTGTTCGGACTCTATTCTTCTTTGCCGCTCGGCTACAACCATCCGGTGTTCGATGATCCCGCGTTCAAAAATGAGATTCTCGAATGGGCATCCGTGAAAATTCCAAACAACGAGATGATAACGGAGGCCGGCGATAAATTCTTGGCCGCGTTCGCCGGTCATCCATCGATGAAGCCTTTTTCGTTGTTCCATTTCAATTGCACGGGCGCGCTGGCGATCGAAACCGCATTGAAGGCCGCGCGCGATTACCGCGGTTCGAAAAATCCGAAGCTGATCAGCTTTAAAGGCAGTTTCCACGGCATCAACAGTTACGGCGGTTTCATTACGGACCGCACCGGCGGCGCGGCCGCGCGGCTCGAAGATTTGCCGGGACCTTTTTCCGATCAGTTGCCGTGTCCCATCGGCGATGACGCGGCGCTCCGCACACGCGTGTTGTCGATGATCGAGGATAAATTGAAAGCGGATACCGCTCGCGATTACGTGGGCGTGCTCGTCGAACCGATTCAATGCACGGCCGGCGATTATGTGGTCGACCCAAAATTTTTAAGCGAACTGCGACAGCTGTGCACGACATACGACACTCCGCTGATCTTCGATGAAGTGCAAACCGGCTTCGGCGGCACCGGCACGTTTTGGTATTTCGAACAACTCGGATTCGTGCCGGATATTGTCGCGTTCGGTAAGAAAGCGCAGACATCGGGCATCATGGTGCAAGAGAAGTTCGGCGCGATTTTCAAACGTCCGGTCCGACTTGAAGTGACATGGGACGGCGACGTGATCGATATGATCCGTTCGCGCACGATTCTTGAAGCGTACGCGCGGTTCAATATCCTCGCGAACGTTAAGAAACAAGGCGAGAAATTTTTCAGCGAACTGAAAGCGATGCCGCGCATTAAAAACGTGCGCCATGTAGGGATGTTGATCGCGTTTGATTTTGATGCGAAAGACGAACGCGACGCGTTCGTTCAGAACCTGCATAAGAATCTCGCCATTTGCTCGAGCACGCAGGAGAAAACCGTTCGGTTCCGTCCTCATTTGGCGATGCCGGACGTCGACGTGGCGCTCGCACTCGAGAAGACGCGTCAAGCACTCGGCGCGATTCCAGCCATGGCGGCCGGCCGATGATCAATAAAAACAATTTTCGGAATTTTTGCGTGGCGCCGAATGCGTCTGTTCGTGAGGTGATTCAAAAAATTGACCGCACGCGGCACGGCATCGCGCTCGTTGTCGATGCGGAAAACCGGTTGATGGGTACGGTAACCGACGGCGACATTCGCCGGGCGGTGCTTGCGAACGTCAGCTTGGAAGCGCCGGTCGGCGCATTGCTCGACCGCAAGAAGGGAACCCTTTACGATAAGCCGACAACGGCTCCCATCGGCGCTCCGGCAGAAAATTACTTGGCCACGTTGCGAAAGTTTTCGTTGATGCATTTGCCGTTGATCGACGCCAATCAAAAACTCGCCGGTCTCGTAACGATGGATGATTTGATTACGCCCGATGAACCGAAGATTCATGCGGTGCTGATGGCCGGCGGCAAAGGCTCGCGGCTTTTTCCGCTCACAAAAGAAACGCCCAAGCCGATGTTGCAAGTGGGGGATCGTCCGTTGATGGAAACGATCATCGAACAATTGAGTTTGGCCGGTATCAAGCGCGTGAGCATCGCCACGCATCATCAACAACCAAAAATCACCGATCACTTTGGCGACGGCCGGAATTTCAATATGCAAGTGTCCTATCTGCCCGAGGACGAGCCGCTCGGCACCGGCGGCGCGCTCGGCGCGCTTGCCGATAGCAACGACACGATTCTCGTTATGAACGGCGATATTCTGACCGACCTTGATTTTCGACGCATGTTGTCGTTCCATCGCGAGCACGAAGCCGATTTGACCGTGGCCGTGCGTCAATACGATTTCCAAGTCCCATACGGTGTGGTGGAGGCGGACGGGCAATCGGTGCGTGCGATCACCGAGAAACCGGTGTATAACTTTTTTGTTAATGCGGGCATTTATCTGCTCGAACCGAGCGCGCGCAAATATTTGCCCGCGGACGGCAAACGTTTCGATATGCCCGATTTGATCCGTGCGATGATCGATAAAAAAGCCACCGTTGTCAGTTTTCCGGTGCTGGAACAATGGATCGACATCGGCCATCACGAAGATTACGCGAAGGCGCAACAGATGGCTGAGAAAATGCGGGTGCACAAATGAGTTGGGCGAAAAAGCGCGTGCTTGTGACCGGTGCCGGTGGATTCATCGGCAGCCATTTGACCGAGGCGTTGATCGCAGCGGGCGCGAAAACGAAGGCCTTCGTGCATTACCGTTCGAACGGTTCGTGGGGATGGCTCGACGACTCGAAACTCAAACACGATTGCGAAGTGATTTCGGGGGATGTTCGCGATGCGAACGCCGTGTTGGACGCGATGAAAGGCGTCGATGTGGTCTTTCATTTGGCCGCGTTGATCGGCATTCCGTACTCCTATGTGGCGCCCGACTCGTACGTGGCAACGAACATCAACGGAACGCTGAACATTCTTCAAGCGGCACGCAAACTCGGCACCGGACGCGTCGTACACACCTCGACGAGCGAAGTGTACGGCACCGCGCAGTACGTGCCGATTGATGAGACTCATCCGTTGCAGGGACAATCGCCTTATTCGGCCACGAAAATCGGCGCCGATAAATTAGCCGAGTCGTTTTATTTGTCGTTCGGGTTGCCCGTGGTGACCGTTCGGCCGTTCAATACGTTTGGGCCGCGTCAATCGGCGCGCGCGGTGATTCCGACGATCATTACGCAAGGGCTCGCCGGTCAAACCGTGAAGCTCGGTAATTTGCATCCGACGCGCGATCTCAATTTCGTTTCAAATACGGTCGAAGGGTTTATGCGCGCGGCGCTGTCGTCGAAAGCGGTGGGAAAAACGTTGAATCTCGGCACGGGCCGCGAGATCTCGATCGGCGATTTGGTCGCGAAGATCGCTCAGATGCTCGGCAAGAAAATTTCGGTGAAGAGCGAATCGGCGCGGTTGCGTCCGAAGAAAAGCGAAGTCGAGCGTTTGTTGGCCGACAATAAACTCGGATTTGCGGTGCTCGGTTGGAAGCCGCGCGTGTCGCTCGAAGACGGGCTTAAGCAAACGATCGAGTGGATTCAACAGCGTCAAGACGCGTATCGCACCGGCACCTATGCCATCTAATAAGCTGTCACCCCCGCGAAGGCGGGGGCCCAGACACCTCAAGCGTCTGGATTCCCGCCTTCGCGGGAAAGACGACATCATTCCTTTGCATGTGCCTGAAATCGGCGGTCGCGCGTGGGAATATGTGAAAGAGTGCCTGGACACCGGTTGGGTTTCTTCGGTCGGATCGTTCGTCACACGTTTTGAAACGGAGTTCGCCGCATTCGTCGGTGCTTCGGGCGCGGTCGGCGTCGTGAACGGCACCTCGGCGTTGCATGCGGCGTTGCTCGCGGTCGGCGTTCAGCCGGGCGATGAAGTGCTCGTTTCCGATCTCACGTTTATTGCACCGGTGAATGCCATCCGCTATTGCGGAGCTTTTCCGGTGTTCATCGATGCCGATGCGCGTTCCTGGCAAATGGATGCGGCGAAAGTCGAACGGTTTTTCCGCGAACGTTGCGAAAAGCGCGGTGACGCTTTGATCAATAAGAAATCGGGACGTCGCGTGCGCGCGATTGTGCCCGTTCATATTCTTGGATTTGCGTGCGACATCGAACGAATCGTGCTCGCGGCCGCTCAGTCTGGCGTTAAAGTGGTCGAAGACGCGGCTGAGGCGCTCGGCGTGCGCGTGAACGGCAAGCATGTGGGGATGTTTGGCGATGCGGCCGCGTTCAGTTTCAACGGCAACAAGATCATGACCACCGGTGGCGGTGGGATGGTCATTGCTCGTGATCCGGCCGTTCTGGCGAAGGTTCGCTATTTGACCACTCAGGCGAAAGATGACGAACTCGAATACGTCCATAATCACGTCGGTTACAATTATCGACTCACCAATCTCCAGGCGGCGTTGGGCGTGGCCCAACTTGAACAAATGCCGTCGTTTATCGAACGTAAGGCCGTGATCGGCAAACGATATTTGACCGAATTGACCGCGGCTGGGCTTCAAACGTTGGAACCGTTTGCCGGCGTATCGCCAACGTACTGGCTGAATACATTTCTATTGCCGCGGGGCACCTCCATCGATCAGCGTAAACGGTTCATTCGTTCGTTGATCGAGCGCCGCATCGGCGCCCGGCCGTTGTGGCACACCATCCATGACCTGCCCGTCTCCGATGGGTTTGAGGCCTATGAAATCGAGAATTCCTTGGACATTTATCGCCGCAGCGTCAGCCTGCCCTCCAGCGCCGCGTTGACCGACCGGGACTTCCAAACAGTCGTCGATACCGTCCGCTCCCTGCTTTCCTAACCGATGACGCTTTTTGCCGAACGGGCTTCGTTACCGGAGTTTCTGTTTTTCATTTTTCCTCGGCTGGCCCTGCGGCGATGGCGCGGGGAACCCGCTTCCGACGCGCTTTATTTCATGCAAGGGGAGTCGACTCGGCTTTCCACAATTGGGTTCTTTGGGCGGTGGGTGGGGCTCAAAAAAGTCGACTTACTTCCGTTCAAACTGCTCGATGTTTTGGATGAAGATGGCGACCTGGTCGAGGAGCGCGTTCGCTATTTCGATCTTGTAGATATTGAAAGAGAGTTGCTGAAAAACAACTTCTTTCAAAAATTTATTGAGAACTCTTCTTCATCGCTGACAACTTTCGTTATTAAGAATGTTGCCGCCGCTTTACGGTCGACCGCTTTCCAATGCGCGATCATCGAATGGTGGAATCGCCAACAATCCGGCGAGGGGGCCCATCTGTTTTTTACCGGCTGGCTTCCGGCCCGATTCTCATTGGATTCTTTGGCCCGATCGGCTGATTTATCTTTCGTATTTTACCCGCGTTGGTGGACCGTGATGCGGTCGCTGAAATCGGCGATTCCACCGGTGTGGCTCAATCGGATGAAGCGATTGATCGTTTCAATGCGTGTCCAGCCGGCCCCGCAAACACCGGCCCATCTCACGTTAATGGTTCAATTTTACGGCGCGTTGAACCTCGACAAGCCCGAATTGAACTCCGATCTATTCTTTTTGAAAGGCACTTCGATCGACCCCAACAAGGTGGTGGTGTCGTTTGGGTTGCCGAAAGATCCGTTGGACGATGCGAAGTTGGCCGAATTGCGTAAGGTTGGCATTGGATCGGTGGCGATCCATCCCAAGGCGGTCGCGACGCCGCAGGCGCCTCTTTGGTCACCGCCGGCGGTCCGGTCGAATCCTTTTTATTTGCCGGCGAAAGGCGTCGATTCGGCCGATCGGGCGTGGATGGCGCGGCAAATCCAAACGTTCGATGTCGAAAAGCAACAATGGCGCGATTTGTTCGCTCGCTTGAATTCGAAAGTCTATGTTTCATGGTACCGCTTTGATTCCTCTCATTGCGCGTGGACCGCGGCGCTGCGCGAGGTCGGCGGCGTTAGTTGTTTGTATCAGCGTGCGTTCCATGGACATCCATCGCCGCTGTCCGCGTTGTCGACCGACGTTTATTTCGCTTACTCAAACTTTAATCTGAACATGGAAACCGAACCGATCGCCGATGTTCGGTACCATGTGGCCACCGGCTTTCTCGGCGAACAGCGGGTGCCTTTTTTAAAGCCGCAAGCGGACGCCGTTCGCGAGAAACTCATGCGTGCCGGCGCGAAGAAGATCATCGCGTTCTTCGAT
>CAYXDS010000058.1:0-12261 GCA_964463805.1 uncultured Elusimicrobia bacterium | reverse complement strand
TTAGGTCATCGTATTTGGGGACAGTCATTTGATTCGGCAATGGTAGAAAAGATTCGGAAGTTGGGATATTAGGAATTCAAGCAGGAACGCCTCTTGTTTTGCAGCAACTTAGGCGGATAGTGCAATTATGCAACGGGGCGTTGCACAAATACCGTAGGAACAGAATACTGCGCTTCTATTCCAATATTGAAACAACTTGTTTGACAAATCTCCTGGGCCTCATTCGTCTTGCCATGAACATGAATTGGTAATATCCTTACCGACACAACTTGTTTTCGCCCCTCAAACCTCCCCTCAAACCTCCCCTCAATACCTACACCCCCTCCGACAAGGAGAAAATATGCAATGTATTGTTACATCTGCTCGCGTGGAGAAACTAATCCATGTCATTCGCAATCAGACAGTAATGCTGGATTCGGACCTTGCTAAACTTTATGGCGTTACAACAGGCAACCTTAATCTGGCAGTCAAACGAAATCCAGAACGATTTCCGAACGATTTTATGTTCACACTAACAGAGTCAGAAGCGAATTCTTTGATATTGCAAACTGCAAGATCAAACGGACGCGGCGGCCGGCGAACTCCACCCAATGCGTTTACGGAGCAAGGTGTTGCGATGTTGTCGTCAGTACTAAACAGTCGGCGAGCCATTCAGGTAAACATTCAAATCATGCGCGCATTTACTCGACTAAAAAATTTTCTCATTTCACACGAGCAACTAAGGAAGGAAATCCGGAAAATGCGGAGCACTTATGATCGACAATTCGCCGTCGTTTTTGATGCGATTGGAAGATTGTTAGATGGTCCGAAAAACCATTTTAGTGTTAAGGGATTTGAAGCGGACTAAAATCAATTACCCAACCTCTAGACAGTGTCCCCCTTCGCTAAAGCTACGGGGGACGGCCTTCGCCTTTAT
Organism: uncultured Elusimicrobia bacterium; assembly: GCA_964463805.1. Taxonomy (GTDB): domain Bacteria; phylum Elusimicrobiota; class Elusimicrobia; order F11; family F11; genus JAJVIP01. The sequence goes on along the minus strand of CAYXDS010000058.1, from coordinate 11,345 downwards.
TTATTGTCGCTTTGGTTAAAGTGTATTGGCCGGCTCGCCGGCCGTAGCACTACATCCTTATTCAATTAATTAGGTTGTAGTGCGAAGGCCGGAGAGAGAGGGATTCGAACCCCCGGTAGACTTGCGCCTACTCACGCTTTCAAGGCGTGCGCTTTAAACCGCTCAGCCATCTCTCCAACAATGCAATTGTACAGTTAAACGGGGATTCGATGCGATCCCAATATGCAAGCGGCCGACCTTGATCTCACGGTCATTTCCCGTAAGCTCATCTCAATGAGGAAAAATTCAGCGATCAAGCAGGTCTTGTGGGGTATATTGTTTTTAATCGGTTGGTACGCGGTATTTTGCGTGTATCGAGGACGATTCGCCTGGATACTCCATGATCTTTTTTCCGAGGACGAAACGTTTTACCGGTTGTCTCCATGGCCGCTGGTCTTGCTCCATGTGGCGCGCTGGGGTCTTATCCTTCCCATCCTCATCCTTTCCCATAAAATCCTGCGATGGATTGAAGCGTGTAATCCCGAATTTCCCGATCCGATGTTGCAAAAGGATCGAAAAAAGGAAAAGTGGGTAAGCTTTACCCGATCCGAGCGTCGAGAGATGCGTGTCGCCTTTTTCATGATGGTCGCGGCCGCGGTGATTCCTGGTTCCTGGGTACCTGCCGGGGGGTGCGCCGCCGTGGCGTTGATGCTGCTTGGGATCGGTGTGTTCGCAGTTGAATTGTTATGCCTGAACGGAATCATCTATGGGCTGGATTCGATAGTCCCCGTCTACAATGCAAGGCATTTTCGGCCGAAGGACATCCTTAAAGTAATGCTGATTCTTTTAACCGTCGCTTTCGTCATCTATATGCTGTGGATGTCGTTTCATCTGTCGTACTACGCCAGTGCGGCTTTGTTTAAACTGAATTCGTTCGCGGAAGCGCGCCATCGGTTGCTGCTCTTGCACGCTCTTATTTTGTGGGGATGTTTGCCGTTCTACTTGCTCAGCGTGAGGAATCGGCAGGTTTTTTTACATTTACTTCAACTCAATCTGTGGTTTATCCCCTGGCCCAAACTTAAAGTTGCAACTTTCGCTGAAAAATTTGGCGGGGAATTTTCAGGTGGAGCCGGAGCGACGCGGCAGTTATAGGGTTCCGATCCACCGCGCACAGCCACCTCTCCAAAAATTTAAATTCGCAGATGCGCGAGAAAATTAAGCGTGCCTCCGCCGTCAACGTCGCCGATCTTAAAAAAGAAATGTTGGTAGTCGATGCTGACGCCGAAGACGGCGCCTTGCGAGACGTTCATGTCGAAACCGAGACCGACCAAGAACGTGGGGCTGATGTCTTCTTGGTTGGTTCCTTTTGTGACGTCGGGGCCGGTGGCGTTGGACTGGGCGATGTTGACTTGGGTTCGAGCGAAGCCGAAGCCGCCTTCGAAGAATGGGCGGGCGCTGCCGCCGGTGACGATGTCGTGGTGGCTCAACGCGAGCGTGCTGATCACGCTGACTTCGGTGTCGACGCCTTGATCGGAATCTTGTCCGAAAGAAATATAGCTGACGCCGACGCCAAAGCGATCCCGTGGGGTGCTCTGGTGCATGGCTTGCACGCCGATCGCGAGTCCCGGATCAGCAACGTCTTTCAAATCTCCGACCATTGGAAGCGCAAATCCGACCTGGCCTCCGGCCACCGCTTGTCCTTGCGTCGCCGCGAACGCGGATCCGCCGCCGAGCACACCTGCCAATAACATCAACATCGTCATTTTGAGTTTCATCTTTAACATCCTCCTGAAAATAAAATCGTGGACGATTTCTAAAATTTCAACAACGGCGTCGCCGTGCTGCGTTCACGTTGATCGTCGACGAAGTTCTTGTATTGCTTCGGAACTTTCTCCCAATTCGCGTAGGCTTTGCCGTCGACCCAATATTGAGACGGTTGATTGGACCCACCGGCGACGATCGAATAATTATCGGACGGCGGCTCGCTGCCGATGTTCTTTGAATTGGGGATCAATTCGAATTTACCGTCGCCGTCCACGTCGGCTTGGATCCAGCTTAGTTGCAGGATCCTATTATAGGTACCGTCGGCCAGAAGCGCGTTCAGCTTCGCGTTGAAAGCCTCGATGATCTTCGCCGCGTTGGGCACGTCCGAGCGCAGCGCCAGGTGCAGCGTGCGGTTCATCAGCGGAACGCGGCCGATCTGCAGATGCGCCTTGGCTTGGGCCGCTTGGTGGTCGAGCATGTGGTGAATGGCCAAATCTTCGACGACGATATAATCAAGTTTGCCCGCCAGCAAATCTTCGAGATTGGATTGATCGCTTTTTCCTTTAACAAAATTGACGTCCGTCGCCTGCGTCACTTCCTCGCCATAACCGTAGCCGGCGACGATGCCGACGCGTTTTTCTTTGAGCGCGCTCAATTTCTCGGCGCTGACATCGCTCCCTTTTTTTCCGACGAGCACGAGCCGGTTTTCCAGGATCGGCGCCGAATACGTGAGAAACGATTCTCGGTCTTTCCCCTTCCACATCGCGGGGCTGCCGTCGAACTGCTTCGCTTGGAGTTTCGGTGTCAGCGTTCCTTCGTCAACGATCGTCATGGTGGTGGCGATACCGGCGCGCCGAAACGCTTCTTCGGCCAATTCGATCACCACGCGCGGCTGTCCGACGTCGCCGGTGAACGGCGGCCACGGCGTCGAGGCGAGCCGCAATTCGGCGGCCGAGGCGAGAGTCGCCAAGAAAGCAATCATGGGCAAGACGAGGGTGCTGGAGGTTTTTCGCTTCATGTCCGCAAACTTATCAAAATCTGCAGTCGCATTGATCTCAACCCTGACATCATTCACACTTGAGCGATGAAGAAATTTCTACGGAATATGGCCTTAGCGGCCGCATGGATCGGCTTATTCGTGGTGTTTCGGCGGCCGTTGACGGCCGCGTTTGCCGAAATCTATCAAGCGGATCCGAATTTTCGGGCGATGCCGTTTTTCGATTGGGTGCTGATGCTCGTGATACGCGTGTCGTTGATCATCCCGGCTTGGTTTTACGCGTATGGGATCGAACGGTATTTGTTGATGGGCGCGGCCGATGCGATCGTGCCGGACCGCTACCGTCGCCAAGACAAAGACTGCCGTCCGTCAAAACGGCCGATGCTCACGCGCGTGTTCTGCTGGTTGGTGGTGTTTCTCGTGATGGCGCCGGCCGGCTGGATCAAAGGCGCCGGAGCGGGCGCGCTCGCACTGATGTTGATCGCGGTGACGGTTCTCGGCATCCAAATGACCGCGGCCATCGGCGTCGGCGAAGCGTTCGGCTCGGTGGCGTATCAGATGAGAAGGAAACAGTCGAGCGACGGGTTCGGCGTGCTGCTCATTTTGTTTGAGCTGTTCGTGCTCTTCATGGCATTTCACGCTTCCTATTATTCGACACTGGTTTGGTTCGACATAATTTCATTCGAGGTCGCGCGGCACCGACTGCTGCGCATGCACGCGTTTATCTTGTGGGTGAGCGCGCCGTTGTACGTGATCGGCGCCGGAAGCCGGCGCGTGCTGATCAACTTCATCAAGCTGAATCTGTGGTTCGTGCCGTGGCCGAAACTTCCGGGATTGTCGAAGCCGGCGGCCGAACTCTCTGGCGGCGCCGGCGCCACGCGATCGATCTAGCGATCGCGTTTCTGCAGACGGTCCATCGCTTCGTTGAACAATTGCGCGAGACTCTCAAGTTCGTCCCACTTCCGCAGGTGAATTCGATGTTTGAAATCGCCGTCTCTTAGCGCTTCGAGACCTTTTTCAAGACGATACAGCGGGCCCGCCACAAAATGCGTGAGCAGGATCGACAACAACCAAACGAGCAACAACGCGACCGACATCTTAATCATGATCACACTGCTGATTTCACGCACAATCAGCATCACTTGCGGATCGGAGATGAGGCCGCGCGCGCTCATCTCGGAGAAACTCTCGTAAAGTTCCCACCACACGATGAACGCCGACAGCGCGAACAGCGCCAGCGTGATCAACGCATGTTTGATCTGAAACGATCGCCGGATCAAAATGGTGCGCCGTTTGTACTGCCGTTTTCCTTCGCTCATGGAATCCTCCTTGCGTTATGAAAATTCACCAGACGTCGCGGGCCGTGACCACAATCATATCTTCCTGCGACATAATTCCTTTGAACGCGCCCTGCGCGACGAGCACAAGCCGCATCATCACGTTGCGCGCGCTGGTCGGCCCCACCACCACCACTTCAAATCCGGACGGAAAGTCGCCGCTCGCCACGCCAAGTTCGGGCACATTGCGACCGATGACGAACGACGCGTCGGTGTTCGGCGACACGCCGTACTTATAACCGCGGCTCATTTGGCCGACCAGCGGTTTGATCATCGCCGACGAATCGGCCATCGAAATCGTGTGCGCCGCTTGCAAAGTGATCGCGCCGGCCGCGTTGATCGAATAAAACGCGGCGCTCGCGTTCGTCGACGACGTGTCCCACACGTAACGAAGCCCGCGCGCGTACAGCGCGGCGGCCGCGTTCGTGCGCTGAGTGGCGTCGGTGATCGCGGTCAGCTGAATGTAATCGCCGTAACGAATGCTCAACCACTGCCACAAATTCCGGCAATATTTTCCGCCGATCGCTCCGCTGGCGCTGCCCAAATAATAATAGTTGAACCGATAACAATCGATGCGCACGGTGCGGTTGACCGCGCTCGCGTTCGGCACGGTCATATCTTCATAGGAATCGAGACTCGTAAAAAAAAGCCGGTTGCCGACCGACGCGGCCACAAACGTGCTTGTCGACGGCGAGAGTCCGCCCGCTTCTTCAAAATTCGGCAACTTGCTGCCGCTGATCGCGGCCGGAGCGGTCGACAGCACCACGCGCGCGAGAAACGCGTTGTCGTTCGCATTATTCTCGAAGAGCCGCTTGCTTTGCTCGAGCTTGCGCGCGATCGCGGCCATCGTGTTCTGACTTTCGAGTTTGAGCGAGCTGTGCGCCTCGATTGACGCCGATTGCCGCACGCCCAACGTAAACATCGGCGTGATCGCCAACATCACCAATGAGAAAATCGCGACCGCGATCATTAACTCGGTCAACGTGACGCCGGTTCGGTTTCGTTTGTTTTTCATCGCATTATGTAGATCTGCCGCTGGTGATAGGTGTAATGTTGCAACATTCCTTGTCGGTATGTTTCAACGCGCACAATATAAGTGCCGCGCGCCATGCTGCTCACGTTCCACGAAATGGGACTCGACGTCGCGTGCGCGCTGTCGAGCACGCCGGCCTGCGCGACCGCATTGTCCTGAACAAAATACCAACTCTTGCCGTTGTCGTTCGAGTATTTCACGTTGTGCTGGAGCGTGGCCGTCTCGGAGAACGTGGCCGGATACGCGGACGTGTACGATTGACCGTCCCAACGTTTCCACGTGAGCGACCATTGCACGGTGATCGACGTCGGATTCGTGAACTGATCGGTCACGGCCGGGCTGCTGATCGAGACCATCGGCAATTGAATCGTGCGCGACGCGAGCGTCGGCGCGCCGCTGACCATGAAACCCCGCAGCAAATTGATCACGCTTAACTTGCCGATCTGTGCGGTGCCGAAATCCACTTGCGGCGACAGACCGTTCACCTCGATATGTGCGGCGTTGCCGCCCAGCACGAGCCGCACCAACGCGCTCGAATTGTGACTGCTGCTTTGCGACGCGTTGTAATAGTTCTCAAGAAAACTGGTCGTGGTGCGGATGCCCGAATAAATCGGGTCGCTCCATTCGGGCGGGCGGCGGTCGGCCGAGTTGTGATCGAGACGGAACGGCCGAGCGGCCGACATGCTCGCGAGCAGCGGAAAGTTGAAGTCCTGCGCGACCGTGGTGCCGGTCGAGGAGAGCGTGCCCGTGTTCGACGCGTTCGAATCGTGGCTGAAATAACTGGCCGCCGAATTTCCACTCACATTTCCATTCACGAACGAGGAAGCGCCCATCGGCCCCGGCTGTTTGCGCGGATCAAACGGCAACCCTTTCGCGGTAAAATTCGCGCGATAGTATCCGCCGGCGCCGACCGATAAATTGCCGTTCGCGACCCAATTCGAATATTCGCTGTCCGGATACAACTCGCCGAGCCAATAAAGTCCCCACCAGGTGTTGGCCGCGTTCGAAATGAGCCGCATGTTGCGAGTGGTCGCGCCGCCCCACTCGGAAATTTCGTCGACGTTCGCGATCGCGCTCGTGGCCGGGTTCCACGGCGTGCCGACGATCGGCAACCCGTTCGGGAAACCGTTTTGATCGTCGTATCCCATCTCGCCGCCGAGGCCCGCGTAATAGAAAGACCAGCCGGTGATCGAGTTCATGATGCCGTTCGTCGAAAGCAATCCCCCCCGCCACACCTGCCAGAACCGCGGCACATCGAAATTCACGGTGTTGGTGCCGAAACCGTCCTCGGCTTTCGTGTATCCCTCGTAATCGCCGGAGGGAACGTCTCTGAAAAACCAATTGTAACCGTGATTCATCTTCACATCGGTATAGGGCATGTGCCGCGGATCGCCGATGAATTGATACTGCTCGGTGACCGGAGGCGTTTGGCCGACCCACACATACGTGCGCGACAGATTCGTCGGCTGATTGGTCATGCTTCCGGTGGTGAGATCGGTGCCGATGCGCGTTTCAATCGTGTATTGACCGGCGGCCAACGCGCCGGCCGCGATCGAGATCACCCAGCGCGCGGTGTTCTTGGCCGCGTTCGGATTGTTCATCGTGAGATCTTTCACCCCTTCCGGAAATTCCGGCGAGCCCGGGTTTCCCACCTCGCACGGAATGTATTCGAGATTGTAAAGCCGGTTGGCCGACGCCAACCCGCGGTTCGATCCGCCGTTTTTCGGCGAGCGCAGCGGGCTATTGGAAATGGTGACCAACGTAGAACTAAGCGTCGGATTGGTCAACGTGTACTCGACGCCGTTCGTGGCGTTCTGCCACGCGTAATCGGTGGTCCCGTTGCCGATCACTTTGCGTACGCTCACTTGGGCCGAGTTCAGATAGGCATTCGGCAAAAGAACGGTCAACGACGCAAGTTCGGCATCGTTCGCCCATGAATCAGGGTTCATCACGTACGAATAAACGCGAATGCGAGTGGCATCGGTTGTCGCGTATTGAAGCTTGCCCGGATGCGACACCACGCGTACGTTCGGATTACCGGCCGGATCCTTGGCCGCGTCCGAATAGTTGCGCATCGGCGGCAGCGGCACCAGTTCGCCGTGCAAATTCACGATCAAAATATTTTTGTTCACGGTGGCCGATGAGTTCATCAGCTCAAGCAACATTCGCAAACTGATCTCCGGCGTAGTTTGCCCGGACGCGGTCGCCGACGTCACATGTTGCGCGTACAGCGAGACTTCGTCCGGATAACGCACGGCGTTGTTGTACTGATCGGCGATGCTATAGTCATACACGCCTTGTTGAATGGCCCCGTCCACATTGACGCGTCCGCCGAAATTACCGGGCACGTAGTAATAGAAATCGCCGACCGACGGTTTGTCCATGAGTCCCGGATAGAAATAAACACCGGAGGGCGACACAAGATTGGTCTTCGTCGTGTTGTTGACGGTCGGCGTGTAATACGGGTCGCGCCCGTACGCGAGCCGCGTGATCCAATGCGTGCGCCATTCGAGACCCGGGTTTCGCGTTTGCAAATCTTGGATGATGCTGTCCATCATCGGCTTCATGCTCGACAACGAAATCCACCAACCCGGCACGTTGTCCAAACTCAGGATGTACACGTCGTACACCTGCGACGGCGCGTAGTCGTTTTTCAACGTGCGCAACACACTGACGATTTCGGCCAACGGCTGTGAGTTGCTGGCGCGGTACACGCGCACGTAAACGCGGCGCGCGAGCGATTCGTTCGGAATATTGATCACGGACACCTTGCGCGTGTACCGGCCGTTCGCATTGCCGCTGACCGGGTCCGCTTTGTCCGTCACTTCTTTGCGCGTGCTGAGAATCTGGTTCATCACGGTTCCGTCGTCGTAATCGTCGAGCACGCCGATGTTGCTCGATCCGGAGACCACGCTGCGCAGCTCTTCCATCATCTGCACCGCTTTCTCGATCGCAAACGATTTTTCGCGCAGCTGCACGCTTTCGCGGTTCAAGATCATGAAACCGCGCGCCATCGACAGCGACACAAGCGAAAGGATCGTGATCGCGATCAGCACTTCGACCAATGAAAGACCTTTATTCGTCTTCATCACTTGTCCAGTTGGAAACTGTAGTACGTCGATTTGTTCTCGCGGTACTGCGCCACTTGTTGGCGCACCGAATTCAAAATGGAATTGTCGAACTCAACTTGCGCGACGTCGCCGGCGCCGTTCAGCGTCAGCGATCCTTCGGCGACGACGGCGCCTGAAATCAACGCGGGACCATTGATCGTGAGATTACCGGCCACATAAATTAGGCCGCCGAACAACGTGTTGCCGCCGGCCGACAACGTAAGATTTCCGTCCACGTACAGAATGCCGCCGCCCCGAAGGGGCCGCGACACGTCAAACGTCGCCGCGCTGCTGATGTACACGACCGACATCGCCGGATATTCGGACGGAAGGCCCGACACGCTGTTTACAATCGTGTCCGACATCAACTTGAGTTCGGTTTTCGTGACGCCGAAAATAATTTGCGGCGTGATGGCGCCGTTCGTGGCGCCGTCGATATCGGTTTTCTGCGGTGTGCCGACCACTTGCGCACCCGAGCCCGAAATCGTCGGCCCTGAGCCTCCCGTGTAATAACCAAGCCCCACGTCGTTGTTGCCGGTGATTTTGCCGTTCGAGTTCACCGTCACCAGCGTTCGGTTCGTAACGATGGCCGCCGCGTTCGCCGGCATATTCAATGCGAGCCGCCGAATCTCCACGGCCGCGCGCGATCGGGCCACGATCTGGTTCGGCGCCACGTTGTAAGCGACCGACGAATTTTTTCTCTGATAAACAAACCCAAAACTTTCGATGGACCATGCGAGACCCGAACCGTTCGAAAAACCGCTGACGCGATTTTCCGTGATGTCGTGCACCGCATGCACATCGACCGGGTTCGTGGCCGTATTCTTTTGACGGCGCACTTCATAGCGCCCCCACAAAAACGAAGATTCGCCGAGCGGATATTCTTTAACGAGTCCAATCGATTCATCGATCGTGTCGCTGGTGCTCGTCCGTGGATAGAACGCGGCGTCCACATACGGATAGGCGACCGGATCGACCGAACTGCGCACCGGTTGCACGGCCTGCCGCTTGAACCACGACACCGCATCAATGAGTCCCGCGCGCGCAATGTTGTCCGCTTGGCCGAACTGCCGTTGTGTGGCAAGAGTGGATTGGCTGGTAATTTTGATGAGCTGGGAGCCGATCGGAATGAACGCGAGCACCGCAAGCAGCATGATCACGATGAGAATTGCCGAACCGCAATTCCGTTTCGAGAGCCGATGTGCGGCTGGATTCCTATTAACCACGCGCGCCCTCCGATCCCCTTTTTCTGCCTATCCCTATTATCCCTATAAGGTTATATCTAATACCGGTTTCGAGAGCTGTGACATTGGTCATCACAGATCGATCTATGATGGCGAGGCGTTTACGGAATTAAGGCTGATCAAATTCAAACTTCTCGATCACCTGCACGGTGGGGCTGCCTCCGACCGTTTTATCGAGCATTTTCCCACGGATCAATATCTTGATTTTATCGCCGACCACCGGTTGTCGCGGGGTCGCCGACGGTAGGAAATGGAACGTGTATTCGCCGGTATTGTCGCGCAACCGAAGATTCGACCATTCCGTGTCGCCTTCTCTGTACTTAAGAATACCGTTGCCGACGTCGACGACCGAACCGATCACATAATATTGACCTGAGCCACCCACCCGATGCATGCGATCCAACGTAATCGTTTTCGGTTCACCGCATCCGATTAAAACGAGTCCCACCCAAGCAAGAAGAATTGCGCGTCGATTCATTTCGCCTCCGTTTAACCTGAATTTTTAACGTGGTTCCAAAGTTTGATCTGCGGCTTACCAGTATTCTTGCTGAAACCGAGAATACTGACCGAGGCCGTTGAGGAATCGAGCACGTGTCCGTTCGCGATCGGCAAACCAACCCATCGGACCGCGAGCGCGCGCGTGAAATGACCGTGCGAGACGATCGCGATGCGGCCATCCATCGAACGAACGCGCGCGATCACGTTGTCCGCGCGCGCGGACACTTGCGCGGGCGTTTCACCGTTCGGGCAGCCATGTGTGAAAACGTCCCACCCCGGATGGCGCGCTTGGATTTCTTTCGGCAGCAATCCTTCGTAATCGCCGTAAATCCATTCGTGAAGATCGTCCGTCACTTCCATCACCGAACCGAGACCGGCCAGTTCGCAGGTGCGGCGCGCGCGCACACGAGGACTCGACAACACGCGCTGAAAACCGACCGTCTGCAAAAATTTTCCGCTGTCGCGCGCTTCTTGCTCGCCGTGCGCGGTGAGCGGCACTTCGGTAATTCCGGTGTGACGACCTGAGATGGTCCACTCGGTTTCACCGTGCCGCAACAAATAAACTTCGATCGCCATGATGAGCCGGATTGTAAGATAAAACAATTCCGCCGTGCATACGTACCCATAGATAGGACCACTCAATTTATCTGTGGAGGGCGTCATGAATGAACGCAAAAAAATAATCACATTTACTTTATTGGCGAGCACGGCTTTAACCGCCGGCGCATTGACCGCCAGCCCAATCACACCGAAAGAAAAAGCGGAACTCAAAAGCGAGAAGAAACAAGCGAAAGCCAGCAGCGTGAACGACAAAGCGGCGGGATTGCGCTTGAAAGCCGATGAGGAAGAACGAAACGGGCGCCTAGAGAAAGCCGCCACGCTGCGCAGCCAAGCAAACGACCTTGAGGCTCGCGCGACCAGTCTGTCCAACGACGCAAAAACGCAATAATGAGGAGCTGCCATGCAAATTCAAAACATAGCACCGATCGTCGCGGTGAAAGACATCGCCACCGCGCGGAACTTCTATCGCGACAAATTGGGTTTCAGCGTTGTCACTGAGAATGAGTGGTACGTGCATCTGCGGGCCGAAGGCAATTCCGAAGTCGACATCGGCTTTGTGGCGTCCCATCATCCTTCGCAACCGGAAATCTTCCAAAAACGATTTCAGGGCGAAGGGTTGTTTCTATCGATCCAAGTGTCCGATGTCGACGGCGAATATAAGCGCATGAAAGAAAGCGGACTCCAGATCAAACTCGAAATGCGTGATGAACCATGGGGCGAACGGCATTTCGCGATTGAAGATCCGAACGGCATCGTACTGAACATCGGCCACACCGATCACGAACACCGCGGCCACGTATCGTTCAGCGATCACATGAACGC
>CAYXDS010000057.1:0-12494 GCA_964463805.1 uncultured Elusimicrobia bacterium | reverse complement strand
TGTTGCTCATGCAATCGAGCGACTGGGCGTTCATCATGACGACCGGCACAACCGTCCCGTATGCGACCAAGCGCTTTCGCGAACATCTGGACCGTTTCCGCCGCATCGCCGACCAAATCGAAAACAACCGCCTTGATATGAACTTCGTCTCGTTCTGCGAAGAACGGGACTGCATCTTCCCGTCCGCCGATTTCCACTCAGCTATCCCTCGCGCCCAGCACGCCTCTCTCATTTAATGCACCCCGTAGGGGCCGGCCTCCGCGCCGGCCCGTCGCCGGCGATTCCTGAATGAATCGTGCTGTCGGGCGGGCGCAGAGGCCCGCCCCTACGACAAATAAAAAGCCCTCGATCCTATTTTCAGAATCGAGGGCTTTTATTTGAATAACTTGTTTACTTATAGTTTGAACAACATCTCGGCGTACGACGGAACCGGCCATTTGGTGGTCGGGACCAGCGTTTCGAGCGCGTCGATGTCGGCGCGGAGGCTGTTCATCGCGGGCACCACGTCGTCGCGATAGGTTTCAGCTTTCTCCTTCGCTTCTTTCTCGTTCTGCGCCTTCTTCGTGATCGATTCAAGCGTGGCCAATTTCTTGGACGCTGACTCAACGAGTTCGCCCACTTGGTCCAACAAGTCTTTCGCAACTTTTGTGGACGCTCCGGCCGCTTTCAGGCTGGCGACGCTGTTGGCCAATTCGGCCGAATAAGCGATTACGGCTGGAATGAACTGGTTTTTCACCATCGCGATCGAGGCTTGCGCTTCGATGTTGATGTTCTTCGCGTAGATTTCGAGATAAACCTCGTAACGCGAGTGCAATTCGTCGCCCGAGAGAACTTTGTATTTCTCGAACAAGCGGATCGCGTCCTTGTTGGCCATGTAGCTGATCGCTTCCACGGTGGAGCTGATGTTCGGCAATCCGCGTTTCTTCGCTTCGGTGACCCATGCGTCCGAATAACCGTTGCCGTTGAAGATCACGCGGCCGTGTTCGCTGATCGCTTCTTTGACAATGGCGGCCGCTTCTTTGTTCACATCTTTCGCTTTTTCGAGGCGCGAGGCGATTTCGTCGAGCGCTTCGGCGGCGATGGTGTTGAGAATGGTGTTCGGTCCGGCGATGGAGGAAGATGACGGTACCATGCGGAATTCGAACTTGTTGCCGGTGAACGCGAACGGTGAGGTGCGGTTGCGGTCCGTGTTGTCTTTCGGCAACGACGGCAGCGAGTCCACGCCGATGTTCAGGAAGTGCTGGCCTTTCGACTTCGCTTCCTTGCCTTTGGCGAGGTTCATCAGAATGTCCGTGAGTTCTTCACCCATGAACACAGAGATGATCGCGGGCGGCGCTTCGTTGGCGCCCAAGCGCAGATCATTTCCGGTGTTGGCGGCGCCGGCGCGCAGCTTGTCGGCGTGCACGTCGACCGCTTTGATGACCGCGGCCAAGAACACGAGGAACTGCTCGTTGTCGTGCGGCGTCTTGCCCGGTTCGAGCAAGTTGAAGCCGTCGTCGGTGGCCAGCGACCAGTTGTTGTGTTTGCCCGAGCCGTTCACGCCTGCGAACGGTTTCTCATGCAGCAAGCACACGAGATCGTGACGAAGAGCGACTTTCTGCATCGTTTCCATCACGAGTTGGTTGTGGTCGGTGGCGATATTGGTGGTCGAGAAGATCGGCGCCATTTCGTATTGCGCGGGCGCGACTTCGTTGTGTTTCGTTTTCGAGAGCACGCCCATCTTCCACAGTTCGGTGTCCAAATCTTTCATGAACGCCGAGATGCGGTCTTTGATCGCGCCGAAGTATTGGTCTTCGAGCTCCTGGCCTTTCGGGGCCGGCGCTCCGAACAACGTGCGGCCCGAGGTGATCAGGTCGAGGCGTTGGTCGTAATATTTTTTATCGATAAGGAAGTATTCTTGTTCCGGGCCGACCGTCGCGGTGACCCGCTTCGAGGTCGTGTTGCCGAGAGCGCGGAGAACGCGCAGAGCTTGTTTAGAAACCGCTTCCATGGAGCGCAGCAACGGGGTTTTCTTGTCGAGCGCTTCTCCGGTGTAGGAGCAGAATGCGGTCGGAATCGTGAGCGTCACGTTTCCGGCGCCGTCTTCTTTGAGAAATGCGGGGGAGGTGCAATCCCAGGCCGTGTACCCGCGCGCTTCGAACGTGGCGCGAAGGCCGCCGCTCGGGAATGAGGAGGCGTCCGGTTCGCCCTGGATCAATTGTTTGCCGGAGAATTCCATTACGATGCCTCCGTCGGGGGTCGGAGCGATGAACGAGTCGTGTTTCTCGGCGGTCTTGCCGGTTAGCGGCTGAAACCAGTGCGTGTAGTGCGTTGCGCCCTTTTCGATGGCCCAATCTTTCATCGCGTTCGCGACGACATTGGCCACTTCGAGCGTGAGAGGGGAACCGTTCTCAATCGTTTGCTTGAGGGCTTTATAGGTGTCTTTCGGAAGCCGCTCTTTCATCACGCGATCGTTGAAAACATTGGATCCGAAAACATCGGTGACATCGTCATGTGCGTGGGATTTGGTCATGCTTGCTTTCCATTGTTTACCATTGCTGGTGCTTGCTTTGAGAACCTCTTGTAAACCGGCCATAACGTCTTTCCTCTCTTTGTTTTTAATTTGGGCATAAAAAAAGCCTTCCGCGTGCGTCATGCACATCGGAAGGCGCCATTGCCTTGAACAGTTGCTTCTATATCAAATCGCTCCAAAAGCTGTCAATTAAAACTTGCGCGGCCCAGCAAAAAACGCGAAAAACGCCTCTCGAAAGTAAGGGGTTTCCGTTTTCACCGAAATTTAACCCTATCCGAAGGCGATCTTAATGGAGTCCTTACTATTATTATAAGGACGGGCCTAACCGCCCACTCCCATGAAGAAAATCGTCTCCATTTTAGTGGCCGTTTGTTATGCCTCGACCCAGGTCGTTTTCGCGTCCTCGGTCGAGTCGAATTTCTGGGCCGAACGAAAACGGCAGCTCTCGACCGTGGCGTTTCCAACTGTCCGGCCGGATCTCGCAAATCCAACTTTACCGACAGCGGATTTGTCGAATATTCCGGCGACGTTGCGCACGTTGGTTTCCGCGATTCCGGAGTCCGCCGGAACGCTGCAAGACCTCTACGATTCGGGTAACGCCAAAATTCCTCCGATCGTTTTGGTTCAGGACATTCATTTAAATCCGGAAGCACAGACAAACATCGCTTCCGTTTTGCAGCAACTGATTGATCACCAGCAAGTGGGAGTGGTCGGTGTCGAGGGCGCTTTCAATGCGTTTGATTTTTCCGCTCTTCGTGCCGCTGCCCATAATCCGAAAGTGGCTGCTCTAGCCAAATCGCTGATCGAGCAGAATAAACTTGGCGCGCCTTCCTTGGTCGGCATCACGAGCCGCTCGAACCCGCCATCATTCGTCGGCGTCGACGATGTGATGCGCTACGAGGCAAACGTGCAGGCCTATTTGGACGGTCGGGAAGCGAAACCCAAAGTCGAGAAAGAAATTGTTTCGCTGAAAAGGATGTTGGCGGAACTGAAGGACAAATATTTTTCCAAACAGATGCGCGCTTTCGACGACATGCGCGTTGCGTATCACCGCGGTGACCTGAGCTTCGGCGCGTATGTCGAAAAACTAGATCGCACCGTTCCGTCCACAGATTTTGTCGTTCGCGAATTCCTTGAAGCTTACCGCATTGAGACGAAGCTTGATTTCACCCGCGTCGAGCGGGAACGGGCGTCCTTGCTTGAAAAACTCGTGAAGCGTCTCAATGCCACCGAGTCGCAGTCGTTGATGGCTGATAGTCTTGCTTACCGGTTGGGCAAAATTCGTTTCGGAGCGTATTACACACGTTTGCGCCGCCTGTGCGAATCGAAGTCTTTATCGCTCAAGAGCGTGCCAGCGTTCGATGAATACATCCGGTACGTGCTCTTGTCGGACGGCATCAAAGCCGGACCGTTGTTCTCCGCGGTTGCGAAAATGGAGAAGGACGCGGTCGAACGGCTCGCAGCCAATGAAAAAGAACGCGAGGTCGCGCGTTTCAGCGTTCATGTGTCGCTGCTCGACAAGCTTATCGATTTCTCTTTAACTCCCCAGGAGTGGTTGGATTACACCACAGTCCATAGTCCATGGACGATTGACCATCGACAAAATCTTCAGGCGTTCGAAGATTTCTATCGGCAGGCGGATATCCGCAGCGAGAAAATGGTCGCGAATCTCCGTGCGCACGCTTCGGATAAACCTGCTGTGCTCATCGTCGGTGGCTTCCACACGAACGAAATCAAGTCATTGCTAAAAAAACAAAACATCTCCTACCTGGTGGTGTCGCCGAAAATCACGAAGGTGGATACCTCTTCCGGGAGCGCCTACCTATCCGTATTCGCACGCGAGAAGACGCCGCTGAATAAATTATTCACCGGGTTCAGGTTGTTTGTGAATCCGGGACAGGTGGAAGTGGGCGCAAGCGGCCTTTACCAGAAAAACCGGGGTACTCCTAATGCGGATCAGCAAATGTATCTCGCCGGGATCAGTGAGAAAGTTCTGTTGGCCGATTTTCACGGCGCGCGCGAAACTGCCGGCGGCATTCTTCCTCGCGCTTGGCACGAAATTAAGAATCTTCGTGGTTACGAGAAATACAAGAACAGTTTCGCCGCGTACGCGCGCGATGCGTGGTATATCGAGAACGTTCGGTTGTATCGAAAGTCTGGTTTAAAGGCGATCGGCATTGCGCTCATTTTAACGATGGGTGGCGCCAGTTGGTTGGGCACGCTTGTTTTGGCGAACGCGTTGTTGTGGGGATGGTTTGCGTTTGAGCACCTGAAAGATCGCGCGCCGCCGTTAAATATCATTTGGGCGTTTGTGATCGGAGGTGTTAACTCGCTGCTTCCGGCTGTTGCGGCCGCCGTACTTTCCTATGCGCCGTGGACACCACAGATTGTTTCGATTTTATTGTTATCCGGATTCTCGGTTTGGTCCGGATTTAAAGTTCATCGCAAGGTCAATCAGGTCGCCTCGTCGCTTGGTTATCCTACGGAAACATTTCCGTTATTGTTGGAACCCGCTCAGATAGAGGCGCTTTTGAGAGGATACGAATCCGCTTTCGTTTCCCTTAGGTCTTTGGGCTATTCCATCGGCGTTTCGCACGATCCAATGGTGACGGCGCGCCTTTCTAATACGCTTCCCGAACTTATTAAGAATTCGATCCGCGCTTCAATGCGGAACGGCGACACTGTGGAACAAGCGCTGTCTCGAATCAACGTTGCGGTTTGGCGTGATCGCGATGGTACAGTGTCTTTTTCGATCGAAAATCCCGGCGAGATCGCAACGTCGTTTGACCGTAATAGAATTGAAAATCTGATTTTCGTTCTCGAAACGATCGCGTACTTCCAATCGCGGCCGCCGCTCGAATTACGGGATTCACCGGAATACGGTTGGCGTGTCGACCAACTGCTGGCTCTTTTAGATCTTCCCAAGGAACGGAAGCAGGCCATTCTCGAGAAAGGTATTGGTTTGAATCCATCGTCGCGTTTGGAGATCGATCGTAACCATATCCGTAACACGTTGATTCCATTCTTACGCCAACTGCAAACCCGCGTGCCGACGAAAAAAGATTTGGAATCACTTCTCAAGTTTGAGCTCATTAGCGGCCATCTGCGCAACCATATCAACGCTTACTTTACCGTTGATGACGGAACGAAACTGGTTAAGAATCTATCGTCGACATTCGGCGTCGGATTTAACCGTGTCGTCGAAGCCGTCGAATCTGCGATGTGGAAGCTCGACTTCTCCAGCGAACAAGGTCACACGGTCGTTCGTCTGGATATTCCCGCCGGTGAAACTTCCGAGATAGAAAAAGATGCGGTTCTCAAGGAACAGTTAGCCGCTTGGTTCCGCGCGCTAAAGCCCGTAGGCGTTCGGCATTTGAATTCCGAGCTTCTAAAATATTTTTGGGAAGAACCACGGTTGCTTAAGCTTGATCCGGCGTCGGAAAATTATGAATCGGAGGTTTTGGCTGTTTGGGCTGATATCGCCCGGACTCCTATCGAGACATATTCGGATGATTTGGTTGATGAAACGATCGGCGGTTTCAAGATTACCGGCATCATCAAAACCGGCGGATTTGGAACGATTTATTCAGCGGTGGGCCCGAAAGGGGAACGTGTTGCAATGAAAGTGGCCGCGGTTGAAGATGGAAACATGGTCGGCCAGCAAATTATCAACAGGATTGGTTCTCTTCTGTTGGAAGCGGATTTGTTATCCACGATGACGAAAGGCAACGTGACGCAAGACGATGCGCTTTTCCCGTGGCTTGTCACAAGCGGGTACGATCTGGAACGTCGGCTCAATTACTTTGTGATTCCTTTCTATGAGGGGAAAGATTTCGAGTGGCGTTTCGGATCTATTGGGCTTGGATTAAAGAACATTCTTTCGATGGGAAGAGCGCTGCAACAAATTCATAGCTTAAACGTGCTGCATCGCGATGTGAAGTTGCCGAACTTCATGGAAAAGGGACCGGATACAATCGCCGCCGTTGATTTTGGCATCGCCGTGCCAAAAGATCTTGATCCTAAGCAGATATATCCGAACGACATTATGTGGACGAAAGGCTATCGGATCCCGGACCCGGCTCATATGCGTTCCCCACCCGTCGACCTTTATTCGCTCGGCGTCATTTTGGGGCGGTGGCGTGTTAACTTTACCGCTTCGCTCGATCGCGCCATGTACGCGAGATTCGAAAAAATTCTGCTCTCCGTCGATCGTTTGCAAGACCGCGCGATGAATCCGGATCCGAAGAAGCCTTTCACGATCGAAATGTTCAACGCCGAAATGGAGTCGATCGTCGCCGCCGCGATGGAAGCGAATCAAGCGGATTTGTTGGCTAAACCTTACGTTCCGTCGAGTGCCACGTTGAATTTGCTTCCGGTCGCTTTAATTTTCGGCGCTGGTCCGTTCTTTTCGATGCTAACGGGATCTGTAATGCCTCATTCCGTCGTTCTTCTCCAAGCCGGTTCGGTCACCGCTTCGATTTTGTTGCATTTGGCGGATGCCACCGTTTTATGGCTGGCGTCCGTGTTTGTGTTTGGCATTTTCATCTTCGCTTCTTTGTTTGCATTCTTTCGAATTCTTTGGATTAAAACCAAATCGGCCTCACATCGTCCTGCTGAGACCGTTAAATTGCCCGCTGAAAACGTTCTTTCAATTTATATGCGGTTCAGTCCCAACCAGGCGTTAAAACCGCTTCTTGCATTAATGCCGGCCAACCGCGAAACCGATTTTCAGGCGGACTTGTCGGAAGCGTTGATTGAACTCGTTACGAACGCCGTCAATGCGACCATCGAAAAAGGAATGTCGGTCGAGGAGGCGTGCGCCAGCGTGAGCGTTTTGGCGGTCCGGAGTGCGGACGGCGGTTGGACGATTTCGGTGACGAATCCCGGGGAAATTGCGGACGGCTTTAATCAGAAGAGCATCGAAAATTTGCTGTTTGTTTTGGAAACCCTTCGGTATTTCCAAGCTCATCCCGAGGATCGCCTCGCGTTTTCGGAAGATTATGCGCGCCGCGTGAATGGGTTATGGGATATTTTGAACGTACCTCAAGCCGATCGGCCCGACGATTTCTCCATCAACGTGATCCTAAATCCTTTGATGCGCCGAGACATCGATACGCGTTACATCGACCAAACGGTAATTCCGTTCTTAAGAAGTTTGCGCGGACGCGCGCCGACCCAACAGGAAATCAACACGCTGGTGAATATGCGCTATGTTACCGGCAGCGGTAACTTGCCGCGCTTCATAAACACTTATTTTTCGCTACGCGACACTCGTCGTTTGAATCCCGATGATATTCGCAGCGCGCTCGGCAACGGCGGCGATTTGTTGACGAAAATCGCTGATTCGTGGGAACTGAATTTGAACATTGCGAGCGAACGCGGGCAGACGGTGGCCAGTTTGTCGTTGCCGGCTGGTTCCGAAAACCCGGCCAACCTTCGGCATAAACCAAGCACGCACAAACCGCTGCGTGCTTCGCAAGAAGCGGAGGTGTTGCAGGCATTTTTCCGTGCATTAAAACCGAAGGACATTGAAAATCTGAATGTTGAGCTTCGACATTATTTTCCTGAAAATGAATTATTGCGGAAAATTGTCGTCGGTTCGCCGAAATATCGCGAGCAAGTGCTCGATGCTTGGACCAGCGTTAGTAAAGAACGAAAAGAAATCAAAGAACCGGATCTCACCGGTCAAGCCGTTGGCGAGTTCACGATCATTCGACCGCTGAACGGAGGCGGTTTTGGCACCATCTATTTGGCCGAAGATAAAAACGGACAAAGAGTTGCAATTAAAATCGCGACCGCCGAGACGGCGGTGTGGTCGGGACTCGATGTGCTGAAGAGAAGCGGATCGTTGCTTCTTGAATCGAATATCCTGATCAATTTAACGGTCAGTGGAATCAACAAGAACGACGCGTTATTCCCGTGGCCGATCGCCAAAGGTTTCGACGAGATGCTAGGCAGCAATTATCTCGTGCTTCCTTACTACGAAGGCAGTGATTTAACGCGACTCTACGAAGGAAGCGGCGTCAGATTGTCGGATATCGTTCTGGCCGCGCAAGCGGTTCGGCAGTTGCACGGTTTGGGTGTGCTGCATCGGGATCTTAAGCCGAGCAACGTGATGAAATTAACGGACGGGAGGGTTGTTCTCGTCGACTTCGGCATCGCCATTTTGCGAGGAGAGTCGCCGGAAAAAGTTTGGCCCACCGATCACATGGGAACGGAAATGTACCGGATTCCCGGTGAAAACCATTTGCGTTCACCGCCGGTCGACCTTTATTCGCTCGGCGTGATGTTGGATAAATGGAGCGTCGCATTCACGTCCAGACTGGGATCCCGTGATCTCAAAACGCACAAAGACTTCTTGAATGAGATCAAACGGTTAAGCCTTCACGCGATGCATCCCGAGGCGGACCCGAATTTTACGCTTGATCAATTTATCGCCGAATTGCAATCGATTCAATCTCGACTGGTCGAATTGAGTAACGGCGAAGAACCGGCCGTCAACATTTTCCGCGGAATGGCGCCGCGGGTGTCGTCCGTCAAAGAAGAAGAGAAAACCGCTCGGAAGGGAAAGCCCAACGCACCCGCGATGTCGTTGTTGCCTGGTCCCAATTCTTTAATGAAGGTCGTTTTGTTGGCGCCTGTGATTGAAGAGTATGTTCTCCGGCAAGTGGCGCTGGGCATCGGCATTGACCCATTCACGTACGCGGTATTGTTTTGGATCGCGCACATTCTCAAATCGATTATTTTCGACCGCACGTTGCCGCGGCCGAAACTTGCATTGCGCTCGGCGATTCAGGGGGGTGGCGTCATTATTCTCACGGCGATCTTTGCCGGCACCGGAAACCTGCACGCAGTCGCACTCGCCCATTCCGTTTTTAATCTCATTGTTTTCTTGTTGGAGCCGCTTTTGCCCGCCACGTATCTGAGTATGTTGCCGACCGTCGATCCGAGCACGAATGTGCGGGGGATTCGATTGACTCGCGAACAGGTCCGGAATATCGACAACAACGGGTCGGGCGCAATCTCTTCTTTGATTCAGCCGTTGATCGACTCCAGCGCTCCGGAAAAACTTCGCAGCGGAGAGTTAACCAATGATTTCGTAAATGCTTTACAGGCGCTCGTGAAAAATGCGGCCGAGGCGTCTTCGATCGATGCGGTCAGGGTAACGTTGATAAACAATCCGGAACGAGGTGAGTGGGGCGTGTCGGTGAGAAATCCGGGCGTGATCGACGAAACATCGTTCGATAAAAAGACGCTGGAAGATTTAATCCAGGTATTGGATGCGATCGTTTATTTCTCGGAGCAGCAGGAGTTGCCGGAAAATACCGCCGAGTACGCTGAGCGCGTAGCGAGGTTGGAAAAAATACTCGGCGGCGCAAGCTTGTCCGGAAAGAGGCTTCGGTTGATTCGAGACATCGATGCCAACGACGTCGAGCTGATAGCGCGCGAAACGATTCCGCTGTTGCGGACTTATCTGAAGAAAGGAATAGAAAAGTCCGATCTAGAGAAGCTGATGAAAATGCGGTATGTGAGTTCGAAGTTGCCGCGATTCATCAACGCCTATTTTCGTGATGAAAATGGCGCGTTGTTGTTTCCGGAATGGGGTCGAGCGTTTGGTTTTGGATTGAACGACGTCGAAAGTTTCGCCGACGATCATTCGGCGCAATTTGAAATTTCAAGCGACGGGCGTTTTGCGACCGCCACTCTCACCTTTTCGAACGTCGCCGGAACAACGTTGGAAGAACCGCGCGAAGTTGCGCTTTCGCCGGTTCATGACGCCGATTTGATGTCATGGCTTAAATCGTTGAGTAACGACGATGTGCGCGCGATCAACAGTGAACTGGCCCGTTATTTTCCGGATGAGCCAAAATTGCTCAGAGCAAAAACAAAAGAACAAACGCTCGAGAACTGGCGATCGATTGTGGGCCGGTCCGCGCTTAAGCGTCCCGCCAATTTGGCGGGTAGAACCATTCGTGGATTCAATGTTTTGCGCTTAATCAACAGTGGTGCGATGGGATCGGTTTATGAAGTGGAGAAAGCGGATGGATCCGGTCGTCGCGGCGCGCTTAAGATCTCAAATTTCGTCAACGACAGCGTTTCGGGTATCGATCTGATTCGTTATGTCGGTGTCTTGGTGTTGGAAGCGAAGAATTTGCGCATTCTTTCCAACCGTATCCCGAAACAAGAAGCGCCTCTTTTCCCTTTGTTCATCGATAAAGGGTTTGATGAAGAATCCGGTTTCAACTTCCTCATTATGGATTTTGTCGATGGCGACAATTTGGAAAAGTTGTTTAACCACTCTCAGCTCACGATCGAAGACATGGCTGGTGTCGTGCGCGCGGTGGATCAAGTGCATCGTTTAGGGAAATTCGCGCATCGCGATGTAAAACCGTCGAATCTTGTGAGGGAAAAGGGCGAAAAAGGCGTCGTTAAAATCATCGATTTCGGTACGTCGATTCCGTTGGGCATTAAACCCGTGCATTGGGCTAACGACCTTATGGGAACTTTGCGCTATATGCGCATGGACTTGCTCGGCAAACATACGGCTGAAAACGATTTGTACGCGGTTGCGGTCATGCTCGACGAATGGATTCCGGCTTTGGCGCAAAATTTAACCGCCGAGCAAAAGATGCTTCTTGGTTCTCAGTTGCGGCGTCTCGAAGAAATTCAACGTGATGCGATGGATAAAAACGGCGATCCGGTCAGTCTTGAGGAGCTCATCGCAATTTTCGATTCGATGGCCGCTGTTGCGCGCGCCAACAACATAACCTTGTCGGCTCCGCATCCGGTCGCCTCCCAAAAAACAAATCTGACACCGCCCACGCAGGGCGGCTTGCTTCACAAAGTGTGGAAACAACAAGACCAAGTTCAATATCCGACGATCATCGCGTACGCGAAAGACGCGTGGAAGATCGAAAACACGCGGCTCTACACGAAGTTCGCACCCGTGATATTGGCGATTCTTTTTCCGGCGCTTTTATACGTTAACATCAATCATTATTTGAGTATCGGGAATTGTTTTTTGTGTCTAGTGTACTTCGCGGAACATGTTCTTGACCGTAAGTCGGTTCCTAATGCCAAATGGGCCGGCGTCATTTCGGTTGTTAATATTTCCGTCGCGTTCATTCCGTTTTTCGGCCTCTTGGTCGTCATTCCCATTTCGTATCTCGTTCATTGGGGAATAAATAAATTTCTACAACCGCATTCCGGTTTGTTGATGTTGCGGACGCTTCGGCGCGCGGTCGATGAACATGATTCGATCATGAATCGATTGAAAATGCTGTCTGAAAAATCAGGCGTTATTCCGGATCGGGAGCGCAGAAAATATAATCAAAGCCGGCCTGTTGTCATGTTTGAAGCGGCCGTGCGTTATTTCGCGCAACGAGATCAGACGTTAAAAGGAGGGTTGGACGATCGGATGGCGCAGGTGTTGGAGCGAATGAAGAATGAAAAAATTCTCGATCTCGGCGGAGGTTCAGACACTTGGTTGCGCGAGTTTCTGATTCGTAAATTGGATTTTTCACCCGAGAATGTTTATGCAGAAGATCCAAAATTGATTTCCAATGGTTCGGAACAACTTTATGCGGGGACTGCGGAAACAATGCCCGAAAATTGGAATGGAAAATTCGGTTGGGTGTTCAGCTCCTATCTTTTCAACAACGAAGTCGTGGTAGGTGCGATTTATAAAAACTCTTTGGACGTAGAAGCTATCGCTCGTCGCACCGCTGCGGTGCTTGCCGAAAACGGAAATTTGGTTATCTTCACGAACACTGGCGATTTGAATGTGGATGCAGAAGCGTATTCGCGTAATGCGTCAAAGATAAATGCGCTCATTCAGGAAGGGAAATTTCCAAATGTGCGGGATAACCAGTTCCTTTCTTTTTGGGTTGGGGAAAATAACGAACCTTTAAGTCCAATTCGGGTCGGACATGCTTTCACTTCCGTGCTCAGTTTTAATGGCCATGATTCGAATGTTGGCGGC
>CAYXDS010000056.1:0-12535 GCA_964463805.1 uncultured Elusimicrobia bacterium | reverse complement strand
TTCCTTGTTTGTTTCCGCTGCGCCGCTTCCCACGAATGTAACAATCCTCACTCACGACGACTTCGTCGCGCGCAATTACTTCTCGGTCGGTGACGCTTTGCGAGGCGTCACCTCGGTAAAAACCGAACACGAAGGCTCGCGCGGCACGCGCATACTCGTAAAAATGCGCGGATTATCCACGAGCAACGACGTGCTCGTTCTCATCGACGGTCGGCCACTCACGAACGAATTCGACGGCCAGGTCGATCTCACGCAATTTCCGTTGGCCATGGTGGATCGCATTGAAATCACACGCGGCGGCGCGCCGTCGGCGTACAGTGCGCAAGCGATCGGCGGCACGATCAACATCGTCACGTTACGACCCGAACAGAAAGGACTCGTCACCGATCTCGGTACCGGCGTCGGTCGCGACGGTGAAAAATTTTTCACGGGTCGATTGCGCGTGCGCGCGAACGTCGGCGACCTTACCTATATCCCATCTAACGAATCGTCGGGTGGATTCATGGACAACGAGGACTTTTCCACGAAAAACCATTTCGCCAATTTCACGCGCTCATTCAACGGCAAAGGCTACTGGGGCGCTGAATTTTTTTATCACGACTCAAGCGTCGGCGTTTCGAATGGAACGCTGTTTCCGCTCGCGGAGTGGGACGGCCATCACGAACAGGAATCGGCCACCGACACGCCGCAACGCATGCAAGAGAGTCAACACGCGAAAGCGTTTCTCGCGAGCCCGCTCATGTTCGGCGGCACCACCTATGCGACGTTCACGCAAAGTTGGCGCGTCAGCGACGAACGCGCGACGCGCGGCGGCGTTTCCTTCCAACATGAAGAGGCGAAGACGTCGGTGTTCGATCTGTCGTGGCGGGGCCCGTTTGAAATCGGCATGCAGTCGATGGATTTTAAACGCGAACTGTACCCGCAATCGCGCCAAAACGGGTCGCAAAACAGCGTGTACGCGGCGATGAACGCGACCTTCGGCCAGCTCACGCTCGCGCCCGGCGTGCGTTACGACAAACGCACGCGCTCCGATGGATTTTTCGCACCGCGATTGACCGCGATATGGAAGACGGGCTCGCGTTTTCTTTTGTCCGGTTCGGCTCAGCGCGCGCATCGGGCGCCGACATATGACGAACTTTTTGTTTCAAGCGCGATCGCCAGCAATTCCGACTTAAACGATGAAAAAAGCTCAAACGAAGATGTCGGTTTTCATTGGACGCCGGCAGGCTGGTTCAGTTTAAAAGGGACCGGATTTTTTATTCATAAAACGGATTTGATTGCGCCCGATTCCAACATGAAACTGGCGAACGGCGGGACCGAGAAAACGCGCGGCGTCGAATCTGAAATCGGAATTAAGATCGGCTCGAAAACCGATCTCCGGGGAAACTGGACCGTACAAACCAGCCGGCGATCCTTGCCCACCGGAACCGGTTTTGTGGCATCGGCAATGACGCCGCGGCAGTTTGGGTTCGTTAAACTCGATCAGCAGCTTCCCTACAAACTTATGCTTTCCAACGAACTCCAATATCAGTCCGAACAATACGAGCTCGACGATAGGCAGGGACTGCATTTGCACAGTTATTACGCGTGGAACGCGCGGCTCGCCGCGCGCGTGCTCTCGGCAGATTTATATTTCCAAATCGACAACATCACACGGCGCCATTATCCAGAAACCACGGCCACCGCTCCGCTTTCAAGTGGGGGGACTGCGTCTGTTTTCGTGCCGCAACCAACCCGCACATATTGGATCGGCGCAATGATCCGCTTTCTCAATTAAGCGACATTGACATGACCCAAGAAACTTCATACTTAGTCCGCACATATCCACATGCCAAAGAATAAACACGCCAATGGAACCGCCAAAAACGGCGGCATGAACCAAGACAAGACGCCGCTGCTCGACACGCTACTCTCGCACGCGAAGAGAAACGTCACGTCGTTCCACACGCCGGGCCATAAAAATGGTCGCGGCATCGACAAAAAGCTTGCGTCCTACACAGGCCGAAACCTTTTCTCTCTCGACGTTACGGTGTTTCCCGAAGTCGATTCTCTGCACGATCCGACCGGCCCCATCCGCAAAGCCCAACAATTGATGGCCGCCGCGTACGGCGTCGAACAGTCATTTTTCCTCGTCAACGGATCGTCGGTGGGGAATATGGCCATGATCATGGCCGCGTGCCGCCCCGGCGAATCGATTATCATTTCGCGCAATGCGCACAAATCGACGCTGGGGGGCATCGTGTTGTCCGGTGTTTGGCCGCTGTGGATTCAACCCACGGTCGACCAAAACCTTGATATTCTTTTCGACTCGACGCCCGAACAAGTTGAAAAAGCGCTGAAGCAATTTCCCGAAGCCAAAGCGGTGTTCGTGACGAGCCCGACATATAACGGCGTGACCACGAATCTGAAAAAAATCGCCGAGATCTGCCATTCGAAAGGCAAAGTGCTTCTCGTTGATGAAGCGCATGGAGCTCATCTTCATTTTCATTCAGGATTGCCCACCGACGCCATCACATCCGGCGCCGATCTCGTTGTGCAATCCACGCACAAAACCCTGGCGGCCATCTCGCAGGGCTCGGTGCTCCATTTCAATTCGAAACTGCTCGACGTCAGCCGCGTGAAACGCATCGTGTCGATGCTGCAGACGACGAGCCCCAATTACATGACGCTCGCGTCATTGGACCTTGCGCGATGGCAAATGATGTCGCAGGGCGAGAAAATTCTCGACAAATTGATTCAAAACACCGAACGGGCGCGCAACGCGATCAACCATTTGCAACACTTCACGTGCTTGACCCGCAATGAAATCCAAGGCCGCGGGTTTGATCTCGATCTCACGAAAATCACGATCAACGTGACGCGGACCGGCTATGCGGGCCAACATATTTCCGAAATTCTCGCGCGCGATTATAATATCCAGGTGGATGCTGCGGATCTGTTCAATTTGATCGCGATCACCGGCACCGGCACCGATCGAGCGGATCTCGATAAACTCGTGAGCGCGCTCGAGCAAATCGATCATATGAAGCAAGGCGAAGCGCAGAATTGGGTGCTGAATATCCCATCGCTTTCCACCGAACTTGTGATGAATCCGCGCGACGTATTTCTTCTTTACCGTTCGAAACGCGTGCCGCTGCGCAAGGCGATCGGACATATGTCCGCGCAACCTTTGACGCCCTATCCGCCCGGCATCCCCGTGTTGATTCCCGGCGAACGCGTGACGCTTGAAATCGTAGAGTACCTTGAGGATTTGACTGAGCGGGCGGTTCGCGTGTCCGGGCAAGAAGCCGACGCGCTAAAAACGGTGAGGGTGGTTGCCACGCACTGATTTTTTGGTATTCTCTCGCCCCTTAACAAAACCCTCGACGGAAATCTTAACCAACAAAGGAAGCTATGAAGAAAAAAGAAACGAAAACCGCACCAAAAAAGAATGCGGTTGAACCTATTGAAGATGTAGAAATTTATCGTGAAAAACTGGAGCAGATGAGAGAAGACCTGCTTCGAACCGTTAAAAAGAAGAAAGAAGAAGCCATTCCTGAAGCCGAAGTCGGCGATGAAGGGGACGTGGCCATGCGTTCATTGGCGCGCGACCTGGTTTTCGAACAAACCGACAACGAGCATCGTTTGTTGGATGAAGTTGAAGCAGCGCTGCGCCGCATCGAAAAGAACGTGTACGGCATTTGCGAAGGCAACGGCGAGAAAATCGCGATTGCCCGTCTGAAAGCAATCCCGTACGCGCGTTATTGCATCAACTGTCAAGCTCGCTTCGAGCGCCAGTAACTTGCTGGGCCGCATGCGTTTCGCGAGCTGCCCACCGAATAAAATCGCGGCCGGCGCCACCGTTGCCGTTTTCTGCTTCGATAATGCCAAACGCGGCATCGGAGCGTATTTTTATGGTCCCAGCGTTGATCAGGCGCTTGCCGAAGCACGCAACGAAGGGTTCCATGGCAAGCTTGCCCAATCCTCTGTCATCCGACCTCGAAACGGCTCCATCGCACGGTTCATCTTCATCGGGTTGGGACTGGAAACGGAAGCAGCTGTTGATACGGTTCGACGGGGAGCCGCTCAAGCGGCGCGAATAGCCAATGGCCTGAACGCGAAAAATCTTTATTTTAAAGCGCCCAGCTTGGGCACCGCGACGGAAACCGCGCAAGCGATCGCCGAAGGCGTCCGACTTGGCTTGTACCGATTTACTGAATTTCAATCAGCGACTCCCACACCCCTTAAACTTGAAACTGTTTTTGGCGTTGCCAAAGACAACGAAGAGGGGAAATCGATCGAAGCCGGCTTTAAAACAGGTGATAATATCGGATCTTCGGTGTGCTTTGCTCGCGATCTCATCAATCGTCCTCCCAGCGATGCGACGCCGGATGTACTGGTTCGGGCCGCGCGGGGACTGGTCGGATCCGGTGTTTCGTTAAAGGTTTTTAATAAAACTCAAATCAAAAAAATGGGAATGGGAGCGTTTCTTGGTGTTAATCGCGGCAGCGCGCAACCACCTTATTTTCTGCATTTGACTTACAAATCCGCGGGCAAAGCGAAGCGAAAGATCGGCATCTGCGGCAAAGGCATTACTTTTGACTCAGGCGGTTTATCTTTGAAGCCGCCGGCGTCGATGGAAACGATGAAATACGATATGTCGGGCGCCGCATCGGTATTTGCGGTGTTTCGGGCGCTGCGCGCGTTGAAACCGGGCGGCGTTGAAGTCCATGGATTTACGCCCTTAACCGAAAATATGCCGGGCAGCCGTGCCGTGAAGCCGGGCGACGTGTTGAAGTCGATGCGCGGAAAAACGATCGAAGTTTTAAATACCGACGCCGAGGGACGCCTGATTTTGGCCGATGCGCTTAGTTATGCGAGCCGCCAAGGTTTGCATGAAGTATTCGATATCGCCACCCTGACCGGCGCCTGCGTGATCGCGCTCGGTAATCAAATCGCCGCGGTTATGGGGAATAATGATAAGCTGACGGCTCGCGTTAAAGCAGCGGCGGCAAAAGCCGGAGAAAAGATTTGGGAGTTGCCGCTTGATAAGGACTACCTACCCCAGTTAAAAAGCACGGTGGCCGATCTTAAAAACATCGGGACTCCGGGCCAAGCCGGAACTATAATCGCCGGCCTGTTTTTAAAAGAATTTGTCGATGCCGGACTCCCTTGGGTTCACTTGGACATCGCATCGGTAGGATGGGCTTCTTCGCAAACGCCCTTATCGGAAATTGGCTCTACCGGCGCAATGATAAGAACTCTTATTCAGCATATTTTATCGTACAATTAAGAACGGAAATTAAAAATTATGACAACCATGGACACTGCCACAGAAAACAAGACGCTTCGCATAGGTCACACTCCAGATCCCGATGATGCTTATATGTTTTACGGATTTGCCTCAGGCAAAGTTAAGATTCCTGGATTCACAATCGAACATATACTGGAAGACATCGAAAGCTTGAATCGAAAAGCGATGAAAGCTGAAATCGACGTGACCGCCATTTCCACCGCCGCGCTTCCACTGCTCCAAAATCAATATTGGATTATGCCGACCGGCGCCAGCGTGGGCCGCAATTACGGTCCCATCGTGGTCCGGAAGGTCGGCAATCACAATCCAAAAACAAAAAAAATCGGCATCCCGGGCAAAAACACCACCGCTTATTTATTGCTTCGTCTTTATTGCTCGGCCTACCAGCCGGTTGAATATCGATTTGATGAGATCCCGCAAGCAGTGCTCAAAGGGGAAGTCGACTACGGATTATTGATTCACGAAGCGCAGCTCACTTACGGGTCCTATGGACTTGAGAAATTGACCGATCTGGGCCAGGAATGGTCCAACGACACGCATCTGCCGATTCCGTTGGGTCTCGATGTGGTCCGCAAAGGATTGGGCAAAGAAACCGCTTTGCAGATTTGGCAAGGACTCAAAGACAGCATTTTGGCCGCCAATGCCAATAAGGATGCTGCGGTCGAGTACGCTTTGAAGTACGGTCGCGGACTGCAGAAAAACCTCGGAGAAAAATTCGTCGGCATGTATGTGAACGAAGATACGCTCGAGCTCGGGGAAGAAGGCGAAGCCGCCATTAATTTGTTGTTTGATAAAGCATACCGTGCCGGCCTCATGATGAAACCGACGATTGTCGACGTATTAAGGCCATAATGCTTTTTTCCGAACTTAATCTGGACCCCAAACTCATGCAGGCGATCGAAGCGTTGGGATACACCCAGCCCACGCCTGTTCAAGAACAGGCCATTCCGCCCGCTTTGCTCGGCCATGACATCCGCGCCTGCGCGCAGACAGGTTCCGGCAAAACGATCGCGTTTACATTGCCGATCTTGCACAAACTTATAACGGAACCAACCGTGGGCCGACCGTCCGTCCTCATTATTGTTCCGACCCGAGAATTGGCCGTTCAAGTCGATGAAGTCGTTCGTCAGGCCGGGAAATTTACCAATATCCGCTGCACGTCGATTGTGGGCGGAGCGAACTTCGAGAAACAAGTTCGAGCGCTGCACGCCGGCGCCCAAATTATTGCCGCTACGCCGGGTCGTTTGCTCGACCATATCGAACGCCGCACGATGAATTTGAAAAGTATTCATACGTTGGTCATGGACGAAGCCGACCGCATGTTGGACATGGGGTTTCTGCCCGACATCCGCAGAATTCTTTCCCTTTGCCCTCAAAAGAAACAGATGCTGTTGTTTTCGGCGACGTTTCCGCCTGAAATTCAACAAATCGTTGCACAGTTCCAGCACGAGCCGACAACCGTCGACTTATCGCCGTCGTTACCATCCTCCAATGTCGCGCAAATGATTTATCCGATCTCGCGCTCGCAAAAAGAAGATTTGCTACAGGCGATTCTCGAGAATGCCAGCATCGCGTCCGCGTTGATTTTCTGCCGTACCAAACATGGCGCCGATCACCTTGTTTTGCGGCTTAAAAAGATGGGGAAATCGGTCGGCGTGATTCACTCCAACAAAAGCCAAACCGAACGCTACGCGGCCATCGAAGGCTTCCGCAAACGCGAATTCCAAATTCTCGTTGCCACTGACATCGCGTCTCGCGGCATCGACATTAAAGACATCAGCCACGTGATCAATTTCGATGTTCCGCAACATCCGGAAGATTATGTGCACCGAATCGGCCGCACCGGCCGCGCCGAGGCGAACGGAGACGCGTTTACGTTGGTGGCGCCCGATGAAGAGCCCTATTTGAAACGGATCGAGAAGTTCATCAACAAAACGCTGCCGCGCGGCGTGATCCCGAACTTCCCTTATCTTGTCCCGCCTCAACTGATCGCCAAACCAAAGACCTTGGCCGAAAGCTTCGGAAAAATGCGCCGCCGGATTCCGACCGGACGCAGCGGCCGCTTCCGTTAACCTCCTCCGAAACTAACAACCCGAGACCCAAACTTTATTTTATTGCGTCCAATTTGATACTGTCTTTTTGATTTCAGCTCTAGAAATGGAGGAGAAATAATGGCGCAAGATATTCGAGCAATCAACGAAAAGGTTCGCAAAGAAAGCATCTTCGTTGAAGAGTTGTTTGGGGAAATCGGCAAGGTCATCGTCGGTCAACGGTATGTGTTGGAAAGATTGCTGGTCGGCTTGCTGGCCGACGGGCACATTCTTCTCGAAGGCGTGCCCGGACTCGCGAAGACATTGGCCGTAAAAACAATAGCGGACACGATCGATGCAAAATTCCAACGGATTCAATTCACGCCGGACCTGCTCCCGTCCGACCTTATCGGAACGCTGATCTACAATCCGAAATCCGGTGATTTTTCGATCAAGAAAGGTCCCATTTTCGCGAACATCGTGCTCGCCGACGAAATCAACCGAGCGCCGGCCAAAGTTCAATCGGCGCTGCTGGAAGCGATGCAGGAAAAGCAAGTAACGATCGGAGACACGACCTATCCGCTGCCGTCTCCGTTCCTCGTTCTCGCAACGCAAAACCCGATCGAACAAGAAGGCACGTACCCTCTTCCCGAAGCGCAAGTCGACCGATTCATGTTGAAACTCTCCATCACTTACCCGACACGCGAAGACGAGCGCGCCATTCTCGAGAAAAAGTCCAGCGTGGAGGAGAAGGTTCGTCAAATCGTCACACCGCAACGCATCGAGGAAGTACGCTCGATCGTGCGCGAAATCTACATGGACGACAAGATCAAAAGTTACATTCTCGACCTCGTATTCGCGACACGCGATCCGGGCGCCTTCAACTTGAAAGAAATGAAGTCGTTGATCTCCTACGGCGCTTCACCGCGAGCCACAATTGCGCTGGCGCTCGCATCGAAAGCGTACGCGTTTATCAAAGGCCGGGGCTATGTCACCCCCGAAGACGTAAAAACGATCGGACCCGATGTATTGCGGCATCGCATCATCCCGAGTTTCGAGGCCGAAGCCGAGAACAAAACATCCGATCATCTGCTGCATCAAGTCTTCGATATCGTCGCTGTTCCATAAATTCTCTTCGAGAGTCCGATGCTGACGCCGGCTGAAATCTTCGCGAAAACGCGACGGATCGAAATACGCACCTCGCGGCTCGTCAACGAGCTGTTCGGTGGTCGCTATCATTCGACGTTCAAAGGCCGCGGCGTCGAATTTTCGGATGTGCGCGAATACATTGCAGGCGACGATGTGCGCGCGATTCACTGGAACATCACCGCACGTCTCGGTATGCCGTACATCAAACGGTTCACCGAAGAACGCGAACTGACGATCCTCATTGCGGTCGACGTGTCACGTTCAACGGCGTTCGGCACGCGCCACCGGCTGAAATCGGAATTAGCGGCCGAACTCGTGGCCTTGCTCGCGTTCGCGGCGCTGAAAAACAACGACAAGGTGGGATTGCTTTTATTTTCCGACAAGATCGAGAATTTTATTCCGCCGCGCAAATCGAAAAGCCACACGCTGCGTCTCGTCCGCGACGTTTTAAGTTTCGAACCCCAAGGCGCCGGGACCAACATCAACGAAGCGCTCACCTATTTGAACCGCGTGCAGAAAAAACGCTCAATCGTGTTCATCATCTCGGACTTTATCGACGGCGACTATGAAAAGGCGCTCGGCATCACGCGACGCCGGCACGACACCGTCGCGTTCGTTCTCGAAGACCCGATGGAAGCCAAGTGGCCCAGCGTGGGCCGTATTCTTATGGAAGATGCCGAGACGCGCGCGCGGGCGATCGCGCCCGGCAACGCGTCGTTTCGCGATGAGTACGCGAAAATTGCGCGCGGCGTGCGCGAAACACGCGATCGTATTTTTTCCCGCATAAATCTGGATCGCGTCATATTCCAAACGAACCAAGACTATGTGAAACCGCTGCTCGTATTTTTCCAAGAGCGCGTAAGGCGCTATCGATGATCCGGCGTACGATTGAAATCGCACTGTTCGCGTTGTGCGTGACGCCCGTGTTCGCGCAACCTTCGGTTTCCATTAAATCGGAAGCGACTCCCCGTGAAATTTATATTGGCGACCCGGTCGCGTTCCGCTTGCAGATCACGATCTCGAGCGACGTCGCATTGGCGCCGATCGCACCTGTCCAGAACATCGGCGCGTTCGATGTGCTCGCGTTGTCCTCTCCGACAATGAGGACGGAAAAAGATGGAAAGAACACGATCGCCTATCAATTTTTGTTGACCGTTTATTCGACCGGCTCGCAAACGATTCCGGCGATTCCGTTGCAATTCGCCACCGTGGATGGTTCGACCGCAAGCGCGCAAAGCCAAGACATCGAGATCAACGTGAAGTCGTTGCTTGCCGAAAAAGGGGACGAGGGGAATCTTCGTCCGCTAAAAGGCTTGTTCGACTTTAAATCTTATCTTTGGATTTGGGTTCTCATCGGGTTGTTCATTGCAACGATCGGCGGTTATTTAGGCTGGAGATGGTTCAATCTTCATCGTCGAAAAATTTCGGGGGAACCGGAGGGACCGCCGCGTCCGCCGGAAGAATTGGCGTGGGAAGCGATCCACAAACTCGAAGACGCGGACCTTATTCATTCGGGGCAGATCAAAGAGTTTTACTATCAGCTCTCGGTCATTCTGCGGGATTATCTTGAGCGGCGTTATCGACTGTCGGCGCTTGATCGCACCACCTCAGAGTTATTGAGCGAATTCCGAAGGCAAAACTTCGATTCGGCACTGACTTCGATCGGGCGCGATTTCTTTGAGAACGCGGATTTGGTCAAGTTCGCGAAATTTACACCCGGCGAAAACGAAGTGACCGATGATTTGAATCGCGTCAAACAATTCATCAATCTCACCACGCCGAAGAAACAAGAGACCGGGCCAGCGCCACACGAGGAAATTCCCGTATGAGATTCGCGTATCCTGTATTTCTTTGGCTCTTGCTTCTGTTGCCCATCATGGCCGCGTATCTCGCCTATTGCCGTGAGAAAGATATTCCGACGTTCCGCTATTCATCGATCGAGCATCTGCCCGGTCTGACAAAAGGGGCGAAAGTTCGGTCGTTTATGTTGATACCGGGAATGCTTCGTATTATCGCGGTCGCGCTGATCATCATCGCGTTGGCTCGCCCCCAGAAAGGATTGCGTTCGGAAGAGATGACCGCCAAGGCGACCGACATTATGATCTGTTTTGACGCGTCTCGATCGATGCTGGCCGTGGACTTCAAACCCGACAATCGATTCCAAGTGGCGAAGAACGTGATCGCCCAATTCATCAAAGGGCGCGAACAAGATCGAATCGGACTTGTGCTGTTCGCCGAGTATGCGATCACGCAATGTCCGTTGACGAGCGACCGATCCGCGTTGCTGTCGATTCTCGATTCCATACAAGTGGGTGCCATCGCGCCTGATCAAACCGCGATCGGCGTGGGCCTGGCAACCAGCGTCAACCGGCTCAAGAATTCGAAAGCGAAAAGCAAAGTGATCATTTTGCTGACCGACGGTGCGAACAACGCCGGCAACATCGATCCGACCACGGCGGCGAAGACGGCGGGCGCTTTCGGCATTAAGATTTACGCGATCGGCGCCGGTACCACCGGTGAAACGCAAATGCCGATCGACGATCCGAATTTCGGCCACCGCATGGTTACGATCCAAAGCGATCTTAATGAGGACGAGTTG
Source organism: uncultured Elusimicrobia bacterium (assembly GCA_964463805.1). Classification (GTDB taxonomy): domain Bacteria; phylum Elusimicrobiota; class Elusimicrobia; order F11; family F11; genus JAJVIP01. The sequence goes on along the minus strand of CAYXDS010000056.1, from coordinate 1,464 downwards.
CTGCGCATCGCCACCGAAAGCGGCGGAAAGTATTTCCGCGCGAAATCCGAAGGCGCGTTGCAAACGATTTTCAAGGAAATCGACGGAATGGAGAAAACCGACATCAAAATCAAAGAGTACGTCGACTATAAAGAACTTTACATGCCTTTTGTGTTCGCGGCGGCCGCGCTGTTGCTTCTCGAAGCGGCGTTGGTTAAAACGCGGTTCAGGACGTTGCCGTGATCGCGTTTCATTTTATCGAATCGTTTTATTTGCTGCTCCCGTTCGCTGCATTGATTGCGCTTTTTATGTGGTCTCGATGGCAGCGGATCCGGGATTTGCAGCACTTGGGAGATTGGCGACTCGTTAAACAGCTGGTATCGATTCCGTCGCTGCAGCGGCGACGCCGCAAAGATTTGTTCTTCTTGATCGCGTTGGCGATCGTGATCCTCTCGGCGGCGGGGCCGCAGTTCGGATCGAGTTTGAAAGAAGTGAAACATCGCGGCGTCGATGTGTTTATCGCGATGGACGTGTCACGCAGCATGCTCGCCGAAGATGTGCCGCCGACTCGGATCGATCGTGCGAAACGCGGATTGGGGCTTTTGATCAACAAACTCGAAGGCAACCGCATCGGCATCATCGCCTTCGCAAAACGCGCGGTCGTGCAATGCCCGCTCACGGTCGACACCGATGCGGCGAGAATGTTCCTCGAATTGCTTGACGATAAAACGATACCCGAGCAAGGAACGTCGATCGGCGATGCGATCCGCCTCGGTCTTGATTCATTTCCGAAAGACGAAAAGACGGGCCGCGCGATCGTATTGCTAACGGATGGTGAAGATCACAAATCCGATCCGGTCGGTGCCGCCAAGCAGGCAAAAGAAGCGGGCGTGGTCTTGTTTACGATCGGCATCGGGACCACGAAAGGCGAGGTTATTAAAGACCGCGACGATCAGGGCAAAATCGTCGAGTTCCACAAACACGAAGGCGAGATGGTATTAAGCAAACTCGACGACGGACTTTTAAATCAGATTGCAACGCTCACGGGCGGCGACTATTATCGTTCCAGCTCGACCGACAAAGAAATCGATGAAATCGCCGACCAACTGAACGGGTTTGAAAAGAAAGAATTCGCCTCGAAAATTTACGAACGGCTTCAAGAGCGTTATCAATGGTTTTTGGTGCTCGGTTTGCTGCTTCTGTTAATCGAATTTTTCTTCGGTGAAAACCCGGGGCAGCTTGCCCGATTGGCGGAAGCGCTGAACAAACTTCCGACGAAACTGCGCTCCTTAAAAAAACCTGCGACCGCAACATTGCTCGCGCTGTTACTCGTGCCGATCAATGCACAAGCCGATTACAGAGATCATGTGCGCAAAGGGAATAAACTTGTAAAGAAAAACGATTTTGCTGGCGCGCGCGCCGAATTAGAAAAGGCGCGCAATTATCTGCCCCAAGCGCCATTTCTAACATAAAAAAACGCCCCCC
>CAYXDS010000055.1:0-12829 GCA_964463805.1 uncultured Elusimicrobia bacterium | reverse complement strand
CGAGCCGAAAACCGGTCATCACTTCGTCGAAGACGAGCAGCGCGCCGTGCTTCTTCGTAATACTCGACAGCATCGTTCGAAATTCTTTCGTCGGCGCCACCACGCCCATGTTGCCGCACACGGGCTCGACGATCACGGCTGCGATGTTCGGTCCTTGTCGTATGAACAATTGTTCAAGCGCTTCGGCGTCGTTGTACGGAAGCACCCATGTATTTTGAGCGAGAAAGTCGGGTACGCCGGCGCTCGACGGCACACCGAACGTAAGCGCGCCGGAACCGGCCGCCACCAGCAATCCGTCCGAATGTCCGTGATAACCGCCTTCAAATTTTGCGATGCGCGCGCGTTTCGTATGCGCGCGCGCGAGACGAAGCGCCGACATCGTCGCCTCGGTGCCCGAGCTCGTAAACCGCAACAGCTCGATCGACGGCATCGCGCTTTTGATCAGCGCGGCCAATTCCGCCTCCAACGCCGACGGCGCGCCGTACGACGATCCTTTTTCCAGCTGCTGTTTTACCGCCTTGAGCACCGCCGGCGCGTTGTGGCCAAGAATCATCGGCCCCCACGATCCGACGAAATCAATATAGGTGTTTCCATCCTCGTCGGTGACCGTGGCGCCTTCGGCAGATGCGATGAACAGCGGCGAACCGCCGACCGCGCGAAACGCCCGCACCGGCGAATTCACACCGCCGACCAGATGCTTCTGTGCTTCGGCGAACAATTTCGTTGATTTTTTCGTTTTTAGTTCTTCCACTTGATCGTACATCCAATCGCAAACGTTTCCGGCGTCGGCGCCGGTTTTCCTTGCGTTAGCGCGTTCAACGCGTCGCGTAAATACTGATGTTGCACTGCCGAGGGATCCTGCCAGTTGTCGTCGATTTTTCCGGTATAAGCGAGCTTCCGTTCGGAATTAAACACGAACAGATGCGGCGTATGCGTGGCCCCGTACGCTCGCGCAACCGATTGGGAATCGTCGCGCAAATACGGGAAGTTAAAACCTTTTTCTTTCGCGCGCTTCTTCATGTTTTCGAAACTGTCGTCTTGGTAAGAGTTCGCATCGTTCGCGTTGATCGCGATGAATTGCACGCCTTTGTCTTTAAAATCGCGTTGCAACGCTATGATTCGGTCCTCATAGGCTTGCACGTACGGGCAATGGTTGCAACTGAAGACGACCACGAGCGCGTTCGACGACGAAAAGTCCGCAAGCGCGTATTTTTTTCCATCCACGCCGGGCAAATCGGAAAAATCCGGCGCGGCCGCGCCGATCTTCATAAAGTTTTTATCAGCGACGCCCATAGGGCCTCCCTTGTTCCAACAATTGATCCGCGCCCAAAATTTTTTTCAATGAGGCAAATGATTCCATGCGTCCGCTCACGCGTTCGACGGATCCCCATCCCATTATTGAGCCGGTCAAGTGCGTTATCGCCTGTGCGGCCAACATCAAGCTTTCAATCGGATACACGACGATCGCATAGCCCATTTTCTCGAGCGCCTGCGCGTGAAGATTCGGCGTTTTCCCGCCGGTCAGCATGTTTACCAGCAACGGTCCTTTAACTTTTTTCGGGATCACCGCCAACTCTTTCTCGGTCGCCGGCGACTCGATAAACGCCACGTCGGCGCCCGCGCGACGATACAGATTCGCGCGCTTGATCGCATCGGCCAAGCCGTGCACGTCGCGCGCGTCGGTACGCGCAATGATCAAAAATTCTTTGTTTTTCCTAGCCGCGCATGCGGCTTTCAACTTCAGCACCATGTCGGCTGCCGGGATTACGCTCTTGCCTTGAAAATGTCCGCACCGTTTCGGCGACACTTGGTCTTCGAGCACCACGCCGGCCGCTCCGCCCGATTCAAACTCTTCGACCGTGCGCGCCACGTTGTGCACGCCGCCGTAACCGGTGTCGCCGTCGGCCACAACCGGAATTGATACGCGCGCGGCGATGCGGCGCACGAGCGCGGCCATCTCACTCAATGTGATCAGTCCCGCGTCCGGAAGCCCCAACAGGCTGGCCGACGCGCCAAAACCGCCAACGAACAACGCGTCGATGCCCGCTTGTTCGGCCACGAGCGCCGTGAACACGTCGTGCGCTCCAATGCTCCGAACCATGCGGCCGCGCGTCAATAATTTTCGCAAAACCGGCTTCAATGCGCGCGCACCAATCCTTTAATTTTCGACACCGGCAAGAATGGAATCGGTTCGCCGCTCGGTGAACGCCAATCGCGCGAATCGCCGGAGACGTCGCGGTTGTCGCCCATCACGAACACTGTCCCCTTTGGCACCTCAAACGGTTTGATGTCGTCGCCGGCCAACAACGTGTCCGCTTTCAAAAATTGCGTGTACGGTTCGTCGAGCAAGCTGCCGTTCCGGTAAACCTTTTTCGCTCGAATCTCCAGCGTGTCGCCGCCCACGCCGATCACGCGTTTGATCAAACCTTTCGCGGGGTTCATCGGCGAATCGAACATAATGATGTCGCCGAAATGAGGCGAATCGAATAAAAACGCCATTTTATTGACCATCACATGCCTGTCTTTCGGCAGCGTCGGTTCCATCGATTCCGACGCCACGTAAATTCCTTCAAAACAAAACATACGAAACAAATAAGCGCCGGCCACGCCGAGTGCCACCAAGAAGAAAAGACGTTTCATTAAGCCGTCGTTCCCGCGAAGGCGATCGCCTTGGCGATCAGTCCACCGTATGTGTCTGGGCCCCCGCCTTCGCGGGGGAGACGACGGGGAATTATCAATCCCATAGCTTCTGCATACGGAAATAGGCGGGCCGCAGCTGGCGCAGGAACGGGCTTGCTTTTCCGTCTCCCTGCGAGACGAGACCGTACCATTCTTCGTAGCTCCAGCCGTCGATAAACGGGAAACCGAATTGAGGAACCTTGTCGTGATTCTCCGGTTGCAGACTTTTGTAGATCGCCGACTTCGGCGCGTACCATTCGGCGCGCGCTTTTTGAACTTTTTCCGGCAAATCGGAATTCGCTTTCCACCATTCGTCCATGTATTCGAACAACACTCCGCCGAGCGCGTTGCCGATGCCGCGGCCGGCCATATTCGCTTCCATGTCTTCGTAATTGTTCGCCAAATACATCGACTGATACGCGTCCGCTTGTTCCTGCGTGTACCCTTCGCCGTAGGCCGAGACGCCGTACTCGGTAATCAACACCGGCTTGTCGAGAATATCGCGCACGTCGAGAAACAGGTGCTTGCCGAACCCTTGTTCGCCGCGATACGCATTCGCGCCCATCACGTCGAGAGCCGGACAATACTCTTTGATCAAATCCAAGTGCAGCAAATCGCCGTTCGAGATCGCGACCGGCCGCGTCGGATCCAATTGATGGATCAATTCGGCCGCGCGGTTCACGAGCTTGAAGAAGCTGACCGGATCGCGGCCCGCGCTATTCGCGACGCCATAGACGTTTTCGTTGCCGAGCACCCACATGATCACGTACGGCTCGTCTTTATATTCCTCAACCATTTTGCGCACGCCGGCCAACATCGTTTCTTGTTGTTTCGGATCCGCGTAATCGGTGCCCGCTTGCCACGTGGCGCCGCTGTCGACCGCGTACGCGCCGAGCAAGTCGCCGCACAAAATGCGGAGTCCGAAATCCGCGTAAAGTTTGCGCATGAATTCTTTGTCGTACAAATGGTGATACGCACGCAGCGTGTTCACGCCCAAATCCTTCAACAACTTGCCGTCGCCGATCGACGGCTCGTTCGCATCCTGTTTGCCGTTGCCGTTTTTATCGATGAAGCTTTCGTAAAAGCCATCGTGGATTTTGTTTTTGTTCGTGTCGACCCATTGCCAATCCTTCGACACGTTCCACGACCCGCGATCGGGGCTGCGGCCGATCGGCGTCACCGAATAGGTCACCGCTCGGATTGGGAACGGCTTTCCATCGACGAAGAACTGCCAATGCTTGTTCTCATATTGTTTCAATTGGACGGCGGGACCGCCGACCGTCTTGGTCACTTTCAGTTTTGAAAGATTTTCCGGCTTCGGCGCGCCGCCTTTTTTCGCGATGAGCCGGCCCGGATTGATTTTGAAGACGTCGTTCTTCGTGTTCGAATCAAAACGGCCGTCGATTTGGATTCGCGCGTCTTCAAGACGCATGTTCAGCTCCGGATGACGGCGCAGAATCTCTTCGACGCGATCCAACGAGGCGGGGCCCACATACCACGGCGTTTCGTAGTAAGTGACCGAATTCGTTTTCGGAAAGTGCACGGCGACCGCGTAATAGGCTTTCACCGCTTGTTCGAGCAAACCGGCGCGTTCGAGCATCATCGCCACATAGAATTGTTTAACGCCCGGGTCTTCGTTCGTGCTCGCCCATCGGTAAAAATTTTTCGCGGCCGTGTTCGTGTCCACGAACTTCCAATGGCTGCCCTCGAGCATTTTCTTCGTCAACAAATCCTTGTAGACCGGGTCGCGGAACACGCCGTCGTACGGGAAAATGCCTTCCCCGGCCGCTTGCGCGAGTCCTTTTTTATCGGTGATCACGTATTTGTAGCTTTCGGTACCGAGCCCATCGAAATGACCGAATTTTTCATAGGGAATCGGACCCGAATCACCTGGGAACGCGAGAACGAGTTTATCGTCACTCGGAACCGCTTCGGCGCGCGTGGTCGCTCGCGAGACGGCGGCGGAAAGTGGGGATTGGGCGATGGCGAAGGCCAATATGACGGCCGCACCGGTCCGGTATTTTGCAGGCTTCATAATTATTCCTTTTCTTTAGTTTTTCGACGTAGGCGACAGGATATAAACAACGGGCGCATCCGTTAAGTCCGCTTCGCGCAACCGCACGCGCGATGCGGTCTCGCGCCGCACCTGGCCCGGCGGGAACAAAGCAGCGAATTTTTCCACGTCATCAAGCGGATAGAATCGGATATTGCCGTAATGCATCGGGAAAACCGCGGACGGCTTCAACGCGTCGACCACTTGCTTGGCCTGTTTCGCGTCGAGCGTGGTGAAACCGCCCACCGGAATGAACAGCACGTCCACTTTGCCGATCATTTTTTGTTGAAAATCGGTGATCGCCGTGGTGCCGAGATCGCCGAGATGCACGCAGCGCAATCCGCCCATCACAAAAATATAAATCGTATTGGGACCGTTGATCTCGCCATGTTCGTTGTCGTGGTCCGCCGGCAACCCGGTCACCTGCATGCCGGCCGCCACCGTGTTCGTGCCGGTGCTTTGATCCATATCGAGGTCTTTGAGCCGCGCTTTCACCGCTTTGCGGAAATTGTGGTCGAAATGATTATGCGTGACCAACAGCGCGTCGGCCAAAAGATCGAGACGACCGTAGCCGACCGTATCATCGAACGGGACGATCACGATGGTTCGATCAACGCTGTCCCTCAACGTAAAACAAGACTGGCCGTGCCACATCACGTCGAGCCCCCATTTCGGGTTACCCAATTCGGACGACAATTTTTTCACCGCGCATGAGGCGAAAAGCACCGCTATTGCCGTCATTCCCGCGAAGGCGATCGCCTTGGCGATCAGTCCACCGAATGTGTCTGGGCCCCCGCCTTCGCGGGGGAGACGGCTCACTGGTTGCGATTTAGCCATTTGGCGACCTCGACCGCATGGTAGGTGATAATCAGATCGGCGCCCGCGCGTTTGATCGACGTTAAAATCTCGTTCATCGGGTTTGAAAGCCACCCAAGCTTCTCGGCCGCCTTGGCCATCGCGTATTCGCCCGACACGTTATAGGCGACCAGCGGCACTTTCACTTCGCGTTTCGCTTTCGCGACCACGTCAAGGTAAGACAGCGCGGGCTTCACCATGACCATGTCGGCGCCGGCGGATATGTCCGAACGAATCCGACGCAGCGCTTCCTCGGCATTTGCGGGGTTTAATTGATAGGCGCGACGATTTCCAAACTGCGGAGCCGAACCGGCCGCGTCGCGGAAGGGGCCGTAGAACACGCTCGCGTATTTGGCCGAGTAGGCAAGAATACGCGTTTTCTTAAATTTGTTGGCATCGAGCGCACGCCGAATGACGGCCACGGCGCCTTTGGTCATGCCGGACGGCGCCACGAAATCGGCGCCGGCCTCGGCCTGCGCGACCGCCGTTTTCGCGATGTTTTTCAGTGTGGCCGGCACGTCGATCGCGCGCGCACGCAGCGCGCCGCAATGGCCGTGCGTCGTGTATTCGCAAAAGCACAAGTCGGTCATCACGGTCAAATTCGGGAATTTCTTTTTCAAGGCGCGCACCGCTTGCTGCACGATGCCGTCCGCGGCCCACGCTTGGGAACCCACCGCGTCCTTTGTCTTCGGGATGCCAAACAACAGCACCGCTTTAAGGCCGAGCGGGCGAAGACGCGCCGCTTCGCGCAACAGCTGATCCACCGACAGTTGGAATTGACCCGGCATCGATCGAATAGGACGACGGATTCCATGACCGTGGGCGACGAAAAACGGAACGATGAAGTCGGAGGGTGAAAGCTTTACATCACGCATGTTCGGTGATCTGCACCGCTCGCCGCAGCGGCAACGACAACGACTTCGTCTCGAGCAAACCGGCGGCCAGCGCGCCGATATAATAAATCCACCATTGGTTCGGAATGTGCGCGAACAGATACAACAAGCCGACCGACAGCATCGACATCGAAAACGCGATGCAGGCCGCGCCCATGTAATACAGCTTGCGCGGCATGTTGTCGTACAGCATTTTCTTCTCGATCGGATAATTGTAGCCGTGCCACAGAACGAGCACGCCCGCGCCGAACACAAGCATCACCGGATCGATCAATCGGAGCAAGAACAACACCGGCATCAGATTGGACGATCCGTCGGCGCCGCCTTTAAACCAAACACCATCGTGCGCGGGAACATTGCCGACCATAAAAATCATCTCGCTGCCGCCGATCGCTTTGCGGTTTACGATCACGAACAATGTGGCCAACACCAGACTGAACCCGAACAAAGTCCGGACCAAGATCTTCGGCACATTCGCGGCACCGAGCACGAGACTCAACATCGCCACGGTCACGGCCGGTCCGAACAACCCCATCATCACGAATTCGCGCACGCAATTGACGATCAGCGGCGCCGGATGCGGGCCCAATAAAATTTGGAACGGCCGCGTGGCAAGATAGGCGCCGAGAATCAGAAACCCCCAGTAAGCGCCGTCGTAGGTGAGTTTGCCGGTGACCAGCGTGCGCATGGGCCCAATGTGTTTCACGTAACGGGCCAGCATCAGATAGACCACACCCGCCAAAACAGGCACCGCAATGTTGAAGAAAATCTGAAAAAATTCGGACACGCTTATTTTTCCTTTTCGTTAAGTTTTCGAACGATGTCGACCAATTGATGAATATCGGTCAACTCGTAATCGGCGCCATGATCTTTCGTATTGAAATCGTCGCCGTATCGAGCGAACGCGCTCTTCATGCCGAGCGCTTTCGCGCCGACCATATCGCGTTCGGCCCAATCGCCGATCATAATCGCTTCTTCAGGCTTTACTTCGAGGCGGCTTAACGCGAGTAAAAACGGCGCCGGGTCGGGCTTGCGCTTGCCGGTGTCTTCGTTCGCGACGACCGTATCAAAAAAAGAATCGAGGCCCAGCGAAATAAGCCGCGTCCATGCCGACATACGCGGCGCGTCGGACACGAGCCCGAGCTTCACGCCGAGCCGCAGCAACCGCATGATCGTCTGCCGCACATGCGGATACAACACGAGATTTCCCTCTTTCGCGCGACGATATCCGACCACGCCCGCCGCCAAAATCCGGTAATCGATTTCGCCGTAGGCTTCGACCAGCATTTTATCGAACACGCGCTGGTCTTCAATGCCCTCGCGATCGTACATGTTAAATACGCGTTTGATCGCCTCTTCTTTGCTCGCCCGGAGACCCGCGTCGATCATCGCATCCACGGCGCCGGCGACCGCCGCGCGTTTCACGCGCATGAAATCGACGAGCGTGTTGTCCAAGTCGAAGATGACCGCTTTTATCATCGATTTCCCACATAGGCGCCGATCAGCGGCGCGAGTTTTTTCTTCAGCGTTCTTGGGATGAAATCTTTGCCGGTGAAAATCGCGCTTCGCAGCGCGCCAGCCGCGTCGTTCGGCACGTTCGCGAGCCGCGGCAACAAATGCGCGATGATTTTCTTCGCGTTGCCGACGTTCGCGGCCAGGTGGCCGAGCACGATGTCGGCGGACACGTGTTCGTCGTCTTTCCAGCAATCGTAATCGGTGACCATCGCCAATAACGCATAACTCATTTCGGCCTCGCGCGCGAGCTTTGCTTCGGGAATCGCGGTCATACCGATCACGTCGGCGTTCAATTGGCGGTGAAGAAACGACTCGGCTTGCGTCGAGAACGCGGGGCCTTCCATGCACAAATATGTTCCTTTCGCGTGAACGGTCAATCCAAGCGAGCGGACCGTTTCAATGAGCGCTTTCGACAGCGGCGCCGAAAAAGGCTTCGCAAACGCGACATGCGCGACAATGCCGTTTCCGAAAAACGTGGAGGCCCGCCCTTTTGTGCGGTCAATAATTTGGTCCGGCACCACGAAATGGCGCGGCACCATCTCTTGCTTCAACGATCCGCACGCCGAAATCGCGATCACGTGTTCGACGCCGAGCATTTTCAACGCGAAAAAATTCGCGCGTTGCGGTATTTCAGAAGGTAAGAGGCGATGGCCTTTGCCGTGGCGCGGAAGAAATGCGCAAGGGACGCCTTCGTACGAGCCGATAGTAATCGGGTCCGAGGGTTTGCCGAACGGCGTGGTCGGATAAAACGACCGAAGGATTTTCATCCCTTCGATCTGGTAGACGCCGCTGCCGCCGATCACCGCCGCGCGGACAGCCGCGCCGTGTTTTTTCATGCGGCGATCTTAGCAACTCTATGCGGCTTTTTTCTGCTCCTTCATCCGCGGAATCAGGAACGTAAACGTCGCGCCTTTGCCTTTCTCTGACTGCACCGAGATTTGGCCGCCGTGCATGTTCACGATGCCGCGCGCGATCGCGAGGCCCAATCCGGCGCCGCCGGCCGAACGCCGCGTGGAAGCGTCGGCCTGATAGAACATGTCGAAAACTTTTTCTTGCTCGGCCGTCGTAAGCCCGGGGCCGGTGTCGCGTATCGATACTTGCAGGAAATCGCCTTTTTCCTCTCCGAAGATGTCGACTTCGCCGCCGCGATCGGTGAATTTGATCGCGTTTGAAACGATGTTGTCGACCACTTGCTGAATACGGCTCGGGTCGCCCCAAATCTGCGGCAGGTTCGGAACCGCCTGCAACCGTAATTGGATCGACTTGCCGGCGGCCGAGGCTTTCAACCCTTCGTGGCTCGTGCGCAAGATTTCGTACAGCGAACATTCTCCCATCTCGAGATTGAGCCGGCCCGATTCGATGCGCGAGACGTCAAGCAAGTCTGAAATGATCAGATTCAGCCGCGTCGCCGATTGCTTGGCGATCCCTAAGAATTTCTTTTGCTGGTCACTGATCGGACCCGCTTCGCCTTCGAGCAACACGCTTAAGAAACCTGTCAACGACGTCAACGGCGTGCGCAATTCATGGCTTACGATCGATAAAAACTCGTCTTTCGCACGGTTCGCGTTCGTCAATTCTTCCACGCGCTTCTGCAATTCGCCGTACAATGTTTTCAATTCTTTCACGCGTTCGATCAACCGCTTGTTCGTGTCTTCTAGTTCGCGCGTGGTCGCCTCCACCTCCGCTTTTAAACGCCGCTCGCGGTTCAGATTTTGTTCTTGCGAGTGGCCGTGCTGCAACGCAATCGCGACCAAACGTCCGAGAGACTCAAGCGGTTGAACGAATTCGCGGTCGCGCGATTCTTTTTTCGTCACGGCCAACGACAATAATCCCAGCATGTCGTCTTTGCTTTTGATCGGCAGATGCAAAAGCCCGTCGAAACCGAGTTTCAAATCCGATGCGAGCGGACTCATGCGGCAAACGTCGAATTCTGGCGAGCCGGTCACGAGAGCGCGCGCGAGCGACGCTTGATGTTCGGGTTCTTTTTCCGCGTAAAATAATTCCATCATGCCGCGTTCGCACACTTTCGAAAGCGCGTCGCCTTGCTTTTTCCAAATGCAGCACGGGCGGTCGCCGAGATACGCGCGGACCACGTCCAATGTTCCCGATGAAATCGATACTTCGTCGGGCCCGTGCATTTCCCAGGCTTGGACGAACGCCACCAGCACATCGACGACCGAGCTGCCACGCCACTTTTTTCCCAACATTTTTATCATCGGAGTCATCTTGTCCTCACAAGCGCGATGTCCAGCGCGAGATTTAGGTAACGGTAGTCCTTGTTAATTTCACTCCAGTTCACCAGCTGCAACGACACGCCTTGCACGTCGAGCGTTACCGTCAACAGGTCATAAAAATCTTGCTGCGGAAGGAAATTTTCCGGCGGCGGTCCGATCACGATCGCGACCGGCACGTGATTGGCTTTGCAAACGTCCACGAACGACGAGTAATTGACCTTGCCTTTGTAGGTATACGGTTGATTGTGAATGCCGCGCAGCCGGAATTTCAATTTGTGTTTCTTGATCACTTCCTGAAATTTCTTCGATACGTTTTGCAGCGCTTCTTCACATCCTTCGGGAAAAAAGAATACGGCGCCGACTTCTTTGTGACCTCCGGCAGCATCGCCCTCTTCCTCGGGCGGAGGTTCCGATTCTTCAATGGCCGGCGACTCTTGCGTCACCGCAGCAGGCGGCACCGGCGCCGGTGGAATCGCTTTGCTGACGACCGCCGCGGGAACGGGTGTTGCTTCCGGTGGCTTCACCGGAAGGGGCGGCGCGGGAGCCTTGTCAATCACGACCTCTTCTATCGACTCCAAAAGTTTGTCATAGGCCATCGCTTGTTTATCGACCGGTGGTGGCGCAGGCGGAGCCGCTTTCGCGGGCGGCGGAGGTGGAGGCGGTGGCGGAGCGATTTCTTCCACGGGTTCCGGTGCGGGCGGTGCGGCCGCAGCCGCTTTCGCGTGACCGTTCGATACTGGCGGCGCGACCGGCGCTTCCGGTTCGACCACCGCATCTTCCGACGCTTCCGGCAATATTTCGCGGACTACGGATTTGACGAGATCCATCGTCAATGGTTGATGAGATAACGTCACATACGCATGGATGCGTTTTAAAAATCCTTCAAGCTCGCGAACATTTGACTTTAGGTTTCGGGCTACGTGTTTGAGCATATCGTCATTCATCGTGATGCCCGGATTATTCACTTGTTTCCGTTTCAGTATTTCGATGCGGGTCGGTTCGTCGGGAACTTGAACGTTGACGGCCAACCCCCACTCGAGACGGCTTCGGATGTTTTTGTTCAACGTGGTCAACTGATTCGGAGGACGATCCGCCGCTAAAATCACTTGGTGGTTCGCTTGATGCATGTTGTTGAAAACGTGGAACAGTTCTTCCTGGGAAATCTTCGATTCGGTCATGTACTGAACATCGTCGATCACCAATAAATCGAGCAAGCTGTAGGCGCGGCGCACTTCGAGCATGCGGTCTTCGGAAATGGCCGTAAGGATTTCACTCATGAATCTTTCAGCCGAAATATAGCGGACCTTGAATCCGGTGTTTTTTTCCAAGATCTGGTGGGCGACCGCCTGCATCAAATGTGTTTTTCCAACGCCGGGCGGACCGTAAACGAACAACGGGTTGTATGTTTCCCCCGGCAATTTCAACACTTCCATACAAGCGCCAACCGCCACTTGGTTGTGCGGCCCCACAACCAACTGGCCGAACGAGTAAAGGGGTTTTAGTCCCGATGCGATTTCAGCTTGAGACATTATCGTCCTCTCTCCAGCTCAATCAAAATATCCGCGTACAACGCGCGCATCGCAAAATTTTCAACCGCCACCACACGTACCTTCACGTTCTTGCCGGTTGGATCGTTCGGTAAATTTTTAAAATGTTCCAAATCTTTTTTAAATGCGAGAACGAAAAGAATATCCGCACCCGACAGCTTCGCCGATTTGACCCATGCGGCCGGATTCATGTTTTCGGAATTCCACGCATTTACGAACACCATGTTTAATTTCAGGCGCGATTTCGATTTTTCTGCCACATCGCGCAGTTTCGAGAAAAATTGCTGACTCTCTTTTTCTTGACCGTCCGGGAACATGCAGGCCACCTGAATAAATCCGGCCGGCTTCAGTTCGGTTCCATCCAGTTCCAGTTCCTCCTCTCTTTTCGCCTTCAACGGAGATTTTTTTTCGTCGCTAACCGTCGATGGAATCGGAATCGGCGTTTGTTGATCTTGCGGTAGCTCGGGCACCGGCACAGGCGCGGAGAGATCGAGTGGAGGCACCGAGCCCAGCGGACGATCCGGCGGCGGCACCGGCGCGCTCTTCACCACTTCATCGACATCCCACGTCGATGGAAGATCTTTCTGAATTATTTCCAGAGGTTCCTCGAACGCCGACGGTGGTGGATCCGGCACGCGAACCGCTTCGTTCGCGTTTAAGAACGGCGTGTCCAGTGAAAACGGTCGGCCTTCCAACGCAGGTTTTTCGAATGAAGGTGTGGGAGGCGGCGGGGGACTCGACTGTGTGGGTTCAACGGTCGGATCCATCGCGAAGGCGCGATCACCGTACGCGAGGAAAGGATTGGCCGGCGGCTCCGGCTTGACCGGCTCAGGTTGCGGCGGCGGGGAAGGCGGCACAAACGGCGGTGGCGTAAATTCCATTGGCGGAGGTGCCAACGGCGCAGGTGGCGACGTTACCGGAGGAACTATGGGAGCTGGCGTCTCTTTTGGGTTCGGTTCGGACGGCCATCCCAACACGTGTCCGCTCAAAAAATCAGCATCGGAAGCGGTAGTGATTGTCGACGGCGGCTCGAACGCCGGAGGAGAAGGCGGC
>CAYXDS010000054.1:0-12838 GCA_964463805.1 uncultured Elusimicrobia bacterium | reverse complement strand
ATCAAGCGAGTGAGATCATTCAAAAGCTTGGCCGCAAGTTCGTGGTGTTTTCGGGCGACGACTCGTTGACGCTGCCGCTGATGTCGATCGGCGCGGTCGGCGTGATCTCGGTGGTCGCGAATCTCGTGCCGCGCGCGGTGTCCGACCTTGTGAACGCGTGTTTGATTCAGGATTTCCAACACGCGCAAGAACTGCATCTGAAACTTTTCCCGTTGGTAAAAGCGATGTTCATCGAGACCAATCCCGGTCCGATCAAAACGGCGATGTACGAAGCGGGCGTCATCGACGACGAACACGTTCGTTTACCGATGGTCACCGTCTCGGCCGAGTCGCGCAAGAAAATTAAAACGGCAATGAAAGGATACGGCCTGTGAGCGCGAAAAAAATTCGCTTAGCCGTTCTTGGTGCGAAGGGCCGCATGGGAACGCGGATCCTCGCGCTCGCGCATCAAGACGCGCGCTTCACTGAAGTCGTGGGTCTCGAGCGTTCCGATCGTTTGGATCGCGCGCTGAAAGACGTCGATGCGGTCATCGATTTCACGGCGCCCGAAGCGACGCTCGGCATCGCGCAAGCGGTCGCCAACGCAAAGCGCGCGCTCGTGATCGGTACGACCGGCGTGGGGGAGCCAACGCTGGCGAAGGTCCGTTCGTTCGCGTCGAAAATACCGGTTGTATTCTCACCGAACATGAGCGTGGGTATGAACGTGTTGTTTCAATTGGTCGCCGACGCGGCCAAGGCGCTCGCGTATTACGATATCGAAGTGATCGAAGCGCATCACAATTTGAAAAAAGACGCGCCGTCGGGCAGCGCGATGAAACTCGCGAACGTGGCCGCCGAAGCGTCTGCGCGGTCGGCGCGTGACTTCGTGTACGGCCGCAAAGGGCTGGTCGGCCCACGCACGAAAAAAGAAATCGGCGTGTCGGCGGTCCGCGCGGGCGACATCGTCGGTGATCACACGGTTTTAATCGCCGGTCCCGGCGAGCGACTCGAGCTCACGCATCGCGCGCATTCGCGCGACGCGTTCGCCTCGGGCGCGCTCACGGCGGCCGCATGGGCCGTCGGCCGCAAGCCGGGGTTCTACTCGATGCGAGATGTTTTGAATATTTGAATTATCTTGTCATTGCGAGGCCCGTCGTTGTCTCATGGGCCGTGGCAATCTCATAGATCGAATTAATGAGATTGCCACGGCGCATAAAACGCTCCTCGCAATGACAGCAATGGAGTCTATAAATGAAAGTCCGTCGATCTCTGAATCAACGTTTGCAAAAGCTTCCGCCGTATTTGTTCGCCGAATTGGATCGCCGCAAAAAAGCGGTGATCGCGAGCGGTGTCGACCTCATCTCTCTCGGCGTCGGTGATCCGGACCGGCCCACGCCGGTCCATATCCGCGAAGCGGCGAAGAAAGCGATCGACAATCCCGCGCACCACAAATATCCGTTCGGCTCCGGTTTGGGCGCATTCCGCGACGCGGTCGCCGCGTTCATGAAGCGCCGCTTCAACGTGACGGTCGATCCGGCCACGGAAATTTATTCGTTGATCGGTTCCAAGGAAGGGATCGGTCATCTGCCGCTCGGCGTGGTGGACGTGCAAGACGTGGTCCTCGTTCCAGATCCCGGCTATCCGGTGTACCAAGGTTCGACGATCTTGGCCGGCGCCGAGGTCTACAACATGCCGTTGCTGGAGCAGAATGGCTACTTGCCGGATTTGGACGCGATTCCGGAAGACGTGCTCGATCGTGCGAGCCTCATGTTCATCGGCTATCCGAACAACCCGACGTCGGCGTCGGCAACTGAAGCATTCTTCGAGAAAGTGGTGAAGTTCGCGCGCGAATACGAAATCGTGGTCGCGCACGACAACGCGTATTCTGAAATGTACTACGGTAAACCGCCGATCAGTTTCCTGGCCACGCCGGGCGCGAAAGACGTCGGCGTCGAGTTCCATTCGTTGTCGAAGACATACAACATGACCGGCTGGCGCATCGGCTGGATCTGCGGCAACAAAGACGTGGTCAAGCAATTGGCTACGGTCAAAGACAATTTTGATTCCGGCGTTTTCGAAGTGGTGCAAGCGGCCGGCATCGCCGCGCTCACGGGCCCGCAAGATTGCGTCGAAGAAATGCGCAAAATGTACAAACAGCGCCGCGATATTTTCGTGCCTGCTCTGAAGAAGCTCGGCTGGAACCTCAACACACCCGACGCCACGTTCTACGTCTGGGCCAAAACCCCAAACGGCCTATCCTCCATGGAAACCGTCTCCCACATCTTGGACAACACCGGCGTGCTCTGCACCCCCGGCCACGGCTTCGGCCCCTCCGGCGAAGGCTACGTTCGCTTCGCGCTCACCGTCGAAGAAGCGCGCCTGCAAGAAGCTATTGATCGCCTCTCTAAATTATCTTGGTAAGAGATAAAAATGAGTTTTTTTATGTGGGTACCGGTTTTTGGGAAAGAAAAGAAAAAAGGATTCTAAAAAAGATAGTCAGCAGGAATCTCGGCTCTTATCGCCTCTAAAAAAATTCCTTCGGTTCGCATTTGAAGGGATTGTTATAGCGATCATTTCAGCTGTTTGTTTATCTCCTCTTGTTAGATATTTTCCCGGTCCCAAAATCACAGCAAAAATCACTCAGTGCCCACTTACTTCCGGTAATTCTGCGGGAAGCAGACTTTTTTTTATGCAGATGTATGCCGATGAACCAATTGAATATATTGAGGGGGAGTTGATTTTTCCAGCTAGAGTCGATAGCTCCTGGGTCGGAGTCCCTATAAGAACAGTAACTTCTAATGGAAAAAAAGTGTATGCCCAGATGTGTGAGGTAGGGAAAGACAATGATGGTAAATTCAAAATTCCCCAACAAGCTGTTGATACAAGCATCAATACCTATTTCAAATTCTCCGATAGAACTTTGATATTCAATGCCTCAAAAATACCCGCCAGAAAACCGATACTTGGTTTTATTGTTATTCCAGACCATGAGGCAATTGATAAGCCTTCTATTATTGAATCTACAGGATCGTACGATTACTACAAGTATGGAATCCCTATCAGAAGGCCATTTTTGGTTCATAATGAAGGCATAGATCCTGGAATATTTAGTGGTATACAAGAGTCAAGTCAGACTTTTAAATTTGACGCAAGCAATCTAGGTCACATCGGTTTAATAGTTACGAAATAAAAAAGGCCACTCCTTGCACTAGAGGAATGGCTTTTTTCTTAAATATTCAATTCTTAACGTTTCAATTCGTACTACCTCACCCACCTAGGGGTTTGAACCCAATACGAGATGGAGTCGTAAGTTCGTAAATGGTTTCGAAAATAGACCTAATTTGCTCGTTATGTTCTCCGACGGTCCTTTCGAGGATCAGAAGTTTAGCGGACAACTTTCTGTGTGTTGCGATCATTTCACGGAGTCGAACAAACGCTCTCATGATGGCAATATTGGTATCTATAGCGCGCTCGCTATTAAGAACGCTCGAGAGCATGGCAACGCCCTGTTCTGTAAAAACATAAGGACGGTATTTGCGGTGTCGCCCTCGGCCTGTTTCTAAGGTCGCAATTTGCGACCTTAAAGAATTAGCTTCACGATCTGTGAGTTGAAACATGAAGTCATGCGGGAAACGTTTTAGATTGCGTCTTACCTGCTCATTTAGTCGTTTTGTGGAAACGTTGTAGAGGGCAGCGAGATCTTGATCCAGCATGACTTTTTGGTGGCGGATAAGATAAATCCTTCGTTCAAGATAAGTGGTCGGAATAATTTGGGACATTGAAGCCTCCTATATTGCCGGAGGGGAGGCTCATTCGAGGGGGGCCACGTTATCATTTTTAATTTAGGCAATAAAAAAAGGCCACCGCTTGTACCAGAGAGGTGGCCTTTTTTTGGTTAGGCGTTCGTGTGGCTAGATCTTTTGTCCGTATTTACGCTGGTACTGTTTCTTCGCGTTTGAGATCCAAGAGTCCTCGACGATTCGGTTTTGGAACGTCGAGAGCTTTTTCGAGAAGAACTTCACGTCGTCGTTGGTCCATTTGGCGATTTGCTTGTATTGGAACACGCCGAGTTTGTTCAGCATCTTCTCGATGATCGGGCCCACGCCGCGGATCGCTTTCAGATCGTCTTTGGCCGGTGTCGCCGGTTTCGCTTTCACTTGCGGCGCCGGAGTCGTAGACAGGGTGGTCTTCTTTTCGACGGGCTTAGCCGCCGGAATGACCTTGAGTTGAACCGGTTTTACCTGAATCGTCTTTGGGGGAACGGGCTTTGCGGGCGCCGTCGTTTTCGCGACAGCCGGTTTCACGGCCGGTTGCGTTTGAGTCGTCGCCGCCTTTTCAAGCCGTGAGACGGCGAGGCGCAAGCTTTCGATCTGCGCGTTCTTCTCTTTCAAGATGTTTTCCATCTCGTTTTGCGCGGTGGTCTTCGCACGCAACTGACTCAACGCCGCTTCTTTTTCGGAACGCAGTTGAGCGACGGTGATCTCCGTGCTGGGGATTTGCGCCTTCAATGCGCTGATCTCGGCTTCGAGCTGATGGATCGCGTTCTCTTTGATCGACAGTTCGGCCGCCAACGGGTCGAGCTGTTGAATGCGCGTTTGCAGCTGCAACAAGTTGCTCTCGTTGTGGCTCAACTTCTCTTCGACTTGAGAATACTTTGATTTCCACGTGTTCGCATGGAACTCTTTCTCACGAAGCTCGGCCAATAAACGGTTCACTTCTTCTTCGTTCGCGTTCACTGGCACCGGCTGCGTGTCGAGCGCGGCGACTTGCTCTTGCAGCAGTTTTACTTCGGCGTCTTTCTGGGAAAAGTCGGCATAAAGAGCGGCCCACTTGTTTTCCCATTCGCGGCGAATGCCTTTTTCTTTCTCGAGAGCGTTTTTCCAGGGGTTATCGTTTTCTTCGCGTTGTTCGGCTTTGTCGATTCTCCAGAGCAACCAGCAGGTCGTGAACCCGACCAGCGTTGCGGCGAGTAAGCAATAGAAATGAGTAAACATTAGTTCGACCCTCCTTGGACAAGAAACGTAATCCGACGGTTTTGCTTGCGACCTTCTTCGGTCGAATTATCAGCGAGCGGGTGGGTGGAACCGTATCCGACGCGCGTAAGTCTTTTCTCATCCACGCCTTTGTTGATGAGATACGCACGAACTTCTCCGGCTCGCCATTCGCTGATGGTTTGATTGCTGGGCTCTGGACCAACATTGTCCGTGTGGCCTTGAATCTCAATGTTCACGTTCGGATTCTCATTGAGGATCGCGGCCACCTGATTCAAAATCGAATACGAGCGGTTCGTCAGGGAAACACTCGAGGGGAGAAATTCAATTTTCTGGTCAGTTAACAGTTTGTCGATGGTGTCTTGAACGCGAGCGATCGGAGCGGAAACTTGAAGCGCTGGGGCGGGCACGACCGATAGTGGCGCGGCGGGCAAAACAAGCGGTGCGGCGGTGATTTGGTGAAATGAGGCACAGGTGAAACAAACGGTTAGGAAGCCTGCGACTCCTCCTAGTACGACTGCTACCTTCTTCATTCGATACATTCTCCTTGGTGTTAGAGTGGAAGACAATATCTGATGATTGAAAAGGCCGCTAAATGCGGTGTTTATGTAGACATCAATCTATAACAATTTTCTTTTTTTTCCAAATCTCGCTTCAATGGCGCTGTGAATTCCACCGCGCGAAGAGAAGTCTCCTCGCACCACGCACCAGTTCGGTTTGCATGCTTTTACGACGTCGTCCAGAATTTTGTTCACGGCGTTCTCATAAAAAATTCCGAGATTCCGATACGCGAGCAAATACATTTTCAACGATTTGAGCTCCACGCATTCGCGGTTCGGTTCATAGGTGATCGTGATCGTTCCGAAATCGGGAAGCCGCGTTTTCGGGCAGATCGACGTGTATTCGGGAATCGTAATCGTTATGTCATACGACGGATATTGATTCGGCCAGCACTCGATCGCCGGCAGTTTCGCGTCGACGCCGGCCGTCGCGTGGCGATCCGTGTATCCGAGTTTCGTTTTCATTTTCTTCTCCGTTTGCGCTGCAGCATGATTTTCGCGCGCGCGACTTTCTCGCGTTTTTTAATTTCATCCCATTTGTTGACGACGTCCTGCGCGGTCCACTTCTCATTTTTGTTGTCGCCGAACACGTGCGGATGTCGCAGCGTGAGTTTCAATCGGAGCGTTTCCAGTACGTCGTGCGCGTTGAAAATTTTTTTCTCGGTCGCGATTTGCGAGTGAAACAGAATCTGCAGCAGCACGTCGCCGAGTTCTTCTTCGAGATTGGCCATGTCGTTTTTGCGGATCGCCTGTTCAAGCTCCTTCGTTTCCTCGCGAAGGTATTTCACGAGCGACAGATGCGTTTGTTTGCGATCCCACGGGCAACCGTTCGGCGCGCGCAGACGCGCCATCAGCTTCACGAGATCGTTGAACGTGGTTTTCGGCATTAAGTTATAGTTTTTTGTTGCTTTTTATCGCTGTCATTGCGAGGCCGCTGTTTGGCCGTGGCAATCTCATAAATTCTTTCCTCGAGGAAAAAACGGCATTTATGAGGATGCCACGGTTCATGAGACAAAGACGAGCCTCGCAATGACAGCATTTATAACAATGTTTTAGAGTAACGTTCCTTTAAGAATGAACATCGAAACCGTGAAGTAGATCACGAGCCCGGTCACGTCGACGAGCGTGGCCACGAACGGAGCGGACACGACGGCCGGGTCAAGCCCGATCTTCTTGAGCATGATCGGCAAAATCGAACCGGATAACGACCCCCAAAGGACAACGAGAACAAGCGCGCCCGCGACGGACGATGCCACGAGCAGATAATGCGGACCATAAATTGAGGTGAACTGCGCCCACAGGAAAATCCGGCAGAATCCAATCGCGCCGAGAATGAGGCCGAGCACGAGTCCGGAGGCAAACTCGCGTTTCATGACGCGCCACCAATCTTTGAACGTTATTTCTTTGAGCGCGAGCGCGCGCACGATCAGCGTAGCCGCTTGCGAGCCGGAGTTGCCGCCGCTCGAGATGATCAGCGGAATGAACAACGCGAGCACGACCGCCCGCGCGATTTCGTGTTCGAAAAACGACATCGCGGTCGCCGTCAACGTTTCACCGACGAACAGCACGCACAGCCACGTGGCGCGTTTACGGATCATGTTTGTGAACGACGTTTGAAAGTACGGTTCTTCGAGCGCTTCGACGCCGGCCAGTTTCTGAATATCTTCGGTGCTTTCTTGCTCGATGATATGGATCACGTCGCCGGCGTCGAGCACGCCGAGCAGCCGGTTGTTTTCGTCAACGACCGGCGCGGAGGCGATGTCGTAACGCGAAAAAATCTTCGACGCTTCTTCTCGGTCCATCGTGACAGGAATCCGGATCGGCGACATCGGCGACATGATGTCTTTCATCTTGATGTCGCCGGGCGCCGCAATCAGCGTGCGCAGCGCGACGCCGCCGAGCAGCCGGCGATTTCCGTTCGTCACGTAAATCGTATGGATGTCTTCCTCGATGCGCACGCGCGAGCGCGTCTGCAACAACGCGAGCGTGGCGCGTGCGGTTGTATCGGGGCCGACGTTGATGAAATTCGTGCGCATCGCCGCGCCGACCGTGTGCGGCGGGTAATCCATGATGTCTTGGACCACGGTCGCTTGCTCTTTGTTCAGCATATTCGACATTTTTTTGACCATTTTGTCGGGCATCTTCTTGAACAATTTCGCAGTCACATCAGACGGAATGTCTTGCAGCAGCGGCGCCAGATGATGATCTTCGAGATGTTGAAGGATAAATTGTTGTTCTTTCGGCTCGAGTTCTTCGAACACTTCCATCATTCGGCCCGGTTCGAGCAGTTTGAAAACCACCATTTGCTGCTCTTCCGATAGCACATCGAATCCGTCGGCCAAGTCGATCGGATTGATTTCGGCCAGCAATTGTTTCAACGGCGCGAACGAGCGGCTCTCGGTCAATTGCTTGATCTCGGGAATGAACAGTTCAATCGGCCGGCATCCTTGGCGCGGAACGGGTTTGGGGCGGTTCTCTGGTGTTTCCATAGTTATTTGTTGAACGCATCAGCGAGCGCGCGTTTTATTTCGGTCATCGGCGCACCCTCTGAGAGTTGAATGGTTCCTTGATACAACATTGCGCGCCTGGTCACACGCAAAGCGCCGCCGGCGATCTTTTTGTCGCCGAGCATCACGTCGTTGCAGACCGGTTCTTGGAAGCAGGCGGAGAACCGTCGCGTCGACGGCGAAGCGCAGGAAGTATTTGAGTCTGCCGGTTGTTTCAGCGTGAAGTTATGATCAAGAGAACTTTCAATCGCGTTCTTCAATATTGCGTGGATTTCCGCGTAACATTCCCGTGGATGGTCGGAAAAGAGTTTCGATGCGCGCGGCCAGAGAATCGACAAGCTTATGTCGGAGGTCGAGTGATAGACGGCGCCACCTCCGGTGGGGCGTTGGACAAGCGGCGCCAATGGATAATCGAGTGCCCAGGTTTTTACGGCGTTAGTGTCGAGCAGATAACCGTACGTTACGGTCGGCTCGCTCCAATTGAAAAACCGAAGCGTGGATTGTGGATCCTCCGCCACCAAAGCGGCTTCGAGAGCTTCCCGGTCGATGCGCATGTTCTCGTCACCGGGCAACGCCCCTGAATCAACGATCCGAAAGTTGCGGGTTACGGACGTCCGCATTGAATTTAGTGGGCTCATTCCACCCATCCCATTTCACGATCGGCTCGCGCGCGGCTTTCACTTCGTCGAGGCGGCGGACCGGCGTCGTGTGCGGCGCGGTTTTCACGAGTTGCGGGTCGGTTTTCGCTTCGTCGATGATTTTTTCGACGGTGCGACAGAAATCGTCGAGCGTTTCGGGCGTTTCGGTCTCGGTCGGCTCGATCATCAGAGCTTCGGGAACGATCAGCGGGAAATAAATGGTCGGCGCGTAATAGCCGTAGTCGAGCAGCCGTTTCGCGAGGTCGAGCGTTTTGACGCCGAACTCGGCGAGAGGGGAACCCGAGAACACCGCTTCGTGCATGCAGGGCTCGTTCAACACCGCTTTGAAAAGGTTCGACAGCCGAACGCGGATGTAGTTCGCGTTCAAAATCGCGCGGCGGCTCATCTCTTTCACGCCGTCTTCGCCGAGCGCGAGCATGTACGTGTACGCGCGCACGAGAATGCCCGTGTTGCCGACGAAGCTGCGCAACTGGCCGATCGATTGCGGGAATTGATGTTTCGAATCGCGCAAATGGAACACGCCGTTTTCTTTGATCACGCGCGGCACCGGCAGGAACGGCTCGAGCGCTTTCTTCACGCCGACGGGGCCCGCGCCCGGTCCGCCGCCGCCGTGCGGCGTCGAGAACGTCTTGTGCAAATTGATGTGGCAGATGTCGAAACCGAGATCGCCGGGGCGAATCAAGCCGGCCAACGCGTTGAAATTCGCGCCGTCGAGATACACGAGCGCGCCTTTCGCGTGCGCCTCGCGCGTGAGCGCTTCGGTTTCCTCTTCGAACAGGCCGAGCGTGTTCGGCAGCGTCATCATCACGAGCGCGACGTCGTCGTTTAGTTTTGAGCGGAAATCCATCATGTCGATGTGGCCGTTCGATTGCGATTTTACGACGACCACGTTGAGTCCCGCCGCTGCGGCGCTGGCCGGGTTCGTTCCGTGCGCGGAGTCGGGCACGAGCACGGTCGTTTTCTTGTGGCCCTTCGACCGATGATACGCGAGTGCGACGAGGATGCCGCAGAACTCGCCATGCGCGCCGGCGGCCGGATGAAGCGTAAACGCGTCCATGCCGGCCATCTTGCACAGCCAATGTTCGAGGTTGAACAGCAATTCAAGAATGCCTTGATTCACGGTGTCCGGAGCGAGCGGATGGCTCTGACGGAAACCGGGCAACGCGGCGATCGCGTCGTTCGTCTTCGGGTTGTATTTCATCGTGCAGCTGCCGAGCGGATAGAAGTTCGCATCGATCGAGAAATTCAAATGCGACAGCCGCGTGAAGTGGCGCACCACTTGGAACTCGGTCACTTCCGGTAAATGCGGTTTCGTTTTGCGCAGCAAATTCGCCGGAATCAATTTATCGATCGGCTGCGACACCGGCGACGCTGGAATCCGCGCCGCGCGGCGCCCTTTAACCGATTGATCGATGAGTAATTGTTCTTGTTTGTTCATGTTTCCCTCATTCGTCTTTCCCGCGAAGGCGTTCGCCTTGGCGAACAGACACCTAAAGTGTCTGGGCCCCCGCCTTCGCGGGGGTGACGGCTTTAAATTATTTTACGCTTCGCAGTACGCTGACCAGCCGATCGATTTCGTCTTTTGATTTCTTCTCGGTCACATTGACCAATAAATGATGGTCGAGCTTCGGATAAAAATTCTTGAGCGGCAATCCGGCCAGCACGCCCGTTTCGAGCGCTTTCTTCTGCAGCGTGTCCGCGTCGATCGGCGTCTCAAGCACAAACTCGTTGAAGAACGGCGCCGTGAACTTCAATTTAAAGCCGGGCAGTTTCGACAGTTGGTCGGCCGCGTAATGCGCAAGTTGAAGATTCAATTCAGCCAGGTCTTTGAGGCCGTCGGGGCCCAGCATCGCCGTGTGGATCGTGAACGCGGTCGCGCATAAATTTTGGTTCGTGCAGATGTTCGAGTTCGCTTTCTCGCGACGGATGTGTTGCTCGCGCGCCTGCAACGTGAGCACGTAACCGGTCTTGCCGTCCACGTCGACGGTTTTGCCGCAGATGCGGCCCGGTATTTTGCGTATCAATTCTTTTTTGCAGGCGAACAGTCCCACGTACGGTCCTCCGAATGAGGGGGAAAGTCCGAGCGGCTGGCCGTCGCCGACCGCGATGTCCGCGCCGAATTCGCCGGGGGGAGAAATGATTCCCATGGCGAGCGGATTCGACGATGCAATCACGAGCGCGCCGGCCGCGTGCGCTTTTTCGGCGATCGCCGCGCCGTTTTCAAGGCAGCCGAAAAAATTCGGTGTCTGCACGACCACGCCGGCCACGAGCCCGTCGTTCTGTTTCAGTTTCGCGTCGAGATCGTTCAGGTCGATCGTGCCTTCGGGGCAACCGACCGTCACCAGTTTGTACGGTGTGTTTTCCAGGAAATAGGTTTCGAGCGTGCGCCGATAATGCGGATGCAACGCGTCGGGAATAATCAGCGTGTGGCGGTCGGTCTGCCGGAACACGACCGAGGCCGCTTCGGCCAACGCGGTCGCGCCGTCGTAAAGCGACGCGTTCGCGATGTCCATGCCGTAAAGTTCGGCCACCATGCTCTGGAATTCGAAAATGACTTGCAGCGTGCCTTGGCTCGCTTCTGGTTGATACGGCGTATAGGCGGTGGCGAATTCGCCGCGCGAACTCAGCGCGGGGACGACCGCCGAGATGAAATGATCGTAAGAACCGGCGCCGAGGAAACTCAACGGTTGCACGTTTTTGTTCGAGAGGTCGGTGAGCAGTCGCGTCAAATCCATTTCGGACATTTCGTTCGGAAGTCCGAGACCCGGGTTTACGTATTTTTTGGGCAGCCGCCGAATCAGATCGTCGAACGACGCAACGCCGACCGCATCGAGCAGTTTCTTTTCGTCAGCGGCCGCGTTCGGTTGAAACATGATTAGTGCTCTTCGGACAGCGACGCTTGATACGTTTTGTGCGTCATCAACCCCGCTTCTTCGGTGGGGTCTGATTTTTGCACTTGGAAAAGCCAGCCGTTGTCGTACGGCGATTGATTCACGACGGCCGGGTTCTTCGAAACTTCAGCGTTCACTTTTAAAATTTTTCCGGACACCGGCGAGTAAATGTCGAACGCCGCTTTCACCGATTCGACGACGGCGATCGCCTCGCCCGCTTTCACGTCTTTGCCGACTTTCGGCAATTCGACGAACACCACGTCGGTGATCTCATGTTGCGCATGATCCGAAATGCCGACCGTTCCATCGGCGGCGATCCACTCATGCGACTTCGTAAATTTCAGTTCGTCCGGGTTTCTCACTTATTCCTCCACAAAGTTCCTGGTTCCTGGTACCTAGTTCCTAGTACAAATTACTAGGAACCAGGAACTAGGCACTAGGTACTAATTTCTTAAAAAATGGTGTTTTTACGATGACCGCGTTCAACTCACGTGTGCCTTGGCGTACCGCGAGTTTTTCGCCTTCTTTCGCGACCGCGGTTGGCACGTAGGCCAGACCGATCGAGCAGCCCAGCGTCGGTGCGAACGTTCCGCTCGCGACGGTGCCGATCTCGTCGTTGCCGTGGTACAACGCGCCGCCGCTGCGCGCGACGCCGCCGGATTCCACTTTAAATCCGATCAGTTTGCTTGGCAGTCCGGCCGCTTTCTGTTTCACGAGCGCGTCGCGGCCGACGAAATTTCCTTTATCCAGTTTGACCACCCAGCTCAAGCCCGCTTCAAACGGCGTGTGGTTTTCGTCGAGTTCGTGTCCGTACAGCGGATAGGCAACTTCGGTGCGCAGCGTGTCGCGCGCGCCGAGCCCGCACGGCATGAGCCCGAAGTTTTTTCCGGCCGCCATCAACACGTCCCACACGACCAGCAGATGTCCGGCCGGCGCGAAAAATTCAAATCCGTCTTCGCCGGTGTAGCCGGTGCGCGCCACCATCGCCGCGCCGCACTCCGCGCTGCCGAAGGGCGCCAGCGCCGCGCCCGCCTCCCGATATTCGGGCAAGGCCCGGTGAAATTTCTCGCGCGCGTTTGGTCCCTGCACCGCGATCATCGCGAGGTCGTCGCGCGCCTTCAGTCGCGCCCGCGCGGGAAGGTGCCGCTCGAGCCAGGCGCGATCCTGCTGCGCCGTGGCGGCATTCACCACGATCCGGTACCGCGTCCCGCCGAGAAAATAGACGATCAGGTCATCCAGGATGCCGCCGTC
>CAYXDS010000053.1:0-13114 GCA_964463805.1 uncultured Elusimicrobia bacterium | reverse complement strand
GACCGAGTGATTTTCTCTCAATGAGGTGGACGGCGTCTAAAACCGTCAGCCTTTTTCCATAAAGAATCAGATCAATCACATGAAGCAACTTCTCCATAGCTTCAAATGAAAATTCAGGACTCGCTTTATCGTCAACTATAAGCCCTGCCGGCGTGGAACGAACCAACGATGGAAGCTTCGCAGAAATTTGTTCGTCGGCGGGCCACAATTGAATTCCCGTATCGATGAATTCATGCATCACATATCCTGCCGGTTTTTTGACGGGATCTTTGTCGAGTACGCGCCCGTCCACAATGTTGATGCCGTATTCGCAATCGCCGACATCGTAATGGAGTTCTGTCGATATCTTTTCCGCCCGCCCGGCTTTCGAAACGAATATCACTTTCCCTTTTTCGTAATAGAGGCGCGTCGGATGCATCAGCGCGGCGATCGACTCGGCGATCAACAATGAATCAAAGGCGTTTTCCTGATCGTGCGTGTGCGAAAACAAAATCGTTTCGTCCGTGAAATTCGCGAGGATTTCAATCATTCGCGCCACGTAACGAACCACGTCCTTTTTGACGTCGTAAAGATCGACGCTTACGCGCAACTCAATCTGATCGGGATATTTTTTCATCAACGCGGCGATTTTTTTTGCGGCGCGCGGACCGATTTTGTCGCCCAAATACCAGCCGCGCGTTGTGATGTGGATTTTTTGTTTCGGGAAACGCGCGAGGATCGCCTCCAGCACATCGCCGACGTCAGCATCGAAAACAGGATCGTAATAATCAAAAAGTTCGGTATCGTAAAACAAACTGATCATGTAATTCGGTTGCAATTGCTGGTCTTCGTGTTGCGGCGCGGCATCCAGCAATTGAAGTATTCGATTAAACGGCGTGACGCGCACGTTACGAGTCGGGCTGAAATAACAGTGCAAGCATCCACGCGAACACCCATTCGTAATTCCGATGCGCGTTATATGCGGGAATATTTTTCCCGCATCTTCCTCCGACAATATAAGCGGTGAATAATATTCGAGATGTGGACGCTGCACCGACGGCAACAACATCATCGCTTCTTCAAATTTTCCAGCCGATTGGAATTCTTTGATTTGAGCGAGAGCGTCGCGTCCGGCCGCCGTCAGATATTTCTCGCGCTCCGCGAACGATTGAATCCGCGCCGAAAGCGGCAGGGGCCGATGATCGTCAACTTCCGGCGATTTATCCGTCATCAAAATCTTTTGCAGGTAAGACAACGTATCGCTTTGAGAGAAATTTTCGGCCATCAAAAGGCGCGCGGCCCACGCGAGCGGGAAGTCCGCCGCGAGCACCAACATCATGGCCGATTCGACGGCCGCGGCCGCGCGCGGCTCGTTGCTGAAACTTTGCACGACGCGAGAAAGAAAGCCCTTTTTTTCTTCGCTTAAAAAGCGTTCCATTCCTTGGTGGTTTGCTTGCAACAATCGACGCCCCATATTGTGCGTAAAGCCAGGTGCTCGCTCCGAATTGCGGTCCATCACCGTCAAGTTCTCCGGATCGTGTGGAACCGCGCATATCGTAGGCCGCTGGTCGCCGCGCCGATAAATCTGAAAAACATCGTAAGTGCCGGGCGTCAGTTGCATGGCGAAATTCGTTTTCGCTTCTTTAAATTCATGTGCCGACATTCCTGGGAAGACCGTCGCTATAATTCTGAATACGCCATCTTTCCAATCCGCGGGTGTCGAGAACGCAACGTCGACGGCCTCTCTCGATCTATGGAACGGAAAATATACCGCGTATTCGCGGCTGTCGTTTTGAGTTATCAATACGATTCTATCGTTGAAGTCGGGAAGTTGTCCGTCGCCAAGCGTTGATCTCTCAATCGGTACAATTTTTGTTGGATGCGCCGAAGATTGGGGCGGCGGATCCGTTACCATCGGCAACGGTAATTTTTTAATGGAATCGTAATCCGGCGAGGAAGCCGACTTTTTGCCGAAAAAATGAATGACCGTGCTGCGGCGCGGCGTTACGTCTCTTTTTTCTTTTCGGCGTTCGATGCTCGAACGACGATCTTTCGGATCCGTGCGCTCCAATCGTTTTTCCAATTCTTGTTCGATGCCGGCATGAACGCCGCCAGGGCCCGTCAACGTGATCAACATGCCGTCTTCGCTCAAAAGCTGCTCTACCGATTTTGCCGCGGCGGCCGCATCGATCCCGACGCCGATCTCTTCGCTGAACACGCCGCCGAACGTGAAGATGAGCCCGGCTTTACCGTGCCACGGTTGTAATTTTTCGGATTCGTGGACGCCGCCCTTCACCACGTGACCGACGTTGTCGTTGTACGTCGACTCATTCAACAGCGGATCGACCGCCACGATTTGCTTCGGATTGAATTTCAGCTGTTGGATCAGGAATTGCGAAAAATCCGGATGCGGCCCCGCGCCGACGTCGATGACGGTCCAACTTCCTCCGATCCAACTTCGGTCGCGCCATTGCTCGAGGATTTTTGCGGGCGGTGTTCCGTTCATACTCAAATACGAGAGCACGAATTTGAATTGCAGGAACATCGTGCCGGCCGGATGTCCCATCAAAGCGTTCGTGTGCTGATTCAACAACTTAAGCATCTCTTCGCCGGTCGGCGAGGTCGGCGCGCGCGGCGTCGCGTCCTCATTTCCGATCGAAGCGAGCGGTAACCATTTCCCCCGCGCCTCTTCTTTTGGCTCCATCGATTCACGAAGATAGAAAACCCATTCATTGTAACCGTAGTGCACGAGGATGTTGAAAACAAAACCGAATCCCCGGTTGGAAGGATCGATGACGAATGGCAACAAAACCGCAACGTTCAACGCAATGCCCATGCCGAAAAGAACCGCGAGTTGCGCAGCCGACAATTCTTTATCGGCCAATGGGATATGGGCCAGCGCGAAAAGTATCGATGAAACAAAAGCCACCGATAAAATTATCCACATATCGTATCCGTAAACGGCGATTAGATACGTTGGCAATTGGAATATCCATTCCCACAACGGAGCGAAATACACTACGTCGTCGCCAAGAATGGAAGCGGTGCTCGGCGTTCGATCCGAGACCGCTTTGCGCAAAGCCTCAGCTTGATAATCGAGCATCATGCTGCCGGGCCACGAATTTTTGAACTGGTCGAACGCGTTGTTGAATTCCACAGCGCTCATCGCACGCCAACGCGACACCAACGCGAAATCGTTTTCGGCGAGCGCCGCTTCGACCGGACCCGGCAAGGTGCCCGCTTTCTTCAAAACATTTTTTGTGGAAGGGGTGCGATCGATCAACTTCGGGAATGTTTGTCGCATCAACGCTGCGAACGGATGGTTCTTATCGCGGATCGGCAGACCTCGGTCGCCGTGATAAACGACTTGGTCGATATCATCTACGGACCAATTCCCAAACCTCTTCGATTGGAAAAAACCAGCCAATAAAAAATCGACCCAATTCATCTGTAGAAGATCGAAAACCTTATTTTGCCGATTGATACGGGCAGCCGCTGTGGCTGAATTTGAGAGTCCGAGCAGTATGTATCCGAAGAATTGCGACGGTGTCGTGTCGCGTAACGATTGCGCGCCTTCCGTGTCGCCGATAAACATACTTTGCGCCGCGGTGAACGACCAATTGGACAAATTCAATTGCAGATGAGCAAAACCGCGATCCGCCAACCTCCGCAACATTTCCCCTTGATAAAAAATCACTTTCAACAGCTGTTGCCGAAACGCATCAACCTGCGGGAGCAATCTTCTATTGCCGTCGAAAAATGCGCGCAGCATAGATTCATTCTCTCTTGTGAGTTTGGATAAGTATTGACCGGCGGTCAGCATGTCCATTTCCGGCAGCCCGATAATAACGGCCCCCAACGCGTCACCCGCTTTTGATTTGTCGTTCGGGAACGACGCGAGCGCCAACGGCAGTTCCGTTTCGAAACCGGCGCCGAACAGCTGTCCCGATTGGTCGTATTGACTCTGCGCGCTCGTTAGACGCATGGCGCCGAGCGCGCTGCGGTTGCGTTTTTTAAATTGGAGAACGCCGTCTTCGTCGATCCATACGGCCGCCTCGTCGTGATTGTCGGTCGGCGCAATAAGGCCGATGTCGATCGACATCTGGACGAGATCGAAATTTTCCGGCGTTTTCCCCGTATCGAACGATGCGCCTTTAATTTTTACCGCGCCAATTTTTCGCCCTCGTATCACGACCGGATTCTTCAGTTTCAATAAGACGCTGCGGCCTTTATATTTTTCAATGTTCGGCACACCACCCGACCGCGCGTCGTAATCGACGCCTGCTTTGAGTTTCGAGAACGACGTTCTCAAGATTTTTTCAACGCGCGCCCGCGTGCCTGGATTTGCCGCTTCGATGACCTTCATCGCGTCTTCGTTGTAGGTGACATCAGCCGGGCGATCGGCGATAGAGCGACGGCATTCTTCAGCCAAATCCGGGAACTCCAACTTCATCGCTTCGACCAAAGGATGGTCGCGCAAAAAGACCGGCGTGTCGGTTTGTCTGTCTAAAAAATCTTGCAGTTGCTCCGCCGTTACTCTCGGCACCGGAGCTTGCACAAAATACCCTCTCAGTAATTGTTCGCCGAAATTTATCGGCAGTTTTGAAAGGTCGTCGATCCTGGTGGTGCGGGCGGCGGATAAAGCGCTGCGCGCCAAACCGAACACGAGCGTTCCGAAACGTTGCAGCGGAGGCATTCCTTCGAGGTGTTCGCTTTCCTCAAGATCCTTGTAGAAGAAATCACTGTCCGCCGTGATTCCGCCGTTCGACATGACCAATTGAAGCGGTGCGAGCCCTTGCGCATTAACATCACGCAAAGCCAGGCCAAAAAATGAGAAAAAATCGGCGACATTTTGAAGATATACATTGAAGTCGGCGCTGCGTTGGTTGCGTTCGTTAAATGCTTTGAGTGCTTCTGCATGCTGTTGTGTGATTCTATAGAGTAGCTCGGCACCAGTGAGGAGTTCGTCGTTCGGCAAGCCGAGCACCACGGCGCCCACCGGCGCACCGTCGGCGGCGGACTCGCTTTTGTATCGGGCTTTTGCGATTGGGAAACCGGTGTGGAAATTCTTAGCGATCATCGTTCCTGAAAATTCAAATTCGTTTTCGGCGTCATCGTAACGCATGCCGTTCATCGGCGTCGGCGGCGGACGGACGAGCCGAAGTACGCCGTTTTTATCGACGCTGCTTTCCATCTGAACATAATGGCCCGGCGCTCGGAACCCCAAATCCGATTCCATCTTCGCCTGGTCGAACGTCTTTAGCCGCGCTTCTCCGGCTTCGAACGTCGCGCCTTTTATCTTCAATACCTTAACCCCTCGACCACCGATCCAAACCGGTTTCTTCAGAATAAGAATCACGCTGCGTCCTTTGTATTCGCCGCCGACGTAACCGTCGCGTCGATCGTAATCGATGCCTTCTTTTAATTTCGAAAAAGACGTGGTCAGAATTTTTTCGACGCGCGCGCGCGTGCCGGGGTTGGCCGCTTCGATGATCTTCATCGCGTCTTCGTTGGTGGTAATCTCGACCGGGCGGTCGATCGTCGATTTTTGCGCCGCCGGTTCGGCCTTCGGAGCCATCGCCAATCGCCGGGCTTTCACGGTTAAAAAGCCCGATAGCATTCCCGACGATTCCACCGGCTTTTGGTCGAAATCATAAATTTTAAATCCGGTATAGCCGGCAAGTTTGCCGATCAACGTGGAGGAAAGAACTTCCGTGGAAAGAA
Source organism: uncultured Elusimicrobia bacterium (assembly GCA_964463805.1). Classification (GTDB taxonomy): domain Bacteria; phylum Elusimicrobiota; class Elusimicrobia; order F11; family F11; genus JAJVIP01. Next base: position 7,411 of record CAYXDS010000053.1, on the reverse strand, counting down.
TATTTTTTCGGAGCCATGCGTTGTAAATAGGATTTGTCTCTCTAAACAAATCGATGAACAAATTAACTATTTCCATCGTGTCTTCTGAACGCCTCAACCGGCTGAGCGTGTTGATAGTCGATTGGAATTGTGGCGGCAATCGTTTTAATGCGATGTCGGCCAGCTGCAGAATGGTTTGCCCGTTCGCCAAAACGTAATGCACTTCGGTTATCTCGGCGGGCAGGTTTTTTCCAAGTTCTTCATGAAGACGACGCATGATGCCTTGATCCATATAGTTATCAGCAACCAAAATCGAAACGCCATCAAGCACATTGGTCGCCTCGGTTCCTAAACGAGCCACCAAGTATCCGACGACCTTCTGTCGATCCCATATGGTCACAAACAATGTTCCGCCTCTTTTCCCTTGAGGAAGACGCTCTACGTCCAACCGTTCGGGCTCGGCGCGTAATTCGAAAGTCACGCCGCTATAAACTTTCGCTTCGATCGTCAGTTGTTTTTTCTTGCGTGATTCGAATTCTGTTCGGAACAATGGGGCGGATGGATGCTTTTCAAATTCCGCCAGTGCGTCGAGAGCATAGGCCACATCTGGTTCCGCATGCAGCGATTGCGACTTCTCGATGAGCCGACGACGCTCCAGTAACAATCGCGCGTTCCCTTCGCGTCCTTGTAATTTTTCATCGCCCCTGTGGGCGGCCAATCGAAATTCTGAGAACCCCGCCGATCGCGATAATTTCCCCAGCATCGTGCCTGCCAATAACGCGCTCGTAAATACGTTTGCATGAAACCAACGGGACATTTCCGCATCGAATATAAGGAAGGAGATAAGCATCGATGACAAGCCGCCGAAATCTTTAATCCGACGGAATTCTTCGATTTTGGAAAGCCGCCTTAAGTCGGCCGGTATTTTCGCGAGCGCCGCATCGGCCAATGCGAGCAGCGTTTCGATGTTGCCGCCGCCCGGCTCGATGATTTCGAATGCATCGGGCCGCCCCACGGAGTCCCACATGCGCATCAGTTGATGGCACATCATGCGGCCGAAATTCGGCGAAAGATTGATCGGAAAGGTCGAGAATTCGGCACCGAGTTCTGAATGTCCACCTCCGAAAAATCCAGACGAAGGATCGGCCAGCGCAAGATCCATCCATTGCTCGACCGTGAAAAAATTTTCAAGCGCTTCCGCTTCGCCGCCGGGCTGAACATTCAACTTATAATTCGACTCTAAACCGCGACCACCGATCGCCGACATACCACTGTTATTGTCTTCAAGGGATAGGCTCAAGGGGTTCGGAAAAAGTCTCGCAAGCAGCGCGAAGATTTCACCGGCCAATGGATCGGAGAGGTTCGGGACGGCACGCCGGAACAATGATTTAACTTCCGCTAAATTCTTAAGAAGTTTCAGCTGCAGCAACGTTATCGACTGCAACCGGTTTTCGATGTTGCGTCGGTTTGCTGACGGCGCCTTGCTCAAAGCATCAACGATCAATGCTTTAATTTCTTTTTCCGAATATGATTCTTTCGACGAGGTAGCGCCGCCGACGCGCGCGCGCCATTCGTTGATCGCGTTGTGCCACTGAGGTTTCAGCAAATGCAGCGTTAGATAATCGGCAGCGCGCAGTGCAACCAGCGCATAAATCAATAAGCCGACCAGGGGCGTGCGTGGCGCGAGAGACAACACAGACACGAACAACGAAATGAAAGACAAATCCGAAAAAACGAACAAAAGTTTCTGATTAAATAGAAGTTCATCGCGATCTTTGTAGGGCGGATGCGAATCAGCAAAATCTTTTTTTAGGTCATCAAAACGTTCAAGATATCCGTCGCTATTAAAGAACGCGCTGAAGAATTTCGCGCCGTCGCGGCGGCTGAGGGATTCGCCGACAACCGTCTTTCCATCTTGGAAACGGTAATTCAATACGAACAAACCGCGGACCGCGCGCCGAATGAACGAAGAAAAATCAGCAAACGAAATCACACCCGCTTGCAAAAGCACGACGCCGATCCGATGCGCGATCGTGAACCGCGCTTTCGGCGGAAACGGCGGCTGCGCCAGGAAAAGTTTTTCTCCGTCGAATAATTTATCGAGCGGCGCCTTCTCTTGTGCGAAGAGACTGATGTAAGCGCTGCCGGCGCCGTCCGTTTTCGTCAAACGCGGCACGAACGACACATCGACGACCCCGCGTTGCTTCAAAACAGACGCGATTCCCGACGAATGAAACCCTCCGGTTACCAACACTGCGACGCGCGCGTGATGCGCATCGATGGCACGCAACAAATTTGCGGCGATTAAACCGTCGCGGGACTCGGCCTCGACATAAAATTTTTCGAACGCGCTAAAATCCCGCTCATGCGCAATCGTTTTATACTCGGTCCATTCTTTTTTCGTAAGCGCAAATCCAGATAACTTTCCATAAAGGTAAAGCCGGCGGGATTCGGCGATCAATTCTTTTTCAGCCGGCGTTTGAGCCAAAGATTCATAAATGCTTCGCTCGGCCGTCATCAACGCATCGAGCATCTTTTCGGTATCAATCGCGTCCGACAACCGAACGTACTCGAAATATTTCATCAACATCGGGAAACGCGCGATATTGACGCCGCGCAACGCGCACAACTCGGTCAATCTTTCATGGAACGCCGCCGCTTTTATCTTTCCGAGTTTTGACGCGAGCGCCGCGTCGGTCAAAACAGTCGCTTCGGTTTGCGTCAAACGCGGCACCAAGCGTTCGAGCAACGTAGATCGCTCGCGGTCAACCGCTGAAAAATCAATCGATGATTCGAGCGCGAGCGCACTGAGGAATGTTTCTATTTCCGGCGCCGGAGAATCAAGATGAGAAGCGATCTCTCCGACATACGTTCCAATCGGCACGGCGCCGTCCCGATACGATTGAACGACGGTATCGAACGCGGCCAGTCGCGGCCCGAACGATTTCTCTTTTCTTTGCGCGAGGTTTGCACGCCGTTCGACCAGCGACTTTTTAAGAGCGACGGATGTTTCCGTTGATCGGCGGACAGCCTCCACATTGGCGTCGTAATGCGAGCGATCGTCGACACCGATGATCGGCGGAAATTCGCGCGCGTTCGTCAGCGCCGCATAAACGGGTCCAGATATTTCGTTGCGGTCGAGCGCTTCACGCGCGGCTTTCTTTACTTCCGTCGAATGCGGAAACGACCGGAACGCCGACACATCGATCGGCGCGAATTCGCCTTCGAGCGCGATGAGATCCACCATTTTTTCATCGACAAGCGTCTGAAGAACGCGCGCGATGTTTTGTTGCGCCTCAGCGTTCATATGCACGTCTTGAATATGCAGAACGATAGGCTCCGAAGAGGAGTGACGCTCGTTTGAAATATTTCTCAGCGTACCGAGAGAAGATGGAATTTTTTCGAAAAGGTTCGAAGCAGGAACCGCAGACTTAAGAACGGAAGAAAGCGGCGGTGAGGAACGACCGCGAGCGTCCCAGAGGGTCGATTCCGGCACGTGCGCGAACGCGCAATTCGTGCAGAAATAAACGATCGAAAGCGATGCTCCTAGCGCTTTATAAATATTCCGTTGATTCATGCGGAATATTCTCAAAACCAGGTTAAATCTTAATTAAGGTTTGGCAACGAAGATGTAACGAAAAAAGGCGGGAATTCAGTACTGAATCAACGAAAAAATGTTCTTCCCTTTCAATTTGGACCGGCCTTTTAAGTCGGCCAGTTCGATCAGGAAAGCGAGGCCGATGATGCGGCCGCCGCTTTTTTCGATCAGCTCGCAAGTGGCCGCTGCGGTGCCGCCGGTCGCAAGCAAATCGTCGGCGATTAAAACTTTCTCGCCTTCTTCGATCGCGTCTTGATGGATTTCCAGCGTGTCCATGCCGTACTCGAGTTCATACGACACCGAATTCGTCGTGTGCGGAAGTTTTCCGCGTTTGCGCACCGGCACAAAACCGGCGCCGAGCAGATACGCGAGCGGCGCGGCCGTCAGGAAACCGCGCGATTCGATGCCGATCACCTTTTGAATTCCTTTTGATTTGAACTCTGCGTGCAGACGGTCGATCGCTTGGCGGAACGCGGTTTTGTTCAGCAACAACGTGGTGATATCGCGGAACAGGATTCCTTTCTTCGGAAAATCGGGGATGGTGCGGATGTACGTCTTGAGGTCGGCGGCCAATTCTTCTTCGGCCTTGGACATTCGCCTAAATGAGGCCCATGCGCTGCGCGGCGCGACGCAACCGCTGCAGACCGCGTTCTTCGAGCTGGCGCACGCGCTCACGCGAGAGACGGAGTTTCTTACCGACCGTTTCAAGCGTCATCCGTTCGGAACCGTTCAAGCCGAAACGCATTTCGAGAATCTGGCGTTCACGCTCACCGACTTTACCGAGCGCTTTGTCCATCTCGTCTTTCATGCGCAGTTCGGACAAAACATTGTCCGGCGAATGTTCGCTCGATTCGGCGACCACATCTTTTACGAATAAATCCTCATCGTCATCGAGAGGCGTGTCCAAGCTCTCGAGACCTCGCGCCGCTTCGGCCGCATCAAGCACGCCGCGGATCTGGCGCGCCGACAAGTGAAGTTTTTTCGCCATCTCGCCCAATGTTGGATCGCGACCGAACGCGCCGTGCAGCTGGTCCCATTGTTTGAGCCATTTGCGCAGCGCTTCCCACGCGTGCGGCGGAATACGAATTGTTTTCGATTGTTCGTCGATCGCGCGGCGAACCGCTTGCTCGATCCAGTACGCGGCATACGTAGAGAAGCGAAACCCGCGTTTGTAGTCAAATTTGTCGACCGCGTGCATGAGACCAAGGTTTCCCTCTTCAATCAAATCAAGGAAATCGATGCCGGGACGATAATATTTTTTGGCGATGGGAATAACGAGGCGGAGGTTGCCTTCGATGAGCCGTTTCTTCGCGACTTTGTCGTTTTTCTCGGCGCGTTGCCAAAGACTTTCGAAGTCTTCTTTGGAAATAGGAGGAAGATTCTTAATCCCCTGAAAATAAAGTGTGACTGGATCGAGACTGTCTTTCATGTAGGCTGCAGCATAACAAAGAAATTAACGAAATGAAAAATCAGCGATGGCTTCCTCCACAGGCGGATAAACAAACCAAGAGTTGGTGCTTTTGGCCAAGTACGCTCGGATTCGATCCCCATCGATATACGGCCCCGCGTTCTTGTCGTGTTCGAGAAGCAACGTCATCCTCGCGTAACATTTTTCCGATGCGTGATCGAAATTCAATCGCTCATCGGGTTCGCAACCGCACGTTTTGAAAGAGGAAAAATTGTGATAGGAAACATCCGGGTTGCGTTTTTCCAAACCTTCGAAGTAATTGTCGACGTCGAGAAAAAGTTTTTTCACCTCCGGGATGGACGTCATCGCTTCGAAAACTTCATTTGAGTACGGCGTCATGATGAACACCGTTTTGATGCCCTTTTTCTGTGTTAACTCAACGAGCCGCTGAAAGATGACCTTTTGAGCGCCCCCCATTTTCTCCCCCGTGAAGATCCGCTCGATGTTTTTATGCTCCAATACAAAATCCTCATCGGACTTCAACCAAACCTTCCCTTCCTCTGGTGATTGCCGCCACTTCACGGCCTGCCCCTCATGATAACTTCCATCGTTCACAAATCCGCTGTGTTCGGTGGTCGCCAGCAAACCGATGTAGACGCCTGAGGCGTCGCTCGGGAACTCCGGCGAAGAGAGCAAAAGCGGCATCCACCGCGGAAGGTTGAAAAAAAAGTTTCGGTAATTGGCGAAACTGGATTGAAGACTTTTATATTTGTGGTAGATCCGATTGACCGCGATCAGCGGCGTGTCCAACCGGTGAGCGGCAAGCCATTCCACAAACGAATTCTTCGGCGGAAGCGACCAAGAATCCAACCCGACGATCACGACTTTCGGATAGGGCGGCTGCAGCGTATCGACGTAATCCAACATGCGAACCAATCCGAAATCCGGTCCCCCAAGATTGTAAAACGAAGCGGCGCCATCACGATCCCGAAACGAGTAATCACGGAACTGAAGAACGCGCGAGCTGCCGATGGCGACCACATCTGTAGGACGCTTTCGTGAAATTTCAATCTTAAACGGATAATTGTCGTGCTGATTGTAACCGGGACCGTAAATAAAAGGCTTGCCGTGCGTGTATGCGAGAGCGTGAGCGGCCGACCAGTTATCGCCCAACCTATAGAGACAGAACCAAACAAAAAACGTGGCCGCGGCCAACAGCAGAGAAAGGAACAACGCGGTCGATTTTAGAAATGCCGAGAAGGAATTATCGAGAGAAACCGATTTCACTTTTTTTGTTCGGCTTGTTTAATCAACCCCGTGATTTTTTCCAAGTTATCAAAGTTGTCGAGCGACAATGCAGTGACGTTCGAGAGTCGGATTTTGAATTCTTTGTCGAGAAAAGCGATCAGCTGGACGAATGTGAGCGAATCCAATGCGCCGGACGAAAACAACGCGGTGTCCGGCCGAATTTCGGAAACCTTAAGAACCCGCGATTTTTTCTCAAGAAACGAAAGTATCTTCGACGAAATTTCATCAGTGGTCATCGATTTCCCCTAGAAATTCTTTTGTGTATTTTTCACGGTTTGCGGATCTCGCGATTTTTCCGGACGTCGACTTCAGAAGCCACATATGAGGAACAAGGACAATCGCGCCGATGGAAAATCCCATTTGTTCGCGAACGGCATGGGTGATAGCAAATTTGATCGGCGTGTGACGGGTGGCATCGGCCGACGTTTCGGCAATCACGACGACGTCCTCCGTTCCCTGCTCGTCATTGAACAGACCAAAGCTGACCACGCGGCCGGGCAAAACGCCTTCGATCGTTCCGGCGATTTCCTCGACGTCTTGCGGATATATATTTTTTCCGGCGACGATCATCATGTCTTTTTTTCGACCTGTCACGAAAAGGTGGCCGTCCGCCATATATCCCAAATCGCCGGTTCGAAACCAACCGTTCTCGAGCGCGTTCGAAAGCTCGGGATGGTGAAAATACTCGTTAAAAAGGCTGTCGCTTTTGATGGCGATCTCTCCCACTTTTCGATCCGGCAAAACGACCTGCGAATCGCTGAGAATGCTGACGTGGTTGTTCGGAATGGCTTTCCCGGATGAAACCAACTGTCGTTTTCGGACGGCGGCAGAGGCGGCCGGAACCGCTTCTTTCTCGGCGACAAATCGGTGCCAATCGACTTCTTCCACTTTCACCGGCTCCAACAGACCTGCTTGCGTCACCGCAAATGTGTTTTCCGCCATCGCGTAACACGTCTTAAGCATATCCAAGCTCACCCCGACGTGTTTAAAAGCTTGATGAAATTTCTCATGGCTCTCGTTTCGTATTGGTTCGGAACAATTGATGAAAGCGCGCATCGTTTGCAAATTTAAGCCGTCTGTGTCCGAAACATTGTTTGCGAGAAAATCACCGAAGCGAC
>CAYXDS010000052.1:0-13266 GCA_964463805.1 uncultured Elusimicrobia bacterium | reverse complement strand
CGTGCAGGCCGTGTACGTGCCGGCCGACGACTACACCGACCCGGGTGTTGCGACGACGTTCTCGCACTTGGACGCGACGACGGTGCTCTCGCGCCAAATCGCCGAACTCGGAATTTATCCGGCGGTCGACCCGCTCGAATCGACGTCGCGCATCTTGGACCCGCGCGTGGTCGGCGAAGAACATTACGCGGTCGCGCGTCGCGTGCAACAAATCTTGAACCGCTACAAAGAATTGCAGGACATCATCGCGATTCTCGGTATGGACGAATTGTCCGAAGAAGATAAACAGCTGGTGAACCGCGCTCGCCGAATCCAGAAGTTCTTGTCGCAACCGTTCTTCGTCGCGCAGCAATTCACGGGCCTCGAAGGCCGCTACGTAAAATTGAAAGATACGATCCAAAGCTTCAAGGAACTCTGCGAAGGCAAGTGGGACCATTTGCCCGAAGCCGCGTTCCACATGGTCGGAACGATCCAAGAAGCCGAAGAGAAAGCGAAAAAACTCGAGGCCGGCGTCGCCTAATCACCAGTCGTCGTCCCGGCCCGCAAAATGCTGCGGTTCATTGGAAACAATGTAAGCCGGGACCTCGACCAGAAACGCTGCGCTTAGAGACAGAGAGGCCCCGGCTTATGTTTGACCGGATGAAGCGCAGCTAAATTCTGGCCGGGGCGACGAAGTTTGTAGCAGAAGAGGAATTTTATTTATGTCGATTCATGTCGATCTCATAACGCCGGAGCGGCAAACGCTCAGCGAAGACGTCGATTACGTCTCGGTGCCGACGCCACTCGGTTCGGTCGGAATCTTGCCGCGGCACGCGCCGCTGTTGACGCCGCTTGCGCCGGGCGAAGTTAAACTGCGAATCGGCGATGTCACGCAAAGTCTCGCGGTGACCGGCGGTTTTCTGGAAGTGAAACAAGGAAGCAACGTTTCGATTTTTGCCGAAACCGCCGAGTTCGCGGACAAGATCGACGTCGAACGCGCGCGCTTGGCCGCCGAACGCGCGAAAGCGAAATTGGCCGCGCCGAAGAACGATTTATCCGCCGAGGAATTGGCCAGCGTTGAGGCGTCGCTCTCGCGCGCGATCTTGCGCATCAAGATCGGCGAGCGCAACTGGCGTAAGCGCCCGCAACAACCGGAAGGCGTCCGCTGATGGCCGTGCTCCGAATCACGCGGCACGGAGAATTAGTGCTGCGCAAAGTCGCCAAGCCGGTCGCCGACCTCGGCCCCGAAACCCAAAAACTGATCGCCGACATGTACGAAACCATGTACGACGCGCAAGGCATCGGCCTGGCCGCGCCGCAAGTGGGCGTGTCGTTGAGGCTCGCGGTCGTAAACGTGACGCCAGAAAAAAGGCGCAATCAATTCGTAATGATCAACCCGAAGATCGTGAAACGCGAAGGAAAAATCGACAGCGACGAAGGATGCTTGTCTCTGCCGCACGTGGGCGGAGCGATCATCAAGCGCGCCGAAAAAGTCACAGTCGCCGCGCTGAACGAAAAAGGTCTGCCGATCACGATCACCGGCGACGGCCTGCTCGCGCGCTGCCTGCAACACGAAATCGACCACCTGGACGGCAAACTCATCTACAACCGAGCGCCCATAAAACGCAAACTCGAAATGACCTGGGCGATCCGCAAATTAAAAAAAGAGGGCCTTTGGTAGTCGTCTCCCCCGCGCAGGCGGGGGCCCAGGCACACCAGATGCGTGCAGCAACTTTATGTGTCTGGATCCCCGCCTGCGCGGGGACGACGACATACTTATGAAAGTCCTTTACTTTGGAACTCCTGAGATTGCCGTCCCAACGCTTCAATGGTTGATTCAACACACGAACGTCGTTGGCGTCGTTTGTCGTCCGGACGAACCAGTGGGGCGCGGGTATAAGATCACGGCGCCTCCGACGAAAGTCGTTGCCGAGAAAAATAAAATTCCTGTTTTCCAGCCGTCCGGTCCCTGGACGGCTGAAACAATTTCGGCGCTGAAAAATTTGAAGGCTGATATCGGCATCGCGGTCGCCTACGGGCGCATCATGCCCGAATCGATTTTCAACGCACCGCATCTGGGCTGCATCAACATTCATTATTCGTTGTTGCCGAAATACCGCGGCGCCGCGCCGATGCAGTGGGCGCTGGTCAACGGCGAAACGAAAACGGGCGTGACCGCGTTTTGGCTCGAGGCGGGGCTTGATTCGGGGCCGATCTTCCATCAAAAAGAAATTCCGATCGCGCCGACCGACCGTTTACCTGAGTTGCGCGACAAACTGGTCCCGCTCGGCGTTGAAGTGTTGGCCGATGTGATGCGCGACGCACAAGCGAACAAAATCATCCGTTCGCCGCAGGGAAACGGCGTGACGCTCGCGCCGCTGCTGAAAAAAGAAATGGGAAATATCAACTGGTCCAACCCTGCGGAAAAAATCGTGAACTTAATGCGCGGCCTTTGCGAATGGCCCGGCGTCAGCACGACGGCCGCCGGAAAACGTATAAAGGTTTGGAATGCTGTTATTCCCTCTCCACAACGTGGAGAGGGACAAAGGGTGAGGCCCGAGGACATCGGAGCTATCACTGAGGTAATAAAGGAAAAAGGTTTTGTTGTACAAACTGGAGAAGAAAAAATTTTGATAACTGAAGTTCAGCCTGAAGGTAAGAAACGAATGTCAGCATCGGCGTATTGGCTCGGTGCTGGGTTAAAAATAGGAGACAAACTTGGATAAGGACAGGCCTCACCCCGGCCCTCTCCACTCCGTGGAGAGGGAGTCCATCCTAAACATTCCCATGGCCGAGTGGCCGACGCTCGTCGCCGAACTCGGCGAGCAGCCGTTTCGCGCGGGCCAACTGGCCGAATGGATTTTCAAAAAGCGCGTGAAGGAATTCACGAAGATGTCGAACCTCTCTGCGTCGCTGCGCGAGAAACTCGACAAAGCATACACGGTCCGCTCGCTCGAACTCGATTACGCGCGCACGTCGAAAGGCGACGGTACCACGCGCTATTTTTTCAAAACGAAAAACAACGAGACGTTCTCCTGCGTGTACCTTCCGTTCGAAGATCGCGTGTCGTTGTGCGTGTCGACGCAAGTCGGTTGCGCGTGGGGCTGCGTGTTTTGCGCGTCGGGCAAAGTGCCGTTCGAACGCAATTTGACGGCGGCCGAAATCGTCGATCAAATTCTGATCGCCGAAGAGGCGTCCGGTAAAAAAATCGACAGCGTTTTATTTATGGGGATGGGCGAGCCGCTCGCGAACAATCGTTCGCTCGTCGACGCGTTGCACATGATCCGTTCGGATCTCGCGCTCGGTCTCGGCGCGCGTCATGTGACGGTGTCCACGTGCGGACTGGTTCCGCAAATCGAAAAACTGGCCGACGAAGCGCCGAAAGTGAATCTCGCGATTTCACTGCATGCATCGAACGACGATCTGCGGAAGGTTCTTTTGCCGAAATCGTCAAAATGGACGATCAAAGAACTCATGAACGCGGCGAAAAATTATTCTAAAAAGACGCATTCGCGCGTAACGTTCGAGTACATCGTGCTTGACGGCGTGAACGATTCGGACCAAGACGCAAAACGCCTCGCAAATCTCGTGCGTGGGCCTGCGCAACACGGCGACTACTGGGTGAATTTGATCGCGTACAATCCGGTGCCGGGATTGCCGTACAAACGGCCGAGCGACGAAAGAATTGAAATGTTTAAATCGGTATTGACCGACCGTCACGTGCCGGTGCGGCTGCGCAAACCGCAAGGCGTCGACATCGGCGCCGGCTGCGGCCAATTAGGAGAAGCAAAATGACCGACGACCAAAACCTTTTTTCCAACGATCCGTTTCAACCGCAAGGGTCGCGCGTGTTGGTTTGGTTGAAGAAACCGTGGGTGATCGTTTTGATTGCGTTGCTCATCGTCGGAAGCGTGCTCGCTTTCTCGATCAACAGCATCATGCTCACGCTGTTGCATTCCCGCCCCGAAGTCGTGGTGCCGAAACTCGAAGGAAAAAGTTTGATGGACGCGCTCGGCATCGTGTCGCCGCTCGATTTGTCGCTGCAGCAAGAAGGCACCGATTTTGACGAAAGTTTACCGGCCGGTACGATTTTGCGGCAGACGCCGCCGTCGGGCATGCAGGTGCGCGCGGGGCGCGCGATCCGCGTGATGATTTCGAAAGGCGGCCAAGTGGTGTTCGTGCCGGACGTGGTCGGAAAACTTTTGGCCGAGGCGCAATCGATGCTGGCCACCGACGGCATTCAAATGGGCGCCGTCACCGAGTCCTATTCGAACGATTTCGCGAAGAATATGGTGCTGTCGCAAAATCCGAGCTCGGCCACCGTTGTCACGCGGGGCGCGTTCATTGACGTCGAAGTGTCGAAAGGTCCGCCGCCGGTCGGCCTTCCATTGCTGCCGGATTTTTCGGGGAAAACAGCCGACAATGCGCGTGAATGGGCTTCCGGCGTGAACGCGAATGTGAAAGTGAAGGAAGATGCGAAAGCGATTGGCGTGGCCGGAACGATTGTCAAACAAGATCCGGCGGCCGGTCAACCGTTGCTTGAGGGCCAAGACATCTTGGTCATCATGGTTCCGGGTGTCCCTGGTTCCAAGTCGCGCTTTAGTTTCCAAGTGCCGTCCGATGTTGCCGAGGCGGTGATTCGCATCACCGCGCGCAATGACCATGGCGAGACTCAAATTTACGAGGGAAAACACAAAGGGGGGGCACTACTCGAAGTGCCGGTGTCCGTGAAAGTGACCACGCGTTTCCGCGTGTACGTGGACGACGTACTTAAAGATGAAAAGGTGGTGGAGCCGTGACGCTCGTGTCGCCGTCGATTCTATCGGCCGACTTCGCACGTCTGTCGGACGAGGCGAAGCTTGTCGAGAAGGCGGGCGCCGATTGGCTGCATGTGGACGTGATGGACGGGCATTTCGTGCCGAACCTCACGATCGGTCCTGCTGTGGTCAAATCCCTAAAGAAGCATACGATGCTGCCGTTGGACGTGCATTTGATGATCACGGACCCGCTCAAATATGCGGAGCCGTTCGCCAAAGCCGGTGCGTGGGGTTTGACGTTCCATTACGAAGCGGTAGATGATCCCAAGGCTGTCATCGATGAATTTAAGCGGCTCGGAGTAAAGCCCGGAATGTCCATTAAGCCAAAAACACCGGCTTCTGTTGTATTTCCATTCCTGAAAGACTTGAATCTTGTTCTGGTCATGACGGTGGAACCTGGGTTTGGGGGGCAATCCTTCATGGCTGATATGCTCCCGAAGGTTCGCGAAATCACCGCTAAGATAAAAGACCTTGGTTCTCAATGCGTTGTGGAAGTTGACGGCGGTATTGATGCGAATACTGGTCAACAATGCGTGGAGGCCGGCGCGAAAGTACTGGTCGCCGGCAACTCAATTTTCAACGCACCCGATCCCGCCGAAGCGGTTCGCACCCTCAAAAAAATAGCTTAGAGAATGACCTGAAAGACCAAGTCGTCATCCCCGCGAAGGCGGGGATCCAGACATTTCAGGTGCCTGGGCCCCCGCCTTCGCGGGGGAGACAGCTTAAAGCTTACAAAGGCATTAAATTACGTCGTCAAATAAGCGCGATTTTTTGCTTGATTTTCCCGCCAGAATTTACATTTTTGTTTCAGCTCGTTAAGGAGATCTTAATCGCACATTTATAACCTCTCTCTGATAAATGCCTCAGGGGGAGAATTTTTTGGATTTAAAGGCCCGATCAAAGAAGATCGTTTCGGCACTTCTCGCCGTCGCGTTATTCTCGAATTCCGCGTTCGCACACCTCTCCGCCACTCACTCCGAGAATACCACTTGGGCCGATCGACGGAAAAATTTGCAGCAACGCGCGGCCGCCGCGCCGTTGTTCGCGGCATTGCCCGCCTCGCTACCGACGATCTCTAGTTCGTTGTCCGCCCGTTTGCCGGGTCTCGAAAAAATCGCTTCCGTTGATCCTCGACTGCGCCGCACGATCGAACTGATTTCATCGGCGCACAGCACCGTACGAAATTTACGTTTGCCCGACGGAAAATGGATCGGTACCGTCATTCACGTGCAGGACGTGCACATGAACGCCGAAGCGCAGACGAACATGAGCCGGATCATCGGCGCCATGATCGAGAAAGGCGCGTTGAATTGCATCGCTCTCGAAGGAGCGTTCGGTCCGATCGACGTGAGCGGTTTCCGCTCCTATCCCTATCAACCGACGTTGAGACGCGTCGCCGATCAGCTGTTAAAACAAAAGAAAATGCCGGGCGCAGTCCATGCGGCGCTCACCGCGTCGAACGCGTTGCCGCCGTTGATCGGCGTCGACGGAGCGGACGCTTATCGCGCGAACGTACGCGCGTATCGAATCGCCGCTTCTCGCACGACGGCGTTTAAACAGCAAATGCAACGTTTGCAAACCGCTCTCGACCAAAAAAAGAAATCTTCACTGAACGCGCCGTTGTTCGCGTTCGACGAAACGGTGCAGCATTACCGTTCGGGTCAATTGTCGCTCGGAGATTATGCGCGCGTGTTGCCGCGCGTCGGCGATCAAACCGCGCGCTTCTTACGCGCGGTCGAATTGGAGTCCTCGCTTAATTTCGGGCGCGTCGAACAAGAACGCGCTTCGATGCTGAACGCGCTGTCCATGCGTCTTTCCGCGAGCGACGCGTCGAAGTTGATGGATCTCGTGGTCGCATACCGATCGGGCGCGGTCAAACACGGAACGTTTTACGACGCGTTGTTGGATTTGTGCGCGCGTAACCATGTGGACGTCGATCATTATCCGTACATGCGCGCTTACATCCGCTACGTACTCGAAGCGGACGCGATCGATGCGGCCGCATTGATGCGCGAATTGCGACAAAATGAACAAGCCGGATACGCGCGTCTGATCAAATCCGCTGACGAAAGCAGATTGATCGATCAATCCCGCCAATACTATTTAACCGGAAAATTGCTCGACTTTGCTTTGACCCAGGACGAGTGGAGTGAATTTCGTAGGGGCCGGCCTCTGCGCCGGCCCGACAGCACGGTTGCTGTGGGTTCGGGCGGGCACGGAGGCCCGCCCCTACAGCCTTTCGTTGAATTTTATTTGCAAGCGGAAAACCGCGACGCGATCATGGCCGAGAAGTTAATCGCGCAACTCAAATCGAAAACCGTAAATCAAAAATCATCAATCCTCGTCACCGGCGGTTTTCACTCATCCGGCATCGACCAACGTTTAATCGCCGCCGGTTTCGCTGTGATGACGGTCACGCCCGCGCTCACGAAAGTGGATGCTGAAACAGGATCCTCTTATTTAAGCGTGTTCACACGCGAAAAAACACCGCTCGAAAAATTGTTCAAAGGCGATCGGTTGTTTTTGGCTGAGCAGATGATGACGGCGGCCAAACGCGTCGAATACGCGGCGACCGCAATCGGCGCCGATGTCGCCACCGGCGCGACGATTGATGCGCCGACGCAGATGGCACGTATGAGCGGTGCTGGTTTGGAAATCCACTCGACCAATGACGGCCATGCGCGTGGAAAAATAACGGCGCCGGATCAAGAAGATTCAACCGATGTTGATGTCGCGGTTGCGGCTGACGGAACCATCACCGCAAAATTTTCCGACAACCGTTGGTCGGTGTGGCGCGAAGAAGTGGTCTTTTCCCTGCTGTCGATCGAAATTTCTTGGATCCCGCTTTTGTTCGGACTGATCGATCCTATTTCATTCCTAATCTTGCGTTTCATGTTGTCAGCGATAAGTTCATTTGAATTCGGCCGCGCGCACAAGCGTGTATGGATACAGGATGAATCGGGACGCATGATGTCTCGCGAAGCCGATTGGATCGACAAAACCTACTTAGGGTTGCTTGGATGGGCATTCCGAGCATTCACGTTTCCAATCGCGCTGTTGTTGCACGGGATCTATAACCGTTGGGTGAAAGGCCTGCCATTGGCGATGATCCAGGCGCAAATAAAAAGGAATCCTGATTTTGACGTCGAGTCGTGGTGCTTAAACGAATTCATGCCATTAATGGACGAATTGGAGAAAACCCCGCACGTCAGTATCATGCGCACTTTTGTGGAAAAACATTTACGCGCTCACGTGCGAGATTTTTCTTCGAAAGTAATTGAGAGAGCAACCGGGCCTCTGTCGGGGAAGGACATTCTTGAATTTTTCCAAGAGGTTAACGATCAAGTCCTTGAACCGAACAAATTGTTGACGTACATCAACAAAGAAGAGAGCACAACAAAATTTCTTGTAGCAAAGATTCTTGATGTGGAAGAAAATGTCATGACGCCGGATGGTCAACAAACCCGCATAATTTTCGTCGAAGACATGACGGACATTAAATGGGATCCAATCTTTAAAAAGTTCAAAAGAATTAGCATTTTAGAGGAAGTTGGCATCGCCAGAAAAAATGCCCTTATTTTGTCGGCCTCATTACCTTGGGAGTTAAAATTAACCATTGAGCGGATAAACAATATTGCCAAGCTACTTGAGGGACAATCTACGCTCTCTAAAGGTGCTAATGGTCTTATTGGCTTGGCAACGGTCTCTCTCTTCAAATCTTTTGGATCCAAAGAAACTGCCGAAAAAGCTGCGGCAGATGCAAATCGTTCCAAATTTCTGCATCGAAAAGATGATTTGGACTACATAGGAAGATTTCCAGATCGTTACAAAGCCATCGAACAACATTTCTTAAAGCCCGGCTCTGTTTTTTTTGAGGCGCTATTAACCCATGAAAAAGATAGCAGCGAATATCGATCAGCACTCAATTTTATTTTGAATTCCAAGGCCGTAGTGGGAGCCCTCCGAGATCAGCCCTTCCAGATATCAGATTTTATAGATGATGTTAGCGAAATTATTTTCAATTTACCGGTGGATCAATTTGCTTCAAATGTCGCAAAACAAGTTCAGAGTGTTTACCTAAAGGCACTTGGCAAAGCATTGGGCTTCGAACCGCCATTGCTCGAAAGCAAATGGCGTCAACTGTTCGAATTGGGTGCGAAGGACAATGCCGCTTTTGTCAAGAAGATCAACGATGCAGCCAAGAAAATGTACGAAGACGAATTTCTTTCCAGAGAAGAGCGACAGGCAGCACTCGACGCGCTGGATAAATCCGCGCCGTTCGACGTCGTCGAATGGTACCTTAATAAATTTATTCATGCGATTGGGAAAATCGGGCTACCATCACTTAAGTTCAACTCGGACGACCTTCGTACGTTTGTGAAGGAAGAAGTGTCGCGGATCGCGCCGAATTTCCGCTCTAAAATTCTCGAAGAAAAGACCGGGATGTTCTCCCTTGAACAGATGAATTGGTTCATGAACGACATGAATCTGCAAGTTTTTTACCCCCATAAATTCTTCGCCTACTCAACCGAAGACAATAAAACACTTACGTTCGGGCATATCCGTCTTGATGAAACGGACAAAACGCCGGCAGGCCGGGAAGTCTCGGTTTTCACGCTGGAGGATATAGCGGATCCCCGAATCAACAAGGAAAATATTTCCGGGATGAAAAACATTTCGGAGTTGGAAGGAATCGCTTCAGATCGTGAGGTCGTTTTACCGGTCGCGTTGCCGGACGCAACGCTGCGGCACATAGAGAATATTTGTCAGCTTGTGCCTAAATATATCGACCATGATCTGTCGGCGATCAGTGATTTGCAATTAATCGGCATGATTACGCTTAAAAATCCTGCTTATCGATCCGAACAAATCGCGCGGCAAATGGCCGAACGCGCGCGCCGCCGACGATGGTTGCAGCGCTCAGATACCAAGTTTTACCTCTCAAGATTTCCAAAAGGATCGGAACCGATTGAAAAGCATGGATTCCCGAAGGGATCGGTATTTTTGGCTATCTTGGGTATTTTCGAGGCGGGACCTATACGCAATTCCGCTTTGTCCCAATTGATGGCGCAGAAAGATTATTTGTTCGCAGCCATCGACAATTCTTACGCGCAAACCCATTTCATGGAAATGATCCAGAAAGTGGTTTTTACCGACGATAAAAAACCGGATCCGGCCGTGGATCCCGATGGCGTCGCTCACTATGAAATTTCACTGCTGATCGTGACGGCACTCGGAAAGGCGCTTGGCATCGAACAGGTGTCGAATAAAAATGCCTGGCGCGCCCTATTGAGGGACGGCGTAAAAAATCCTGAAAGATTTTTCAAAAAATTCGGCGATGCGGCGAAGCAGGTTTACGACACGCAATACACGTCGGCCGAAGATCTGCAAATAGCTTGGGTCGAAACATGGGTGTTGACGCATCTTCGCGCGTTCATCGAACGTATGCAGGCGGTGAATTTCACGCCCTCGCTTGAGGAAGTGGCAAAGTTCTTGAGCGACCATGTGAAGCCCTTTTTCCCTTGGTTCGATTCTCCGTTGTTGAAGCCGGACGCCGAATGGACCGGCAGCAAAACTACCGTTCAAAAACTGTTGCGCGAAATTTCCGAGCACGCATTGGCGCCGTTGAAACTCTTCTTGGACGTGGACATATTCAAAAACGTGATGGTGGCCGCGACGATCACCGATGCGAAATCCACGGAAACGGCTGAAGGCCGCACCATACCGCTTTATATATTGGAGGACTTGCCTCCATCGGATTGGGATGACCTATTGCCCGGTTTTCATCGCAATCTTGTTTCCGATCTCGAAGGGTTCACGCGCGGAGAAAGTATCGGAATGACGGTTCGGTTGTCCGATCGTCTCGTGGAATATCTGGATCTTCTCCGTCGAAATAAAACGATTCCTCTTCAGCCGATGACCGATGCGGATCTGGTGACGCAAGTCTCGGCGA
This sequence comes from uncultured Elusimicrobia bacterium, assembly GCA_964463805.1. Classification (GTDB taxonomy): domain Bacteria; phylum Elusimicrobiota; class Elusimicrobia; order F11; family F11; genus JAJVIP01. The sequence goes on along the minus strand of CAYXDS010000052.1, from coordinate 2,517 downwards.
AGTTGGTGGAGTTCGAATCCGAAGACAAATCATTGGAGCAACTCGTTTATGAGGCGGAGTTGGCGCGCCGTGCGATGCACGCGGACACCGCTCAATTGCTGCTTGACTATGACGGTGACGCAATTCCGGTGGTGAAAGATTCGCTTCGTCCGGGCGAAAACGTGTGGCGCGTGCTGGAGGGGGTGGCGGGCGCGGACGCTCGTTTGAAATCGGCCGTCGCCATTTTAAAGATGAAGTCGATGCTGTGGTCGCTCCGGAAAAATCCGTTCACGATTGCGACGTTCAATGAATTAATCAATGGAACAATTTTCAGACCCTCCGATGCGCCAGAAAACGAAGATGAAAAGGCGACCCGCGCGGTACGCTTTGCATTTGTAAGAGCGTTCGGCGAAGCGCTTAAGTTCAAGAGAGGGCCGTTGGACCTCGAAGACTGGCGAAAATTCTACATCGCCGGCGCCGACAACCCCAATGAGTTTTTTAAAGCGGTAAGCGAGGCCGCTCAAACGGTTCTCGAAAAAGAATTTCTGTCGAAAAAAGAACGCGAGCGAATTAAAAAAGCCAAGTGGTATGTGAATGAGTTCTGGCCGAGCGTGGATAAGTTCAGTTCGAATCTCGGGTTAACGTTAAAAATGGTCGACGAATTCTTGAAGAAAATCGATCCGTCGCTGGGCTATCCGTACATGACCGATCCGACACAAACCATTTCCACGGACGGGGCGCGTCGAATAATTTTCCAAATGGTGGAATCGTGGTTGGTGCGGCAAGGGCTTTTCCTGCGATCCATTCGTTCCAAGAACAGCCTGTTGGCCGCCGAAACGGTCGACGAATGGACGGTCCAATCACCGCTCGGCCGCGAGCTGATATTTTGCACGATCCGCGATATGGAAGACGAGTCGTGGGACGATCTTTTTAAAGAGGGCATTCGGCGTTTTCCTGCCAATTCAGATGAAGGATATATCGAACGCAACGCCGTCGGTATGCCCGTCGCGCCATCGAACCGCATTGTCAAAGCGGTGGGAGAAGCGAAAGCCATGCGCGCCAGCGGAATCGCTTATCAAACGCCGACCAATACGTATGAATTACTTTCACGTTTATCCGCGAAAATTTTGGATCCGGGCGCCGATGCTGATCCGACCAAGATGGCAATAGATGCGAATGTCGAATTTTATAGATACCGCTCGGACTTGGTGGAGTTGATTGATAAGGTGACAGTCGACCCGCTGGCATTTTTGAAACCGAGCTCCACTTTTATTCCGTTAATTTCCCGCGACGACGTTAATCAATCCGTTTATAAATACGTGATGCGCATCGAGTCCATATTGGGGACTCTGCGAACGCAACGGTTTGCGATCGCCGATTTGCTGGTGTTGTTGCGGTATACGGTGTTTGATGCGAAGCCTGGCGACCCGGGATATTCGACGGAAGACGCGGATCGTTTTGATTCGCCGGTAGCGGCGGAACAGACGCGGCTTTTAGGAATCGCGCTCGGTTTCAATGCCGCTGATCCAAAACCGAAAGCGGCGTGGAAAGATTTTTGCGAAAAAGGTTTTAACAATCCGGATTGGTTCGTCGCTAAGATCCAAGAAGCGGCCGGTAAAGTTTACGACGAACAATTCACATCGTTGTCGAAGCGCCGCAAATTGCTCGGCCTGCCCCACAACCCCGCCGATTTCGACATCGAAGAATGGTACCTCGAAACGCTGTTGCCGATGCTTTTGAAAGATAAACCGCTAACCGCCGAATCCTATAGGGAATTTATCGCAAGGGAAATCACGATCCCCGGACGTCGGCCTGATTTTCATTCGCGGACACTGGAAGGATTGACCGGAGTCCTTTCAGACGACGCTCGAGATAAAATCGCACAAGAAATTTACGACGGATTCACAAGATGGATGGGTGTCGTCATTTGTAATTTCGGGGTCGATGACAGCGTTTTTATCGGTCGCTATAAAAAACCGCCGGAGCCGGCGACGACGCTGGATGGCCGTAGAGTGAGCTTATTCGAAATATCAGACGTGGATTCGAACAAGTGGAAACCCGTTGTCGGCCGCGATACCCAAGTGTTCATCGATGATTTGGAAGGTATTAGTCATGTGAATGATATTTACCTGCCGGCAACTATTCCGACCAAAGCAAAGAGAAAGGTCGACGAACTCACTCAATTGCAACAGGGAGTGGCGCGTTCACCGGAAGAGCGAGCTTTGCAGGCAATCCTGCGTGATATACCCGATTTAAAGAAAGCGTACATGCAGGCAAATCGGGCCTTTATGTTGCGGGAATCCGATAATGCTTCACAATTTTCACAAGAGACCTGGGTAAAAAAATTTCTAAAGCGCGACTCAAATTTAGCGAAAGTTTTAAGTAAGTACGTCGGCACGTCTCAATACGGCAGAGCGATTGCTCGAGTTCAATATGTGGAAACTTTGACGTCGACGCTGGCCGATCATCGATATCTATTTAATGAATTTATTCTGGTGGTCCGAACGGCGGTGTTCGACAGTTCTCCAAAAAGTAACC
>CAYXDS010000051.1:0-13300 GCA_964463805.1 uncultured Elusimicrobia bacterium | reverse complement strand
CTTGTGAAAGATATGCGGCAACTCGTGTACGATTCGCAGGTACAAATCAATTTCGGTCTTTTTTTCACTGGGATCGATCTGATACGCTGTGACGACCGTGGTTAACTGGGCTTGCATCCAAGTGGTGCATTGTTCCGGCGACAAACGCGCGGCTTTGACACCGTCAACAACGCTTTGCACCAAAATGACGGGATCCAACCCGTAATTGCGTTGCCAATCGACAAGTTGAGGCAGCAACGTGTCGACACTCGCCGCCTGGCGGATGTCATTAGAAGAATTTGGGAACGTCTGCGTGAGACTCGTCTGAACCAACGTCGCGAACAGTTGGCGCTGTGTCTCGGTAAGAACGGTGTCAACAAGCGCGGTTTTTCCTAACTGTTGACCGACCCCTTTATAGACGGAGATCAAAAAAGAGGTGAGCGTCTGACTCTCTTTGTCACCGAAGGCCGTAGGAATATCGTCTTTGATGCGGCGCGCGATTTCTTCATTGGAGAGGTTTGATTTGACCAAACCGAGAGTAATGCCTTGCCGGGTTTCTTCGAATCCATTTTTTTCAGCCATGGCGACCGAAAGATTTCCGATAAATTTTGAAAAAGCCTGCGGGTCGCGTTGCTCGAGATGATCGGGAGAACTTTTACGCCAGCGATCGACCACATCCAAAACGAGTGCCTCTGCGAGGGGTATGGTCGAGGATTGAAGCCCTTTTTTCGACGCCTCATTTAAGTGACGTGATCGCCCACTTGCCTGAATCCACATCGGCATGACATCGGAAATTACTTGGTTAACGGATGCCTTTGGCCCGGAACTATAGGACGCGTACGCAAATAAAAATGTAAAGACGCCGACCGCTTCTTCATTGGTGATATTCGCCGCTTGCAAGGCCTTCACAATGGCACTGACATGAATGGCTCTTAATCTTTGATTGCAATTGCCCACGAAATCGAACACGCGAATCAGTTGTCCGAAATCGCTTAAATGATTTTGAGGACGGCCACTGTTCCGCCAATCGGTGATCGCTTGACTCAAGAGCGATTGAATAATGTCATGAGTCGCGCGGTTAAACGTATCCTGTAGCCACATCGGTTGTTTCGAAAATGCCGTTTCGAAATATTTTAAATAAGACGCTTCAAGGATTGTGTCCACCTTATCCAACGAATCTTTCGGAAGCGTCCAACCAATGAGACTTATCAAATGAAACGTGTCCTTATAAAGCCGGTCTTTCATTTCCGCTTCCGTTATTTGCATTTCAGAATAGGCCTGGTTACTTCCGAGAGCAAAGGCATAGAACTGGTCGTCTTCAACCGACAACGGCATCAACTCCGATATCACAGATTGCAGATAAATCGTGACCGCATCGGGTTTATTGAGCGGGGTCGGATTTTGCCGCCACTCTTGAAGCGCCGCTTTCATCCTGTCTTTATAGGCGTCCATCATTGGAATCTTGTCGTAAGGCAATCCGCGCACCGCAGCGGTGCTCATCCGTATTTTCGGCAGCTTCAAGACATTGAAAAGTAAGCGATGCAGCAATTCTTTCTCATGATCGAGCGCATAATGATTGGCAAAGTGGACAGAAGCCGGAGCGATTAAGGCGACAGCAGCCGAGATCACCGGCCCCACGCCAAATCGTTGTAGCACAATGAACGCAACCAAATAAGATCCGGTGAACATTGAGCTCCAGATAAACCGTTGCATAAACTTCACGTCACGATGAGCGAACGGAAGAGCGATGACGCTGAATAGTAGGCCGAACACCGCGAACGGCATGTCGCCGGCCGCCAATCCGATCGCAAGCCCGCCGCCGTACAAGATCGTTTCGGTCAACCAACGTTTCCGCGGCGCTTGGGCGTCGTAACGTGTGAAGAATTTGGCGCGGACGTCGGCAACAGACGTTTCAACGAGCGGACGCTCCACGCCAAACGCGATCGGCACCGCGAGAAAAAGTTTCCAGTTTGCGAACAATCGTTCGAGCGGCGTCTTCTTCTCGGCGAAAACGGTCAAGTACGCGCTTGTGTCGCTCGATTCGATTTTCGTGATCTTTGGACGGAGTACGCGCACCTTACGTCCGAACGCGGATAGATCGCGAATCAAATCCGCCGTGTGAAAACCGCCGACCACGATCGCGTCCAAACGGCGCGCGATGATTTCTACGGCCATCGCTCGGCTGCGGTCGTCGGCGCGCAAATAAAAATCCTCAAATGGTTTCAAATCTGCGTTTTTAAACGCGTGTTTTGATTGCTTGTAGCAATTCCACTCCTGATGCGATAACTCAAACTTGATCAGTTTTTCGCGCAACTGCAGATCGCGACTTTCGTCGCGTAGCGCGGCCGCTTCTTTCGGAGCTTGTTGCAGCGCGGCCGCAAACGCGTCGTCTTCCAATTGTTGCGCTTCGGTCATCAACGTTTCCGCGTCGATCGAAGCGGCCAATTGTAAGTAACGTCGGTATTGTTCAAGAGGCGAAAGAACGTCTTCGGGAATACCGGCGGCACGGGCCGCGCGCAGCAAAAGAACCAATCGGGCTGCCGCAAATTCGTCGGTCTCCTTGATGCGCATGATTTGATCTTTCAACGCCGACAAATCACGTGCGGGCGTTCGTTCAACCAACAATTGCGCGAGCCGTTCACGGTTGCGCTCTATTTTCTTGAAATCCAACGAACTTTCCAGGTCATGCGCGGCCACGAACGTTTCGATCGAGAAATAAGTTGTGTCCGTCCACGAACGCAGCATCTTTAAGTAAACGTCGATTGGTACCTGACCATTGTGATAACGCACGATGATCGCATCCAGTTTTTTCAGCGATTCGGAATAAATCCGTTGTTTTCTTTGTTCGAGCGCTTGCTTCTCTCGATCGAAATCGCTTTGAATTTTTTCGCGGCCTCGAGTCGCTGTGCGATAGGCCTCGACGTTGGCCACGTACAAATCCGCGCGCTCGACACCGCGCATTGAAATCGACGGGTCAATGAATCCCGTGTATTCGGAGGCGCCGATGAGACCGTCGATGAAGAATTGTTCGACGATTGAGCGCGCCACACGTTGTTCGGAAAGCGACCGGTACTCGGAATAATTAAAACGACCGGCCGCGCCTTCAACGCCGACTCGAAAATATTCAGCGCCCGATTTTTTTTTCAGATTTGACAACGTTGCCGCGATGCTCTTCTGCGCTTCCAGATTGCGATGGACGTCTTGAATCAGAAACAACGGGGCTGAGAACGTAGCGGGACCGGCGGCCGATGCGAGACCGGGGCATACAGTCTGGCTAATAATAAGGAAGGCCAAAACGACCGCGATGACGCGCCGGGATTTAAACATGCCGACAGTTTAAAAGTCCGGCGTTAAGATCGGCTTAAGCGGGTGTAAAAAAGATGTAACGGATTGGCCTAGGCAGCCATGGATTGCAGCTGTTCGGCCGGCAAAAGGATCGAAAAACGAGCCCCCCCTTCGGGGCGATTCGACGCTTGCAGCACGCCGTTGTGGCGGTTGATGATTTCGCGGCTTAGATACAGTCCTAAACCCGTGCCTTCGACGCCTTTCGTGGTGTTGAACGGCTTGAACAAATTCGGCATCGCTTCCGCCGGAATGCCCGAACCGGAGTCTTCGACGAGAATTTCGATCATCGCGCCTTCCCCTTGGCGGCGGCCACTGAACACGCGCGTGGTCAATGTGAGGGTGCCGCCGTTTTTCATCGCTGCGCGCGAGTTCGCCAAAAGATTTAAAAACACGCGCTGCATATGCGCTTCGCTGATTGCGATTTTCGGCAAACCATCGGCAAAGTTCTTTTTAACCTGAACCATACTTTGATTCAGCGTGCTCTCGTACATGGCCAACACCGACTCCAGCAACGTGTTGGCGTCCGACAGTGAAAAATGAAGTTCATTTTGTTTAACCAAGCCGAGCAGATTCATCGTGATCACGCGGCACAGTTCGGCTGACCGCAGAATTCTTTGCAAATCCGCCGTCAGCGCCGCATCGTTATTCGATTCTTCAAGCAACAGGCGGACGGTTCCCAAAATAACCGTGATCGGATTGTTCAAATCATGCGCGACGCCCGATGTCAATTGACCGATGTCGGCCATCTTCTCCATCTGCACGACCTGATCGTTTTGTTCTTTTAATCTTTCCTCGAGTTCGAGCAATTCTCTCTTCTGGCGCAAAAGCCGTCCGCTTGATTTTCGGTCGCGGCTTACGATCGACCATGTGGCCGCTGCTGCGAACGCGAAAATACCGCTCTTCAACAAAACGTAAAACGCGGTTTCCGCATCCCAACCGTCGATGGAGAACTGATAGAACGCCCAATTGAAACTAATCACACCGAGCGTGATCCAGACGACTTCGCGCAAATTCAACAACAAGCAAACCGTGTAAATCGGCAACAGAAAAAGCACCCACAGATTGGATTCTTCTTTACCGGAAAAATTCAAGATCGCCGTGATCGTTGCGCAGTTCGCGAGAATGAACAACGACGATATCCATCCGAGATTTCCCCATCGATTCAAAATGAATCCGGCCGCTAAATTCAACATCAGCAATACGACAAACAAATACAGGATGTGCGGATAAACCAGGTGCGCGTTGTCGCGATAAAGAAACGCGAGCATCACCAGGAAGATGCAGAAGATTGATTCGTATTTTTGAGGAGTTTGATTCGGCGGCAGCCGCATAAGAAACTATAAACGGGCGCCGCCAGGGATTCAAGCCAATTTAAGAACTAACGCAAGTCGAGGAATTGCACGCCGAAATCAACACCCTCGTCAGAAAAAGGAATGTTTATTTTCACTTTTCCAGTGGTGGTGCGGCCGCGTTTCTCAATTACGCCGTCCCGACCTTGAATCGAGCTGTCGTACACGGCGTAAACGGTCAGAAGATGAGATTGATCGAGTGGAACGTTATCGGCCTTAATGAAATAGGTTCCGGTGCCGACCCGTTCGGGTTGCCCTGTGTTTCCCGGAAATTCCGGCAAGAACGTGTAATCAATCGTTTGAGCATCGGTCAGCACGCCGTCCAAGCGCACGGTGATCGTGCCGCTCACCGTCACAAATGGCGCAGGATCAACGTTGGCCGGTCGAATATTTTTCATCGGCGGCGGAGAAAGACGATTGTCCATTGCTGACGCCGACGAAACCAAACCCGCAAGCAATAGCCCCGTCGCGATACTCTTGGTCGATAACATCACCCCATTATAATACGTGCGAACTGGCACTCTTTGCCGTAAAAATCTAACTTAAGGCCGCATTGTCGTCTGTAGGAGGATCTTCATGCGGGCCAACAAATCAATTCTCTCCATTCTCGCCGCAACGCTCACCACCGCGGTTTTCGCAGGGCAATTTAAAGTCCTTCAAAAAATTCCGCTTGAAGGCGACAGTCGATGGGATGCGATGAATGTCGATTCTTCAGCGCGTCGGTTGTATATCGCGCATGGCATGAAGGTGAATGTGCTCGACATCGACACGATGAAACCGGTCGGCACCATTTCGAATACGCCGGGCGTTCGCGGCGTCGCCGTCATTTCAGAGTCGGGACGCGGCTACCTCACCCAAAACAGAACCGATTCGGTGACCGTGTTCGATGCGAAAACGCTGAAAAAAATCGGCGAAATTCCGACGCAGAAAAGTCCCGAAGCGATCGTGTTCGATACGTCCAGCAAACGCGTGTTCGCGTTCAACGAACGGAGCAACAGCGCCACCGTCATCGATCCCGACAAGGAAGAAATCGTCGCGACGATTCCGTTGACCGGCCGGCCGGCATCCACGGTGGCCGACGGTGGCGGACGCGTGTACGTAAACATCGAGGATCAAAACCGCATCGCCGAAATCAATGCGCGCACGCTGAAAGTGGATAAAACAATTCCGCTCTCGAATTGCGAGGGCCCGTCGGGTCTCGCTTTGGACGCCGCGCATCGGCGGCTGTTCGTCGCTTGCGCGAACAGCGTGATGATCGTCGTCGATGCCGATAGCGGAAAAAATGTGGCCGCGCTTCCCATCGGCGAGCGCGTTGAGACCGCCGCGTTCGACGAACGTTCCGCGCTCATTTTCAATTCGAGCGGCGACGGTGCGGTGACCGTCATCAAACAAGACGGGCCCGATAAATATCACGTTCAGGAAAGCGTGTCGACGCAAACCGGCACGCGCACGCTGGCCATCGACCCGAAGACACGCCGCGTTTTCGTGGCGGCCGCGCAATACGGCGAAACACCCGCGGCGACGCCCGACAATCCGAAACCTCGCGCGCCGATTTTGCCCGACACGTTTCACGTGATCGTGATCGGAGAATAAATGACCGCCGAAGAACTCGTTCTCGTCGTTGTCGTCGCTCAATTTCATCAGGAGAAAAAGGTTCTCGACGCTTTGTTGAAAGCGGGCGCCGGCGGCGCTACTTATTTTCACGGACGCGGAACCGGCGTGCGACAGAGACTTGGCTTTCTCGGGAATTTCATTCAATCGGAAAAAGTCATCGTTATGGCCGCACTTCCGGCATCGCGTGCGCCCGCCGTGCTAGCGGCGGCCACCGAAGCCGCTTCGCTCGAAAAACCCGGCAATGGGTTTGCGTGCGTTCTGAAACTCGAACAAGCGATCGGGTTGCTTTAATCGTCGATGGGGCGTTGGCTGGGCATCACGTTCATCCTCGGCCTCGCCTGCACCGCCGGCAATATTGATTCATTGATCCCATCGACACCCGCTTCGGTCGTCACCACAAAAATGATGAGTGAAAATACACTCGCGCATATGGACGCCGACACGCGCGAGGCGGCCCTGTCGGCGACTCCCGACGTTGAAATTCACGCGAATCCTTTAGTGGCCTCGATGGCGCGCATCGGGAAGAACCGCAAAGCGGAACAGCGGCCCCCTATCAGCGAACGATTCGTTTCTTGGCTGGACGCTTCCAAAGAAAAACTCGCCGCCGCTGCGATGCAAACGCCGATCGGACTTCTCCTTATGGCGTTCGTTGCGTTCGCTCTCGGATTTAAAGCAATAAGCCGCGCGTGCGTCATGATTTGTTTTTCGTTGGCGCGCAAATGGCTTTTCTTACTTTCGATCGCGGCTGTTTTCGTGTTCTATTCGCGACACATTAATTTATTCCACACGCTCCCCCCGGCCATGTGGGGTGCGCCCGCCGCTGCCGTCATCGCTTGTTTGGTTTTTCTTCGACAACTTGATTTGAATTATCCGTTATGGAATTCCGCCGTTTTGAGCTTCTTCCCGCCCTTGGCCGCGAAACTTTCGCTGGCCGCCGTCATTTTTCTTGACTAACTAAGAATTGTTACTAAAATCACAATACTTACAATACCGGGGTATACATGGAAAAGCGGTTATTCACGACATTCGAAGTCGGCCAGCTCTGCAAGGTGTACCACACGACGGTTATTAATTGGATCAACAAAGGACAATTAAAGGCGTTTACCACTCCAGGCAAGCACCGTCGCATCGAACGAAACGATCTGTTGGATTTCATTAAAGAATTCAACATTCCCATCCCGCCGCAATTAAAAGAAACCAAGAAAATTCTCATCGTCGACGATGATAAATCCATTCTCCATCTGGTTGAAAAAGCAACGGCCAAGCTCGGCCCGTCGATTGAGCTGCGCAGCACCGCCAGCGGAATCGAAGCGCTGGTGATGGTCGGGCAGGACGCGCCCGATCTCATGATCCTCGACGTGGTCATGCCTGGCATGGATGGAATTCAGGTCTGCCGCACGCTCAAAGCCAATCCGAAAACCAAATACATAAAAATTCTTTGCATGACCGGCAAATTGCTCGACCACGAGCAAGAGAGTTTTCTCACCCACAACGTCGAAGCGTTGTTGAAAAAACCGTTTTCAATTCGTGATTTGATGGGAAAAGCGTCCGAGCTCCTAAATTTGGAGGTACTGGCTTATGCGAATAAGTAAAAATGGGAAAAGCGGCGTCATAGAGGGTTTTCAACCCGCAGCCTTTTCACCTTCCGTCCCGGCTCCGCTGTCCCCGCCGAAACTCCAATCGATTCCTTCTTCCGAAATTCCTCGTTCGTTGAATCCAATCCCGCTTCAAACAACCACTCCGGTGCAATTGCTTCTTAAATATATGAAGGCCGAAGGAATCGATTATATTTTCGGCATTCCAGGCGGACCGTTGATGCCGTTGTACGAAGCGCTTTACGATTCGGGTGAAATCATTCCGATCTTGGCCAAGCACGAACAAGGCGCCGCTTTTATGGCCGACGGATACGCGCGCGTCAGTAAGAAACTCGGCGCCTGTTGCGTGACCGCGGGCCCCGGCTGCACGAACGCCGTCACCGGCGTCGCCGTTTCGTACGCCGACGGAATTCCGGTCATGGTCATAACCGCTCAAGTCGCGACGGCTGCGTTCGGCAAAGGGGCCATGCAGGAAAGCTCGCCGTTTGAAGTGGACATCGTCGATTTATTGAAACCGATCACGCGCTCGAGTTTCATGCTGATTCGTCCCGAAAAAATGGGGGAGATGGTGCGCCGCATGATCCGCGTCGCAAAAGAAGGAAAGAAAGGTCCGGTCCACATCAACATTCCGGCCGACCTCGCGAAAAAACCGATCCCGGTTGAAAATTTGGCCGGCTATCGTGCAGCCTCCTCCTCGTCGCATTTTGACCGTGAATCCATCCGAAAAGCCGCGGAATGGTTGTTGCGCGCGAAAAAACCGGCGATCTTGGTCGGTAACGGCGTCAATTTTTCAGGAGCGCACGATGAGCTTCGCAAACTCAGCGAAAAAATGATGATTCCGGTGGCGACCACGGCCAAAGCGAAAGGCGCATTTCCCGAAGATCATGTTCTTTCGCTCGGCGTGTTCGGATTCGCCGGATCGCCGCGATCGGAAGCGTACTTGCTCTCAGGCGATGTAGACGTGCTGCTGGCCATCGGCACAAGTATGAATGAGAATGCGACCGCCGGTTGGGATCCGCGGCTCAATCCGACGCAAGCGCTGCTGCACATCGATATCGATCCCAAAGAAATCGGGAAAAATTACGAAGCGACGGTACCGCTCGTCGGTGACGCGAAAGCGGTGCTCACCGAGATCCTATTTCAAGTGGAACGCGAAGAGAGATGGCTCGAGGGAAAACCGCGGCCACTCGAACCGATCCGTCAATTCCGCGCGCGCGTTCCGCGCTGCGTCGACGAGGAAAAAATGTATTCAGATGCGGTGCCGCTGAAACCACAACGGCTCATGAAGGATCTTTCCGACGCGCTGCCGCAAAATACCGTTTTGTTTTCGGACATGGGCAACCACATGGCCTGGGCGTTTCATTATTTGCAATTGACTCGGCCGAACTCGTTCTTCCACTGCCTCGGTTTCGCATCGATGGGCTACGGAACCGTGGCCCCCATTGGGGCCAAACTTGCGGCGCCCGATCGAACCGTGATTGCGATCGTCGGAGACGCCGGTTTCGCGATGAACGGCATGGAAATTCATACGGCCGTCGAACACAACTTGGCCGTCATCTGGATTGTGCTGAACAACGGCGGCCACGGTATGGTTTATATGGGCGAGAAAATGCAGTTCTCGAATAAATTTCATTATTCGCTTTTCAACCATCCGATGGATTTGTGCAAGATGGCCGAAGCGATGGGCGCACTGAGTTTCCGCGTGACCGAGCCCGGCCAGTTTTCCGATGTGCTGGCCCGCGCGATCGCCAGCCGCCGCCCCGTTGTCATCGACGCGATCATTGATCCGGAAGAAGTGCCACCGTTCGGCGCACGCATGAAAACTCTTGATAAATTTTTCCTCGGCTCAGATGAACATAACTGAAAGCGCCGATACGACCGTTTCCGATCGCGAACGCATCATCGAAATGGTGATGAATTACCGGTCCGCGAAGATCATTCTCGTCGCGACGTGGTACGACATTTTTACGCACATCAGCACCGGCAAACGCCACGTCGACGAAATCGCGGAGACGATCGGCGCCACTCCCCGCGCCACCGAAATATTGCTCAACGCGTTGGTCGCACTCGGATATTTGAAAAAAATCGGCTTGTTCTATGCGAACCGGCCGATCGCCGAGAATCATTTGGTGCGCGGCAACGCGGGCTACATGGGCAACAATCTTAAATACCAAGAAATTATTTGGGACGCCTGGTCCGACCTGAAGAACGTTTTACAAACCGGAAAGACCGACGTTTCGCTGCAACAGCGCATCTTTAACGACCCGGCGTTTTCGGCCGAATATATTCGCGGCATGAAGAACATTTCGCGGAAGCCGGCCGAACAAATAGCGTCGCTTGTGCCGACCTCCAGCGACGCGCGCATGCTCGACGTCGGCGCCGGCCCCGGCATTTATTCGCTCGCGTTTCTTGAAAAAAATCCGCGATTAAACGCGACGCTGCTGGATCTCCCCCCGACGATCGCGATCGCCTCCGAAGATATGCGGTTTCACTCGGCGCGCAGCCGCATCCATTTCGTCGAAGGAAATTATCACGAGAAAGATTTTGGATCGGATCTCTATGAAGTAGTCTTGATGTCGCACATCACGCACGACGAAGGAGTCGTCGAAAACATCAAATTGATCGAGAAGGCGTACGCAGCATTGAAAAAGGGAGGAAAGCTGATCATCCATGACTTCATGGTCAACGATCAAAAGACCGAACCTCTGTTTTCGGCGCTTTTCTCCGTCCATATGCTCGTTTATACGCAGGCCGGACGCGTTTACTCAGTCGATGAATATACATCGTGGCTTAGAGACGCCGGCTTCGTCGACGTTCAAAAACATGGAATATGCCAAGACTCGGCGACCGCTTCGGTCGCGCTTGTGGCGACTCGCGCTTTCACTTAGCTTCATTCCCGCTCTCTGCTTCGCTTCCCCCCAGACGCTGCCCGTGACCGTCTGCGACGACGTGCGCGAACCGGCCACCTTGGATCCGCAGAAAGAATTCATCGAGAAAAATCACACGATCGTTCAGCAAATTTACGAAGGACTCGTGCGTTTCGATCCGAATGGAACGATCGAACCGGCGCTCGCCGTGTCATGGAAGAAAATCAGCCCGACCGTCACTCAATTTTTTCTGCGCAAGGATGTTTTTTTCCACAACGGCGAACCGTTCGACGCGGACTCGGTGAAATTCAGCATTGAACGTTACCTGGATCCGAAAACGGGTTTTCCGGCGGCGGGTTTCATCCAAGGATTGAAAACCGTCGAAGTGATCGACCCTCTCACGATCAACATCGTCACCGCTTATCCCGACGATTTGCTGCTGAACCGACTGGCCGGATTCGTGATGATGGTACCTTCCGGCTATGTTCGAAAAAACGGAGACGACGCGCTGAAATCGCATCCGATCGGCACCGGCCCGTTTCGTTTTAAGGCGTGGATTCCTAACGAGCAGATCGAACTCGAAGCGAACAAAAATTATTGGCAAAAGCCGTGGCCGAAAATTCCGGTGCTGATTTTCCGTTTCGTTAAATTGGAAGAACAAATACCGCTGCTGCTCGCCCATAAGCTCGATATCGTAACCGATATTCCGGGCACCGAAACGTACGCGATTCAAACATCGGGAGTCGCCGCCGTGATCAAATGCCCATCGTTGACTACCGTCGGCGCATCGTTCAACTCGAATTCGGCTCCGCTCCAAAACAAATTGGTTCGTCAAGCGTTGAACTACGCGATTAATAAGGAAGAGTTGATCCGGTACGCGCTGCTCGGGAACGGGCAATCGACGGCGAGCCTCGCGTTGCAAGAACCGTCAAAAACGACGCTGAATCCCTATGCATACGATCCGGAAAAAGCGAAACGATTGCTGAAGAACGCCGGATATCCGAACGGATTCACGGTCCACATGATCGAAGTCAAAGCGACGCGCACGGCAAAAATCATCGCCGCGCATTGGAAACGAATCGGGCTCGACGTCGATTTTACGTCGGCCACCGACGCGACGATCGGCGAACAACTGAAGAGCGGAAAGTGGGACATCTTTCTCGGTTATTGTCCGGATCCGATGTATCACCCGTTCTTCATCCACTCGATTTTTCTGTATTCGAAATCTCCGTATTCATTGACGAACGATCCGAAGCTTGATCATTTGATCGAAGCGCTGGTCGCCGGCGGCTCGGTGTCCGATTTGACCACATACGTGAACGAAGAGGCGTTCACGCTTTTCACATACCGGCAGATAAAAACCTACGGCGTGCGGAACGGAATTACGTTCGAACCTTATAAGTCGGGCATGCCGTATTTCCGGCAACTCGATGTCGAATCGGATGAAACGCAATGAAACGCGGCTGGACGTATATCGTGAAAAAAATTTCCAATTTGGAGACAATCGAATTTGAGGGCATGCAGCTTCACTTTCTGATTCAAAAGAAAGAAACGGACGGAATGGCCGCCTATCACATCAAACTGCCGCGTCACACTCGGATTCCGCCGAGCTATCACAAGATCGCCGAAGAAATCATCGTCGTGCTGCAAGGATCGGGATTCGCATTTCTCAATCGCAAACGAATCCCGATTAAAAAAGGCAGCGTGATCTTGGTTCAACCTCGCACCTGGCATTCATTCGCGAGCGCGCACAAACAAATGACGCTACTCGCGGTCACTTCGCCCTACGTCGATTCGAAAACGGATCTTTACCACCACTGATGCGGCTCTCACGCTCCATTGCCGTTCGTTTGCTCGCGTCGATGGTGCCGATTTCCATTCTCGGTATTTTATTGATCGGCGCGTGCACGTACTACAGTCCAAACCGTCAAACGCGACGTGCACTCTCTCGGCGTCGAAGCCGCGCAAAGTATTTCAAACTATTTCCTCCAAAGAAAAAACGATCTCGCGACGCTGGCCGAAGTTCCGTTGTTCACCAGCTATCACAAAAACGTCGAATTTGGATTGCTTCCTGAAGCCGAGGTATATCGACAGGAAATCGGCAATTACATGGCGCGATTGTCAGAACGAACGGGCATGTACGATTCGCTCTATTATTTATCGCCGGATGGACGAATCGTCTGCGCGATCAAAGATTCGCACATCGTTACGGCCAAACCCCTCTTTCCGGAGCCGGAATTGCTTCCGCAATTGCGGTCTTTTTCTTCGATTGAGCCGCACTTCTTTTTCGCGGACCCCACGCTGAACGACCCAACGATATACCTGGCGCAAGCGCTGATGAACGAGCGGCAAAAAAAATTGGGCGTGCTCGTGCTCGGCTGCAAACAAGCGCCGATCAAAGAAATTTTAAACCGGATCGGAACCGTTTCGTCGCGGTCCGCTTATCTCGTCGACGAAAACAAAACGCCGCTGCCGGCGGTTTCAATCCGCGAACGACAACAAATGTATTCCGATTTTTCGAAAAACGAAGGACCGCCGTTGCGCGACGGCA
>CAYXDS010000050.1:0-13319 GCA_964463805.1 uncultured Elusimicrobia bacterium | reverse complement strand
CCCCCGCGAAGGCGGGGGCCCAGACACCTTAGGTGTCTAGGATCCCGCCTTCGCGGGAACGACGGCTTTATTTGAATTCTCAAGGATTTCGCTCCAAATCCGTTCGGAAAACGGGCCAGCGGTTGGGATCCAAGCGGCCCGCCCAAACGGCATCGGCGTCATCGCGCGCATAACCGCCATTTCCGGCAGCCGCAATCGCCGGGTCGCCCGTGTCCACATCCCATCGCACGGCGGCCGACGTGCGCGTGGAGGTGACCCAATCGTCGCCATGAAAATTAGGGAATCGGAGAGTCACCTCGTGTCGGCCGAGCGGCGACGCGACCGCGAGCCGATCGGCAACGCCCCATTGACGCGCGTACCAGGCGGCCTCCAGGCGCGCAACGCGATCGGCTTCGTCGCGAATCGTGATCGACTTGGCGGTCAACCCCAATTGAGCGCCGATGGCATCGTCAATCACGATGGCGTCGCGCTCCATGCGGTTCGCTTCGGCCACCACTTTGATCACCGCGGTCGTTCGCCCTTGATAGCCGGGCAACGCACGCTTCAATGCATCGGCCTTCGTCTGTACGTTCGGCCAATCGGAAGAGGCCAACGAGACTTCGCCCGATGGTGAAACCGCGCCGAACAACGCGCCGAATTCACGCCAGCGCGCGGCGATCGTTTCGAGCGCTTCGGCGCGCAAGCGCACCGACGACAACACGACCGTGTCGGCCGTTGATTGAATTTTCGCGCGCGCGGCGACCGTGCGACCCACGTCGGCCACCAATAACGTGGTCCAAGCGAATGCCACAATAAGAAACAACGTCAATGCGAGAACGCCGCCGCGATGGTTGGTCATCGCGCACGCACCTCGCGCGCCGCGGCACGCAAACGGAGCGGGGACCGCCATAGAACGATCGACCGAATGGGCTCGGATAAAGAAAGATCCACGATTTCGATCGGACGCGCGTCGCGCGGGAAAGTGACCGTCGACGATGGAACCGCACGAATGTCAACCGAGACTTCAATCGTCGGACTTACGCTCGCCAACCGCGCGAGCGCATATACGCGCAGATCGTCGGCGGTTGGCAAACGGGAAAGGGCCAGAGCGCGCGCCAATGACGCGCTCAACCGTTCGAGCCGAAATTGTTGCAGCATCGCGCGCGTCAAATCGAAAAACGCGAGCGACAACAACGCGATCAGCGGTACCAGCAACGCGAATTCAACGACCGACCCGCGCCTGCGGCGATGATGAAACATGGAAATTCTCCGTCGAGGAGAGGAAAGGAGAGGTTTTTTCGAGAGGTGTTAAAGCGATGGGATTCTTAAATTATTTTTTCGGCTGGTCAACCGATTTTTTTTCGCGGCGTTCGAATCCTTTTATTTTTTTTGCGGCTTTCTCCTTCATTTCGTCGAAAAGACGCGTCGAATCGTCACGCAGCATTTTTTCGCTCGGCGCGCGCAACACGGCCAATTGATCGGCGAACGATTGCGACGCATCCGTGTAAATCCCGACGCGACCCTTGCCGAGCGACGGGGAAGCACCCTCCGTGATCGTGGCACGGATCACCGCCCACTTCCACTTGAATTGATCGCCTTCTTTATCGGCGGCGCCTTCCCACGACGTTTCCCAACCGGTCGGACCGGACACGATCGTTCGCTCGACGCTGACGCCCGGTTTGCGCGCCACCGGTTCTTCTTTTTTCTCGACCGGCGCCGACGAGGATTTGACCGTCGAAGTGGATGCCACCGGCATGTGCACGACATGTCGAGAGGACGCGGGCGCGGCCGGCGTGCGCACCGCTTTCGTCACTTTGTCTTTGGCCACGCGCAAAACCATGTTCGAGCCCAGCAAAATCGTGAATTCGTGCGCGTCTTCTTTCGTGATCGTGCCTTTCAACGTTTTACCGTCTTGGAGGACGAGTTCGTCGGCGCGCGCCATGGAAACGAAGAGCACAAAAAATAAAAATAGAACTCTCCCTCTCCCGATCAGGGAGAGGGGCCAGGGGTGAGGGCCGGCGATGGGTGCGACCACAGGCCTCACCCTAAATCCCTCTCCGCCAAGCGGAGAGGGACTTTTTACTGATCAAATTTTCTGACACGGCGTTCTCCAAATGAAAGGTCGGCTCCAATGTTCAATACGAAACGGGACTTGCGATCGTTGTCTTGCAGCGCGTACGCGACGTCGATGCGAACCAGACCCGGATCCACCGAACGCGACGGAGCGAGTCTTAATCCCGCTCCCACATCCGAGCGAAACTTTTCGATCGAGGGCGTCGGTCCTTTTTCCCACACGGCGCCCGCATCGGCGAACACGGCCCATCCCATCGACACCAGATGCAGCCAGTCATATAAAACGGCCCGCCGGTTCTCAAGCGTAAACAACACGCGGCTCGACCCGCTGAATTGACGCACCGAATAACCGCGCAATCCGTTTTCCCCGCCGAGCAGGAATTCGTCTTCGGGATCGAGGTTTTTTGAAACCGTGTATTCGCTGCGGAACGTAAACGTGTGTTTCGGAAGCCAATCCATCAAATAATACTGGTTGCGCACCCGCAGCACGCCGTCGCGCACGCCGCCGTGCTCCATCCGACCGTCCACTTTCGCCGCGTTGAGCCAGACTTGATTTTCGATCGCATGAAAGTTTTTGCCTAGCATGAGCCGGCCGACCCAAGCGTCTTGCGTCGCACCGAATTTTTCGGGCGACGGCCCTATTTCTCCCTGTCCGACCCATCCCATATTAATGTCTTCATCGCGATCAAACGTGGTGACGCCGCGCATCTTGTGATATTCGATGTTTTGGCAGTCGGCGCCGAGCAACAGCGGATTCACGCGCCGATCCGACGGCAAATCGGGCGCCGCGCCTTGGGGATCAGAAAATTCGTCGGTGTTCCATTCCTGCGCGAGCGTGACGCGCCGCACGCGCTGCGGTTTCGCCACAAGCGCATACGAGCCGAACATGCGCACTTCGCGCGTGTGGTGTTGGAAATTGGCCACTTCGTCGCCGTTTTCGAACAAACGATCCTCGTCCGTCTTATCGTTGAACGAAACGCCTTCGGAATGACGCGTCAACGCCGAGAAAAACGGGCGTTCCAAATGCGTTTCCCATTCGCGGCCTTTTTCGTCGCGGCCGTATCCGCCGAACAAATCCCATCGCGTGTGCAAGAACACCGGGTCGCGGTACGAAAGGCCGCGCGTGGTGCGGTCGATGTCTTTGCGCATGAACGCGCCGACGGTTTTGCCGAGGCCAAGGAAATTCTGCTCGAGAATCCCCAAACTGTACGAGTTCTCGCCGCCAGCGACGCTGTAGGACGCGTGAATTGTGGTCGTCCAAACATCCTCAGTCTCGACAAGAACGTCGACCTCGCCGTTCACCGGCTCACTGGTGGTGATTTTCACGTATCGAAAAATCGGACGGCGTCGCAAAAACCGCTCGGATTCCTGCAATCGCTCGCTATCGACCACATCCCCCTCTTTAAATAGCAGTTCACTGCGGATGTAGCTTTCTTTCGTAACGATGTGGATTTTGTTGGCCCACGAATAAGGAAAGTGACGGTCACTGACGGAACCTGTTTCGAATACGTTTTTGCTGTTGATGAGGATCCGATGGATTTTCAACTGAGAGTCTTCAGCAAAACACTGAGAGGAAAGAAAAAAACCAAATAAAATGGGAATGAATTTGGTTCTTGAAATAATCAATCGATAATTTTTTCTAATTGATCAATCAAAATCGGCAGATCTGTGCTCAAAATTTGCCAGAGAATGCCGAGATCAACATCGAAATATCCGTGGATGAGGTGATTACGGGCACCTACGATTTGGCGCCAAGGAATCGAAGAGTGTTTAGATTGAAAATCGGCCGAGACACCATTGGCGGCTTCCCCGAGGATTTCAATTAGCCGTGTAACAGCCAAGACAAGCGTTTCATCCTTAAGAAATTCTTTTTGTTTTTTTTCAGCGATTAAATGAACCGCTTTTTTTGACGCTTCCAACATATGCGCCAGGCGAACGCGATTGTTAGGCCGCTTCATACTGCGTTTGAGCTTCGGCAAGCACTCTTTCTCTGAAATAACGGCTTAGAAATTGAGGCGTATTTAAATCAACCTTACGATTAAACAGCTTGCCTAACTCTTCTTCCATCGCAAAAAAAGACAAACCTGGAACATGGCCCTTTTCAAATTCTACCAATACGTCAATATCACTATCGGGCCCGAAATCATCCCGTAAAACGGAGCCGAATAAAGAGAGACGTCGAATGTGATGGTATCGGCAAAAATCGCCGACTTTTTTCTCGTTGATTTTAAAAATACGTGATCTCATACCGGTTTTTTATACACAATTTGAACCGGTTTTAAGTTCAATTATATGGCGACGAAGCGGGAGAGGATGCGGAACGCCGTGTGCGGTTGGGGTTGTTCGCGCAATTCGTTGCGAACTTCGAGCAGCAGCGCGTCGAACTTCGTTTGGAAGTCTTTCATACGTTCGATGATCGCGTCGTCTTTCGAATAAATGACCGATGACGAGCAGAAATCGTCCGAGACCGGCGATGAATACATGCCGAACCAATCGACCACTTTCGAAAGTTCCGCTGAACGTTGCTCGTTGGGCTGAATCAACATGCTGACCGCGAGCGGCAATTTACGCGGGTCCGACAACGAGAAGAAACCGAGACTGGTCGCCACATCTTCGTTGCGCGAGGCGACGAACATCGGCCACAACGCCGAGAACGACGGATCTTTCACGATGCATTGCGGCTGCGCGAACGGCACCCAGTTGATCGTCAGCTTCGAATTGAACGCGCCTTCAAGCCGGTACACACAGCCTTGGCCGCGCAAATACAACGCGCGCGAGGGTTCCGGAAGTTTGTCCCACCCGTCGGTGCGCAAATATCCGGGGATAATCACGTAAAGATTTTGGCCGACCAGTCGGCGGAATTGAGAAAGGAAAAGGCAATCGAAAAAGCTTTGCGCGCTCGTCACCGACCAAAGATCGTTCAACCGTTTCAGATCTTCGTCGATCGCCGCGCTATAGGTCCACCACGGCACCATTTGTTTGCCGACACTCGAATTCATGAGCCAGATCGACATCGGAATCGAAGGGATGTTGTGCGTCGCGAACGAGAGTTTGCCGAAATCCGTCGATTCCGTCGCTACTGACTCGGAGATACCGCCCAAGCGAACAATTTCCATTCCCATAGCACCCTCCTGCACCTACGAGAACCAGTGTAATGCGAATGTCACGACTTTGCCATACGTGGTGAGCAATGTCACAGCAGAAAACGGGTTGATTTTACGGGTGGAATTAGGCTTGGCTCTTGTACAGCTCGTATTTCTTCAAGTCCGGCAATTCGGTCGGCGCGAACGGCACATAGCTGACCATGGTGGCCAAAAGAATGCCGATGATCGCTTTATCTCCCAGTGATTCGAAGATCGCTTGCGCGTCGTATGGAATCTTCGCTCCTTGAGCGAACAAAATCCGAACTCGAGCGGCAGGGGTCCCGCTGCGGGTTGTTAGCAACGCCGTCACCGCGTCGGCCGTCGGCATCGAGATCAATGAAGCCCAATCTTTTTGTACCTCGATTTCGTAATTGGGACCGACCTGCACCTGCAACGCGGCGACTTCTACTTTGATCGCATCGTCATCGGTCGATTTCGGCGTATAAATGATTTTCTTAACGCCAGAAACATCGGTATCGGCCTGCGGCATGCTATTTAAGTCCACCGGTTTTGAACGAGCGAATTTCGCGAGGAAGCGTCCCTGCTTGATTTCCGCTTCGCGGCCGCGAACATAGGCTTCAAACGAGCCGTTGCCGTTGTCGACGAATGCTTGGAGTCCGAGGGGCGCCGTTTCACCGAGAATCTGAATCGCTTGCATGCGTTCTGGATCCGAGGCATTCGACTTTTCAGCGACATCAAGCGCGCGCGAAATTCGACGCGCATCCGGTTCCACCGGATGAACGAGTTCGAGGATGCTGCGGCTGCTGGCGGGCAATACACTCGCCGTTAATATGGAAGCGCCAACAACCGTGGAACCTGCAAAGAAATAATAGGCAGCGGCGGATAACGCAGCCAAAGTTCCGACGATGACGATGATTGATAATGTTCGGCCGAATGGCGTGCGCGCAAACGCGATGGCGCGATTCGCCACCGAAGTGCTTCCACGCAAAACGATCAGTATTAATGCTGCACCAATAATATATGCCGAAATCCACAAGGAGTCCTGCTGTGCGAACAGTAACGACCCTGCGAGTAGTCCGATAATGGTTCGACGACTTACTGCCGCTTGTGCCACACGGGATATACCTCGCCCAATGCCAGCAACCGTGTCCACCAAGAATTCACCGAATAAAATGGCAGTGGTAGCAATTAACGAGAAACCAATTGGATCGCCGCCTAATAAAGAACGCGCCTTAAATAACGCGTCATATGCGGTTCGGTGCGCGTTGAGACCGCCGAAAACTTTGTCGTAAGTCAACAAAGCATAGACGCGGGACAATGTCGTTCGATCGAGCGAACCACGTCGAGCAACTTTGAGTCGCTCCACGTCTCGTTCCAAGATTAGTTTCCCCAGACGAACGACGGCCGAATAAAGTTTTTCAGTTGCTAACACCCCGACGAACAGAGAAACCATCCCGACGATCAAAAAGAAAAACGTTCGAATAAGGACCGTCGCCAAATAAGGACCCACCAGATACGACACGATACCGGCAATCGGTACGATCGCGATCCACATAAATACAAGCGATGCGCCGATAAACGTTCGGTTCAAGTCGGTGGCGAAACGCGTGCGCCATTCCTCTTCTCCGCCAAGCGACGCCAGTCGCACGCGCAACCACTGCGGAATTCGTTGCCGCAAAACCCAATTCAATGCGTTCGACGACCAGCGTTCCAATGGATTTTGCTCGTTCACATTGTTCCGCATGTTGTTCCAATTGTAGCGACTGACCATAAACAGCGACAAAGCGTTCAAGAGCAACAACCCTACAATCATGAGATTTCCAACGAGACGAATATAGGGAACGCCGGTTAATTCTGAAACATTGGAAGGAATAAAAAAGTTGGCCACAAACAGTAGCGTGGGCAATCCGAAACCCCAGCGATAGAGCCATCGGGGCGCCATATCCATGTAACGTGCGGTCATCCAGAGAACCAACAACATCGCGCCGTAAACCATAACAGCGATCGGCACCGCCAACGGAGCAGGCGTTAATAATAATGCGGCACCCACCATTATGAAGAAAACACCCGTTGTCAGTTGGCTGGGACGACGCGTTGAAATATCCAACACGCCGAAATTGGCCGGCGTATTTGGCGCCGGAGCGACGGCGTTCGGATTGTCCGACAAGAACGTTCTCGGCAAAATACGGAACGTGAAATACAAACCAAAAACGAAGAATAGAATGGCGGCGACAACCGGCGCCGCTTGAGGAACCACGCCCAACGTAAGCGACAGCATCGTAATGAACATAAATCCGTAGATCCAACCGAGCCACCGTGAGAATTCATGACCAGGCGCCGCGCGACCTATTTGATTGTCGTACATCTTCCATCCGACGAGTCCACCGGTAATAATCAACAATGTAAACGCCAATAACACGATGTTCAAAACGTCGAAACTCATCATCGCGAACACATTAATGCTGAAATAAATGGCGCCGGAAAGAACCGCACTGGCCAATATGAACGCGCCATAACGACGACCGCGGTGTTTATTGG
Organism: uncultured Elusimicrobia bacterium; assembly: GCA_964463805.1. GTDB lineage: Bacteria > Elusimicrobiota > Elusimicrobia > F11 > F11 > JAJVIP01. The sequence goes on along the minus strand of CAYXDS010000050.1, from coordinate 5,625 downwards.
AGGACTCGGCTACATCTTCGACGCGATCGATCGACATTTCCGACGGCACCGATACAGCGAAATCGTATTTTTGTTTATTCAGGAAACCGTCCCATGCCGCCAAGAACAGCAGGTACATGAATCCGGCATAATAAAGAGGGCTGATCGGTGCGCGACGTATCAGTTCGAAAAAGGCGATTGAAAATCCTTTGTCGCGAATATTACCGATGAATGAGTGCAGCACGAGCACTTGGTTCGCCATTAAACCGAACAAGAAGAACGGTGCATTTATACCGGTGAACGGCGTCCAGTTCATCAAGATAAATAATCCAAGCAGCGACACCATTTGGAACGACAATATATGAAGCAAATAAAAGTTTTCTCCAAACGAACGGCCGTGTCGAATGTAGTAGGAATTAAGTCCGAAAATATAGGTCACTCGTATCAGCGTATCGCGAAGGAGCTGCGTCAAACCGGTGACCCAACGCCACTGCGCCGCGACGAGCGCCAGCAAATAACCGGCTTCTCGGGACTTCGTATAGGTCACCGACGAACGGCGGCGTATAGGGGCACGACCCAGCGCGAGATACTGACGATCCGCGCCAATGGAAGCCGCATAGTCCTCGCTTTGATGCGGCATGTTCGGATTCAACAGGAACGCCCCGAACCAGCGATCCCACAAACTATAACGACCGGTCCGAATCATGCGTTTCGTCACTGGAGCAGTCGGGTAGTGCGGATCCAAGCCTAAACGACGGAATACATCGAACCACAAGCCTTGGATCGTTCCCCATCCCGGCGCCAACGAATCGTTCGGATTAAGTGTGAGCGCACCATCGTGGTAATACGTCATACCTTTTTCACCGTTGCCGCCGATGTCGGCAACAGCAGTACCGCCTTGCGTGGTACTGCCGCCTTGCGTGGAACGCCGACGCGGGAACGTGAACACATTCCGACTGTCCGCCAACGCATTTTGCAGATCGTTATAGATTTTGTCCGGCTCATAAGCCGAGGTATTGCGATCCCAAATGTGCATGAAGGCCGCACGCGATAAATCCATGCCGGACTCACGAATGAAACCCGCATAAAATGCGTTCATCGCACCCGACTTGGTTGGGAAAGACGTTACGGTACGCGCCGTCAATCCGACATGTTCACCGGCGATATAGTTGATGAACTCCAACAAATCGCTGCGCAACGCATCTTCTTTACCGGGATTTAAAGCTCCGGCATTGTTCAAAGTGGGCGCTGCAGCCAATGTCGGATCACCACGATATTGAGCGCTATTAATCGGAATATAAATCTTCAACGGCACACCGTTGCCTTGTGTCCGGCGATATTGCACGAAATCAATCAACGCAACCGTCGAGTCGTAGCTTTGACCGGCGGCGGAAAGAACCTCGATCATCCAACGTCGCAAATGGAACGCTACTTCAAGCTCTTGTCTTTCTTGTTCGGAGAAAGTTCCATTTGGATTTCTCGGATTCCGCATACGGAAATGGTCGGGCAGATCGGCCGGAGGATTCATCAATTGCAATTCCAAATTCCATAAAGACATACCGTTATTGTTTCGTCCGGACGCAATTTCCACTTCGTGAATGTACTGCAACAGATACCTTACGATCTCATCCGATGCTGGATCGTCGAAGTCCATGCCACTGTTCGTGAACAGCGCGCGGTTCGGGTTCGAAACCACCGACGTTGTTCGTGCCAAACGGTCGAAGGTCTGGCGATATGTTTTCATAAACGCAAGGATCTCTCCGCGATTGTCGCCGCCGTTGCGCCGCAAGGTTTGCCAGTTTGTGAGAATTAAGCGGGTGGCTGTGGTTGGATTGGGTGTGTTCCCCCATCCGCCTTGCGCGGTCAATGCAGGGCTTCCCATCGATTCGAGTCCCGGGAAATTGATCACAATTTCGCTACCGGGAGGGAACGGCTTACGCGTGAGCCATCGCCACGCAGACTCAGCAGCAAACGCAACGGCATAGAGAGCAAACGCACCGATGAACAACCACAACGGGATCGCGATAAACCAATCGATCGGCGTGACCGGAAGTTGCAAGAAATAAGGAGCGACATACATCGCCAAACCCGTCGCCACCGCTAAACGCGGCAACGCCGCCCACAACCGCACCATCAAAGGCCGCGGCTTCGATAAATCGAGCGGCATGGTGAACCATTCGGCAATCACCAACCAGAAAGTAGCAACCGCCGTCATCGCGACCCACACCGCGTAAAAGTTTAAGACGACCGTTCCGAGGAACAATAACAAGCCCATGACGATGCGCACTTCGTTTTCATAGCCGTAAAAACTAATACCGACTTGCATCAACACGCCGATGAGCCCTAAATATTGGGCAGCGAACGTGCGGTATTCGGTAAACGGCACATAGTAATTCAAGGCAGACAACGATCGGCCAAGCAGATTCCATCGCGCCGGTTGTCTTCCTTCGCTGTAATAGTTTCCTGGGAAAAACCGCAGTAAAACCACCATGCCGATCATAAACAGCAATCCGCCGATGCTGACCATAAATCCGAAAGCCGATGTCATTGGGATGAACTCGCCGTACCATTTCCATACGGCCAAGCCCATCAGCACTGAAATCAATGAAGCCAACGTGTAATGAATATGGAAGCTTAACACGGCGCGGATGCCGCCGACGACACCCGTCGGTGCGAGCACATAATGGAACGCGCCAAGGAACAACGATTGATTTTTAAAGATCCGGAAAATTCCTTCCATGAAAACCGCGCTGCCGAGCGCGAACATCAGCAACATCACTTCGTATGTTTCGCTTGAAATCAGGAACAGACTCGCCGAAGCGGCCAACAATAAACTTCCGGACAAAATTTGTGCGGCGTAACGGACCGGAGAACTATTGAGCCGTGCCGGATTTGTCGCCCAAAGGAAAATTCTCGATACGAGCAGCACCGCCGTCGATGAAGCCAGCAGAACGCCGAACACCAATTGTCCCAACTGATTGCTTTCGGCGCCCAACAAACTCGGCACGCCGACCAAAATGGTGTCCACACCACCAATCAGCAGGCCATGTGTGACCGCCGTAAGAAGCAATGTAAACAAAAGGAAGAAGTAAAAACGCATCGCGACAACATAGGCTGGATGCAAAGGTCCGATTCCTTTCGAACTCAGGGGTTCCGTTTCTCTAAACCGTTCGAAACCCGTTTTGAACTGATCAAGTACAAATGTATTTTTGCCCTGATCTTGAACGATTCCGATCAGACGCAACGTCGCAGAAACATCGGGAATCGGCAGCGGTTTGGAATAAAACCACGTCCAAGGTTTTATAACTGAAAAGGTCGTGCGGGGCGCTAAGCGTCGGCGTGTCTGATTGGTGGCATTCCCGCTGGTTGTAATTTTCTGCAGAAGTCTTTCTCGAATGATTTCGCGCAAATCAAGATTCACTTCGTGTAGATACAGTTCAATGTCAGCATAAATGTTTGGCTCAATCTCGCGGATGTGCATGGATGCGCGATCTCGTGAGAACAATCGCTCGGCCAATTCTTCTCCAATGTCCTGCAAGGCCCGCGTATAAACGGCCGGATCAAGTTCTGGCTCGCCGGTTTTGCGAGGTAATTGACGCAACGCTTCCAACAACACGAAATTTAAAAATAAGTTAGCGACCCAACCTTGTTCGGCGGTGGACCGGATTGTTCCATCGGGACGTTGGATAAAACTGATCCACGCGTCGCGCAATTGCGCCGCCGGGCCCTGATTCCAAGCGCGCATACTTAAAACTTGACGAGTGAACCGCTCGGCCGATCGGCGGAAGAAATCATCCCATTCATTGGCGGACATTCCCGCTTCCCGCAAAGCTTGTTGGACGCCGTCGATTTCTTCCCATCTCGAATAAACTCCGAGCAAGTTGGAGCGGAACCAATAAATAAATCGTGTAGTCAAAGCCCAAACGAGAACCGTCAACCAGAAACCGCTGATCGCAACCAACGTTAAATTGAAACCATTCCAACCCGAACGAAACGCAATATTCCACATCTGTTCCCATTCGTTTTCTTTGCCCGCGGCGATGTTGATCGGAGCTTGAGCGATAGCTGTCTCAATATTTTTCTTATTGTCGTCGGTCGCCACAGCCGTCGGCATCACTGCGTCGTTCATCTTCGCGTTTAAAGCGCGCTGCGCGAGACGCGTCACGTAAACATTGCCTTCCCAGAACAACGGGCGTTTCCCATCGGGAGCCAGAAGCAGCGCGTTGGGCATGCGATAACGTCCCACGTACTGCGGCTGCGGAGCCTCCACCAAGCTCGGGTAAACGAAGTTTCCGTTTCCCGTTCGAATACCCTTAATGTCTTCTCCGACGGGCGTTTTACCGAACACTTCGGGCAATAAACCCGTTCGCCCGACGGTCGGAATGCTCAAAAGCGAACGCTCGGCGAGTTCCGCGTATTTTTTGTTTCCGATCGCTTTCGCCACCAGCAACAACATCGCTGTGTTTTCGACCGACAACAGCTCCGGTCCGTCGGCGTTCGGCGGCGCCCATGACAATCCGTACGTGCGACGGCCGCCTTGTTCAACCCAAACGCCGTTTAACAGCAAACCGTGCGTCATCATAAACTGCAGCTTCGCATCCGGATAACCGGCTTCTTTTCCGGCCGCAATCAATGCGATCATCGACGGCGCGTCGGTCATCAGTTCTTCGCCTTTGCGATAAGCGCGCGTACGGCGTAATTCGGGATCGACGCCAATGATGTCTCGATTTTCGCGTTTATGCATCGGCACCACATAATCATGAGCGGCATCCAATGTTTCGATGATCCATGTTTTCTGACGAGCCACCAAGCCATCAAGCGAGGCGATCGGTTCCTGCAAAGCTTTCGCAAGCTCGGGGGAACGCGCGGCAATGGTTTTCAAATCATCGCGGAACCTCTTCAAATATTGGAAAACCCGCCCGTTTGCGGCAACATCATAACCGTCCGGCACACGGTACAAGGTGGCGAGTTCTTGGTCATAATTAAATCCGAGGTCGCGCGGCACTTCGATCGCGCGCCCGGGCAACCACTCCACATAACCGCCGCTCTCTTCTTCGCCGGGTCGCAACGTCCCGTTCGCACGCGCGCGAAACGACAGAGCATCTCTTACATATCTGTTATAGAGCACGATGCCGCGCGGATCGCCGGTTTTCGCCGAGTAACGCAAACAGGAGTCGGCCATCTCAAACAAACCATTCAACAACGGCTCAGACGGACCGTTGGTGTTGTACTCCTGATTTCGTTGCCAATGAGCGCCCGATTCCACATCGAGCGAATTGACGGGCAATCCTCTCTGCTCCGATCGCTTCTTCTCAATGGCGTCAAAGAATTTTCTTGCGTCTTCTTTCGAGCCTTTATCGATCACCAAATTAAACAGTTCAGCGATACGGGTCGGCCGAGCCAATGTCCGTACTTGTTCGCCTGTTTCAGTTGCCGGCAATCCCGTACCGGTTCTATTGGCTCGCTCCATAACGACATTCGATAGAGCCGTTTCGGAAATTAAAGCTTTGCGCGCATCCGCACCGACTCGAATATCGGAAGGCTGCGGAATCAAACCGAAAAACATCGTTGGATGAACAATCGGCAACTCCGAAAGGTATTTGAGTCGCTGTTCGACCGGCAGGAGCGGCGTATTCTGGTCCTTAA
>CAYXDS010000049.1:0-13496 GCA_964463805.1 uncultured Elusimicrobia bacterium | reverse complement strand
ACAACCGGCCGTCGACGTGCGCATAAAACTGAAACAACGCGTGACACGGCGGCAACGCCATTTTCGGAATATCACCGACGTTCCATGCGCTGACGATGTGTCGTCGCGACGTCGGGTTCTTTTTGATCTGTTCAATCAACTGAGAAATTTGATCGATGCCGGTGCCGCCCCAATTGCGCCATTGCGCGCCGTATACGGGCCCTAGGTTGCCGTTTGCGTCGGCCCACTCATCCCATATGGTCACATTGTTGTCGCGCAGATACTTGACGTTCGTTTCCCCTTTGAGAAACCACAAAAGCTCATGGATGATGGAGCGCAAATGAAGCTTCTTCGTGGTCAACAACGGAAAACCGGCCGAAAGGTCAAATCGTAATTGGGCGCCGAACAAACTGCGCGTGCCGGTACCGGTTCGATCGGCGCGCACTTCACCGTTCTCAAGCACATCTTTCAGCAGATCAAGATATTGTTTCATGGTCTTTCTCATGTTGCCGCGCTCGCATTTCGGCGGCCAAATTGACGAGTCCCTCTTCGGTTAAAATCTTTTCGCAAATCGGAAACATCGCATCTTCTTCTTTTTTGAAGTGCGTGTCCAAGACGCAACCCAACTGAACCGTATAAAAATCCAATTGTTCTTGTTGATGGGCGGGCGTTTTCTTCACGAGTTTCAGCAAAGCATCGATGTCCTTGTGCTCTTGATACAACTCGCTGAGAAACTGGCGGGCAAACGCCGGCTCGGCCTCCATCGCCGGGAAAAACACTTGATCCTCAAACCATGCGTGCCCGAGAACAACGCGCGTGAGCGTCTCATGGATTTGTGAAAACCGTGGATTCCCGATTTTCCATTCGGTCAAAATCTTACGGATCATCTTATGGTCTTTTAAAAGTTCGTCAGTGGCTTTGGGCACGATCCCTCGCAATTTTTCCCGCCTGCATTTCCCACACACGCGTCGCCACGGACGATACGAAATTAAGTTCATGCGTGACGACCAGCATTGTAATACCGGTCTGCGACAATTCTTTCATCACATCGAGTACTTCTTGCTTCATGGCCGGGTCGAGCGCGCTGGTCGGCTCATCAAACAACAGCACATTCGGCTTCTGAGCCAGCGCGCGAGCGATCGCCACGCGTTGCTGCTGGCCGCCTGACAACTGATGCGGATAAGCGCCGGCACGATCGGCCAAATGCACGCGCGCGAGCAGCTCCAGCGCGTCCTTTTCAGAGTCAGCGGCGGAAATGCCGGACACCACGCGCGGGGCCAACGTGATGTTTTGCAGCGCGGTCAAATGCGGAAACAAATTAAATTGCTGAAACACCATGCCGACCGTCGCGCGCAACCGGCGCAAATCGCGCTGACGCCGGTCCAGGCCCGGCGTGAGTTTAAAACCGGCGATTTCGATCTCTCCGCCGCCGAACGGCTCCAAATAATTCAAACACCGCAACAACGTGCTTTTGCCGACGCCGGACGGCCCCGTTATTGCGATGGTTTCTCCGGCGTTCACGTTCGCGTCGAGCGCGTCGAGAACAATCCTCGAGCCGTGTTTTTTAGTGAGCTGCCGGATGTTGATCACGTTGAAGCCTCTTTTCAAGCGTTCGAGCGATGCGTGCGAGCGGAAAACTCATAATGAAATAAAGCGCGGCGCACAACACGCCGGGCACGAGCCATCCTCGCATATCGACGGCCGCGATCGTCATTCGCTTCGTCAGCTCCACCACGGCAATCACGCCGACCAATGACGAATCTTTCAAAAGCGCGATGAAATCGTTGGTCATCGCCGGTAACGCGATACGGAAAGCCTGCGGCATGATCACGTACCGCAACGTTTCCCAGGTGCCGAGCCCAAGCGAATGCGCGGCTTCAGTCTGTCCGCGCGGAATCGCAAGAATCGCGCCGCGATAAATCTCGGCTTCGTAGGCCGCATAATTGAGGCCGAGACCGAGAACGCACGCGGCGATCGCTCCGAGCTTAACATAGGGAGCGATGCCGAAATAAAGCACGTACAACTGAAGCAACACCGGCGTACCGCGGAAAACCTCGACGTACGACGCCGACAGAAACCGCAACGGCGCGCGCCCGTACACGCGCGACGATGCGAGCAAAAATCCGAACGGTACCGCGATCAAAAATGCGGCGAGTGACAAGCGCAACGTGGTGACCGCCCCATCCAAGAAAAGTTTGAACTGATCCCAATCAAGCGTACGGTGACGGTTCACTTTCGCTATTTCAGGCAACGGCTCCAATTGTTTGTGATCCCACAAATTCCATTTGGTCAAAATATTCTTCATAGTGCCGTCGTTAAGCATCGCCTCGAGCGCGCCGTCGATCTCACGTTTAAGCGCGGTATCGGATGTTCGCATGAGAATCACATACACGCCGCGCGCCACTTCCTCGGGCAAACACTTGATCTGCGGCAACGGGCAACCGTAACGGTCGGCGATGATGCTCTCAAGCAGAACCCCATCGAGCTTGCCGTTCGCCACGTCGAGATACGGCTCTTGAACGCCTTCGTAAATGCCGCCGTATTTGGCCGGATCGAATCCGTTCGCGATCAACAAATCGTAAGCGAACGTTTGATTCAACGTACCGATGCGCTTTCCTTTCATGTCGCCGAGCGATTGATACGGCGCATCGGCGCGAATCGCCAATTTTTCGGAATAAACAAAATAGGGACGCGACATGAGCACACGTTCTTGACGATCGGTCGTCGCCTCGAGTCCATTCATCGCGATGTCGAAATCCCCGCGTTCCAGCGCCGGCACGAGATTCGACCAAGCGTTCTGCCTAAACTCCGGCTTCAAGCCGAGCCGCTGGCCGATTTCATTGATGATATCGACTTCAAACCCAATCAAACGCTTCGAATCTTTCGGATCCTCATACACATAAGGCTCGCCCCCCTGAATGTCCGCGCCCCACGTCAGAGTGCCGCGCGCGCGCGCATCGTCGAGTGTCGAGGCAAACAGCGGAGACAGGCTTGCGAAGGCGGCGAGCAGAAAAAAGACTCGCTTCACCGTGCAAACTCCCGCCGCAAATTTTCAAATGTGTAGATGCCAGTCGCATGACCGTCGCTAAACTGAAAACCAAGCGCATATTGTCCGATCAACTCAGCTTTCTGAATCGTAATGTCCGTCGAAACGGACTCGGGCCGCAGAATCTGCTCCCCGGTTAACTCGTGACGGCATGCGGCGCAGGGACATTTTTGACGAAGCACGCGCGCCGGCATTTCAGAGGCAAGGCCATCGGACCAGGTGATTTTCATGCCGACGCCGCCGGAAAGCTTCCGAATCTCGGTGGGCTCGGCGGCGGTCATTCTTCGATAATCTTCAGTTTTGGTTTCGCGAAGCTCGCGATACTGACTTGGGCCGCAAGTTTTTTCACCATATCGCTATAGACTTTGGCGGCCGGCGACGTAGGAGCCGCGACGACAATCGGCTTGCCCCGGTCCGCTTGTTCGCGGATAGACTGGTCAAGCGGTATTTTTCCAAGAAAAGGAATGTTGAGTCGGGCAGCCGCCTGTTCGACGCCGCCATTGCCGAAAATATCCTCGCGTTCGCCGCAATGGGAACAGATGTGATAACTCATGTTCTCAACAATACCGAGAATTTTCACGTTTGTTGTTTCGAACATGCGAAACGTCTTCAATGAAATGGTCAGCCCGAGATCCTGTGGCGTCGAAACGAGCACAGCCCCCGTAAGGGGTGTCGATTGAACCAGCGTCAAATGAACATCGCCGGTGCCGGGCGGCAAATCAACGAACAGATAATCGAGTTCCCCCCACCGCGTATGAAACATCGCCTGCTGCAGCGCGTGATGAGCCATCGGCCCGCGCCAAATCAACGGTTTGTCGCCGGGCGCCATAAATCCCATCGACATATATTTGACGCCGTGCGCGAACGCGGGAACCACTTCGTTGTCGGGACCGACTTCGATGCCGGAATCGGGCCCCATCATAAGAGGAACGGTTGGGCCGTAAATATCGGCGTCCAGCAAACCGACTTTCGCTCCGGTTTGCGCCATCGCAGCGGCAAGATTAACCGCAACCGTTGATTTTCCAACGCCACCTTTGCCGCTGGCGACCGCGATAAAATTTTTCACGCCCTGAATCGCAGTCTTGTCTTCGCCCAAGCTGCGGCGGACTTCCGCGGTCATCTTTGCATCGACGGTTTTAACCCCTGGAAGACCGGCCACAACGCGCTTCGCTTCGGCTTGCATTTCGTCTTTCACCGGACAGGCCGGCGTGGTGAGGTTGATATCGAAGCTTACGTTCCCGTCGGAAATTTTCAAATTCTTCACGAACCCGAGCGAAACGATGTCGCGATTCAAGTCCGGATCTTGAATTTGACTTAGGGCCGTAAGAACGTCTTTATCGGTTGGCATGCAGGTATTGTAGTGCTTTGTTTGTACGCCGTCATCCCGGCACGTTGTTAGCCGGGATCCACAAAAACAGCACGTGAGTTGTTTTCCGGGGCCCCGGATTAAGACATTCCGGGGCGACGACTTTGACTAGTTGGTGAACACGAGCCGCGAAGAGGAAACGCCGAGACGGCCGCACAAATTCGCCCATTCGGTCGAGGCTTTGTGCAAACGCTCACGCGCCTGCGGCAAATGATTCGCGCGCAATTTTTCAAGACGCGCGGACACGTTCGCATTCAATGCCGTCATCTTCTCTTTCTTCAGCTTCTGATACTCGGCTTTCAACGAAAGGAAATGCGAGTACGCTTCTTCAATTTTCATGCGTGTCGCCACCACGATTTCATGAGGGACATGACGTTGCGGCGTCGGCGATGCGGCCAATTTATTCAAGATGCGTTTTTCATCCATCTTCAGCTTGGCGCGAAGAATCGTTTCATTCGGGACTTTCCGCAAGTTGTAAGTGATTCCCGTCGCCTCAAGCGCCTTGATGATCCACTTGGTCGGATCCCAATGATACGAGTGAATGCCGTTGCGGTAGTCGGCCGGGAATTTGTGATGGTAGTTGTGATACCCTTCTCCATACGTAAAAAACGCAAAGAACCAGTTATCGCGCGACGTGTTCTGGTCCGAATACGGACGCGCACCAAACAAATGCGCGAATGAATTAATCGAGAACGTGAAATGTTGATTCATGACCGTACGGAAAACGCCGGCAAAAAAGAGTCCGCCGAACCAATCGCCCCAAGTGGCGGCCAGCAGCGTCGGGAACACCAGACCCACGAGAATGCCAAGTTTTACATAGTGGTTCTGTTGAAACATCACGAGTCGATCGTGCTCAAGATCGGCCACATTGTCGTAGCAATGAGTGTTATCGTAACGAAGCATGACCCATCCCATGTGCGCGAACCAGAAACCGCGATTGATGTTGTAGGGGTCTTTGTCAGTGTCGACGAATTTGTGGTGATTACGATGATCGGAAGCCCAACGAAGCGCCGAATTCTCGAATGCAGCGGCGCCAAACAGCAGCATGAACAGGCGATAGGGCCACTTTGCGTCAAAACTCTTGTGAGAAAAAAGCCGATGATAACCGCCGGTAATCGCGACGCCCGTCGCAATGGTCATAAATAGAAACAACGCGAATGTGGCCCAATTAAACGCGCCGCTGGCGATCCACAGCCATGCACCGCCGATACCGAGGATGGGAGTGGTGAGTAGGAAAGTGGTGTTCGTCCAATCTAAACTACTTAAAAAACGGATGACTTTCTTCAATGTTTACCTCTAAATTAAGCTGATTTTTCCGTCTGAAGCGACGTTGACCCATTCTAACGTATAAATCAGAAGGTTTCCATGGAAGTTTTACCGGCCGGCACCGATTCAAGCGTCCAAATATCGATGGACTCAATCAATTCTTCTTTCCGCGCCATCGCCGTCTGGATATGTGGGGCCAACAAGTGTTTTTGCAAATCCGCCGCCGACTTCCACCGTTCGATGAACACGAAAGATCCAGGCTGCCCCTGAATGCGATGCAACGCATATTTCACGCAACCGGGTTCTTCATGAGTGGCAACCACAAGACTTTTCAACATTTCTTCGAGTTTTTTCTCCATGCCTTTTTTAGCGCGGATCAAGGCCGAGACTGGAACGGTGCTCATTTTGATTCTCCTTGGTTAAAGGTGTAGATTTCCAACCGCAATGTACGTAATGATCGAAGAAAATCCAAATTGCGCGCCCGATGAACGCGTGTTTCCAACGAACGGCCCTCAACGAACGGTCAAACGCGTAAATCTGACACCGCCCGATGAATCGATATCGGCCTGGTGCGATATTTCGGCCGTTGGCGACGATGGGACGTTTAACGCGGCCACCGCCCAGCGCATCGAAGATTCAAGCGACGGCACGGCGTGGCTCATCTACGGCGGACCTTGGGGATTACGGTTGCGCCCCGAAACCAAACCCGGCGACTGGTCGCTCACGAACACCGATCAATGGGGCCTTCCCTTCTTGGTATTGGACAGCTCTGGTTCATCCATCGAATTCAAATGAGAACGATTCTTCTTTTAATCGGGTCGAACATTTTCATGACGACCGCCTGGTACGGACATTTGAAATTCCGTTCCCGCCCGCTGTTGCTGGTCATTCTCGCGAGTTGGCTTATCGCGTTACCCGAATATATGCTGCAAGTGCCGGCGAACCGGTTCGGCTACGGACAGTTTAGCGCCGCGCAATTAAAAATTATTCAAGAAGTGATTTCGATCTCGGTCTTTATCTTGTTCTGCGTACTTTATTTGCGCGAACCGATTCGATGGAACATGATCATTGCGTTCTTATTAATCATCGGCGCCGTTTTCTTCGCGATGATCAAACCCGCCTAACTTACTGTTTCCAGAGTTTGTCTTTGTAGAGGTTGTAGACCTGCCGCGGCTGACGCATAAGCGAGCCGCCGCTGCCGTCGCCGAGCGACATCATGCCGTACCATTCTTCGCTGGCCCAACCGTCTTGAAACGCCATCGGACTATCGCGATCTTTGTCGTGCGCGTCCCAACCGCCGTTTGAACTTTTCCACCATTCGTCGGTAAATTCGAAAACGACTCCGCCGATCGCGTTGCCGGCCGACGGTCCGCCGGCGCGATGGAACTCAATATCTTCCCAATTTCCTTTGTGGTAGTCGGCTTGCATTTTCTGATCTTCGCGTTCTTTGCGCGAATCCCAAGCATCCGCGCCGAACTCAGTGATGATCACCGCGCGGTCAAACGATTCCTTCACGTTGACCCACATGGTTCCAAACCCATGCGGCCCCCGATACAGGTTCGCGCCGAAGACATCGACGGCCGGCGCGTATTTCGCATGTTCTTCCAAATTCACGAGATCGAGATTTCCGACGGCGACCGGATGGTCGGGATCGAGCTTATGAATCAGCTCGGCCATTTCGTTGACGAACGACAGATACGCGCTCACTTGCTGCGACGCCTTCGTTCGCGTCGCATTCACGCCCGAGTAATCGGACGGCATCATGTTTTCATTGCCGAGCAGCCACATGAGCACGTACGACTCGTTGCGATGATCTTTCACGTAACTGGTGACGCACGAACGCATGTTTTCAAGTTGAACCGGATCGGTGTAATCGGTGCCCGCTTCCCAATTCGCGCCGGAACCGACCGTGTACGCGCCGAGGAAATCTCCCAGGATGACGGAAATTCCATATTTATCGTGCAAATCGCGCAGCAGCTTCTTATTGAAGATACTCGGATCGTAATCGGACCCCTCGCCGACGCGGTAAACGCGGATCGCGTTAACGCCCATGCGTTTCATCAATTCAAAATCGCCGACCGCGGGTTCATTCGCGTCTTGTCGACTGTTGCCGTTTGCATCGACCCACGAGTCGTAAGGCATATCCGGCTTTCCGTTATCGTCACCGTCTTCGAACATCCATTTCAAACCGTAACTCGACAAGTGCTGGCCGATCGGCGTCGGACTGTACGTCATGCCGTGTACCATCATCGGTTTATCGTTCACGATCAATTGCCAATGACCGTTTTCGTATTGCACCAAATGGACTTTACCGTAACCGCGTTGCTTGGTGATCTTCAGCGTCGAAAGGTCGATCGGTTTTCCCACCACCGGTTTTTCCCATCGACCCGGTGAAATCACGAACTCGTCGTTCTTCAAATCGGTGTCGTTGCCGTTCTTGACCTTGAAACGCGCGCCGACCAATTGCAAGCCCAGCTCCGGATGCGTCTGCGTGACCGCTTCAATCTGGCTCAACGCTTCGTTGGCCACGTACCAAACAAACGAATGGTCGGCCGACCAGGCGGCTTCGCGCGGAAAATTCATGAGCACCGAATAGAACGCTTTCAGCGCATGCTTCGGATATCCCGCCTCGGCCAGCGCTTTGCCGGTGAACAACAATTTCGTGCCGGGCCCGACGTCGCGCGCGGTCGCCCATACATAGAAATCATTCTGCGGATTGCCCGAACTCACGTAATCCCAGTGATTGTAATTACCGGGATTTTTCTTTTTCCATTGAAGGAAAGCCGGATCTTGCTGAAGAGAGGTTGCATTCGGATAAAGACCTTCGCCCATCGCGGACGAAAGTCCCGGACGATCGTTGATTTTGTATTTGAAATCGTCGGTTCCCGCGCCGGTGATCGTTCCGTATTTCTCAAAATTCACCGGAAATTCAGTGCCCGGATCGGACAATTTAAGACCGGCGGGAACGGCTTCTTTCTTTTTAGCGGCCCAGGAAGGGGAGACCGCCACCAGCGTTACGGCAACAACGGTTTTAAGAATTAAGTTTCGACCCACATGTCTCCCGAATGACAAGCTCCGGAACCGGCACTTCCGTGAGCGGATTTTTTGGAATGATCGGACTTTGCGCGCGACGGATCACATATTTGGTCGCCAATTCGGCCATCGAACGGATGTCGTAACGAACCGTGGTTAACGAAGGATTCGACCAGGACGACATTTCCAAATCGTCCATGCCGACCACAGCCACGTCTTCAGGCACGCGCTTTTTCAGTGCGCGCAAACCGCGCAGCACGCCGTAGGCCATTACATCGCTGCCCGCGAAAATAGCTGTGACGCCGCCCTGAACGAGTCCGTTTACAGCAGCCTCGGAAGCGGCGATATCAAAGTCGCCATTGGCGATCCACGCAGGGTTTATGTCGAGATTCGCTTCTTTCATCGCGTCCTTATAGCCTTGGGCGCGATCGCGACCGTGAGAGACCTCGGCAGGCCCGGCCACATGTCCAATCGCTTTATGGCCGAGCGAAATCAAATGCTTGACCGCGATCTTCGCTCCGTCGGCGTCGCTGGACTTCGCGCACGGCAAATCCACGTTGTCCGAATAACTGCCGACAAGAACGAACGGAAAAGGTTCCTTCTCGACTTCGCTCAAAAACTTATCGTTGACCGACGACGCCAGATACAACATACCGTCCGCGCTTTGTTCTTTCAGCATGCGCAAGTAGTAACGACGCGCGAGAAACACGCGATTCGCGGCTTCAACCAGCATTTTGTAGCCGGCCGGCTGCGTTTGAGAATGTATCCCTTGCAACGCCTGATAATAGAACGGCGTATTTTTTTGAAACGCGAACTCAGGAAGAATGACCGCGATCGTTCGCGACGTACGCCGCGCAAGACTGCGCGCGAGCACGCTGGGCCGGTATTCCATCGCTTTAACCGCCTGCAAGACGCGGCGCGCCGTATCTTCGGGAATGCGCGGATCGCCGGAAAGCACCAGTGAAACGGTTGAAATAGAAACACCGCAGCGACTGGCGACGTCGCTCATGCGGACGCGATTTTGGTTAGGAGAAGGTGAACGGGTCATATTTTTTCATCCAGGGTTAAAGATTGGCACGGCGTTAAGATCTACGCGTGAGATGCGCAAGTGTTCCACTTCGACGATCGACAAAATGCATTTAACCGCTTTCGGCAACTCGTCGTTGATGACCAAATAATCGTAATGCGACAGATAGGTGAGCTCCTTGCGAGCGTTCGCGATTCGGATTTCGACGGTCGCTCGATCATCGGTGGCGCGCCGGGTCAACCGATTGACCAAGGTTTCCCATGACGGCGGCACCACAAAGATAAATACGCCGGCCGGATAAATTCGTTTGACCGAAAGCGCGCCTTGCGGATCGATGGTAAGAATGACGTCTTTCTTCTCGGACAATTGTTTTCTGAGAGAGGACAGCGGCGTACCGTAATAATGGCCATGAACCTCTGCCCATTCGAGAAACTCGCCTTTATCTCTACGCTGTTTGAACTCATCAACGGTCGCGAAGAAGTAATCCTTGCCGTGTTTCTCGCCCGGACGCGGCGGACGCGTGGTACAGGAGATGGACTGGGCGGAAGAGGGGTTCGCCTTCACCACTTCGGCGGCGATGGTGGATTTGCCGGCGCCGGACGGAGCGGAAATAACGATCGGAATGCCGCTGAGTTTCATGACAACGATCGTATGAATTTTAAGGCGGACTGAAAATCATCGGGCAACGGCGCCTCAAAAACGAGCGTCTCGTTGCTTTGCGGATGGCGGATTTGAAGTTTGGCCGCATGCAGCAGATGACGGCGAATGGACTCAAACTCTTTCTCTTTGACGCCATACACATGGTCGCCCAAAATCGGATGGCCGTAACTGGAAAGGTGCACGCGAATCTGGTGCGTGCGGCCCGTCAGCGGTTGTAATTCAACCAAAGTGGCCATATCTCCAAACCGCTCTTTCACATGAAATTTCGTGCTGGCCCAGCGTCCACGCGAGGACGAAACGGCGAATCGCTGACGTTTGCCGGGATCGCGCGCCAAATGCGATTCGATCACGCCGTCATCGACCGGCATCGCGCCGCGCACGAGCGCAAGGTACGTCTTCTTCGCATGCCGCAACGCGAATTGTTTCGATAGTTTCACATGCGAGGTCGGCGTCTTCGCGAGCACAATCACGCCGCTCGTGTCGCGGTCGAGTCGGTGCACGAGCCCCGCGCGGTTTTCGTCGGCCCACAGTCCTTGCTGAAACTTCGGTCGCAAAATTTCGACAAGCGTGTTTCCGTCCAAATGACCGGCGGCCGGATGAACGACGAGACCGGCCGGCTTGTCGACGACCAGCATTTCGTCGTCCTCAAACAAAATCGGAAACGGCACTTCGATCGGCGCGATCGACGCGCGCTTGGCCTCTTGTTTCGGCCAAGCGATCGCGATCGTCTGTCCGCGTCGAAGCTGGTGATGCGGCGACACCGGATGTTCGTCGACGGTGACGCAACGTTTGTTGATGAGCCGCTGCAACGCGGTCCGCGACCATTCGGGAAATTTTGCAGCGAGAAACCGGTCCAACCGCCCCTCGTCTTCGATGCCGATCTTAATCGCTTCAGGTTTTTTTGGTTTTTTCATAAAGGAAAAGGCCGACACCGACCACGATCATGGCCGCCGCCACCAGTTGGCTCGGTGATAAACCGAAGCGGTACAATCCGCGATCGTCGCCGCGCAAAAATTCGATCGAAAAACGAAACGCTCCGGCCGCCACCAGGTAGAACCCAGTGGACCAACCGAGCCGCGTGGTTTTACGGCTAATGAACCAGCCGACTAAAAAAAGAAAAAAATATCCGAGCGATTCATACAACTGTGTCGGGTGCAACGATTCGAAGCGCGGCGCCAGGGATGCCGGATGCTTAAACACGATCCCCCACGGCAAGGTGGTAGGCTTACCGTAGCAACAGCCGGCCGCCAAACAACCGAGCCGGCCGATCGAGTGGCCAAGCAACAACGGCACCGCAAACGCATCGGTCAATATCAGGAACGGAACATTGTAATAGCGCGCGTAAAAAATCAATGCGACGAGCCCGACGATCACGCCGCCGTAAAACACGAGTCCGCCTTCCCATATCCGAAGGAACGAGAGCGGATCCACCCGCAAATCCCGAAAATTGTCGACCGCGAAGTACAACAATCGCGCGCCCAAAATGCCGCCGATCATCAACGACAAAACGATTTTATCGAGCGACTCTTCGGGCAGACCACGCAGCGCGAATTGTCCGCGCGCGACGCGCAACGCGCATAAAAATCCAACCGCCACCATCAGGCCGTACGTGTGCAACGTGATCGGTCCCCACTGAAACAAGATCGGAAACATATCAGCGCGCCTTTCGGAAACTATGCCAGATCAACAAACCGACGCCGACGCAAATCGCCGAATCCGCAACGTTGAACGACGGCCAATGATGGACGCCGATGAAGAAATCAAGAAAGTCGGTGACCTCGCCGAAAAAAACGCGGTCGATCATGTTGCCGAGCGCGCCGCCGAGAACGCCGGACAACACCAAAGCAGAAAACCGATCTTCTCGCAGCAGCCGAATCGCATAGAACAGCATAAACACCATGACCGCCGCGCCGATGCCGATGAAAAGAAAATTTCGCCCCTGAAACATACCGAACGCAATGCCGGTATTTTTCACGTGAACCAGAGAAAAAATCGGCAGCAGCGGAATCTCGGCGCCAAACGGCAAGCGTGCGCGGACAATGGATTTCGTAACGAAATCCAACGTGAACACCGAAGCGAAGATGGAAATAAAAACGACCACTGCGGTCAGGTCGCTGAAAGCTGGCCGACCGCGGCCACGCAACGCGCGCACAACGTCGGATGCGCGGCGCTTTGTCCGACGTCCGCACGATGACGCCAGCAGCGCTCGCATTTCGAAAATTTCGTAGCGCTGATAGCGGCGCCGGCGGTATCCGTCGAAAAATGCACTTCGGCCATCTGCAACACGAACGGCCAATCGATACTCTCAAGCCCCGCCGCTTTCGCCGGTTCCAGCGTAACGGCCGCCTCTTGCGACGATTTCAACACACCGGCTTTGCGTTGCTTGTCGAGTTCATCGTTGACGAGCCCGCGGATCGCGAGAATGCGCGACCACTTTTCGCTCAACGCGGCGTCGATCTTCACCGTTCGTAAATTTTTGATGCCGTCCAGGAAAACGCTGTCGGGCAAATCGGGGCAGGAGGTTTTGCGCAGCGTCAAGAACGCTTCTTCGGACGTAAACGACAACAGAGGCGCGAGCAACACGGCAAGCCCGCGCGTGAGTTCGGCGAGCGCGGTCTGCACGCTGCGGCGAATCGGCGATTCCGGCGTTTCGCAATAGAGCCGATCCTTCAACGCATCCAGATAAAAACCGGACAACGGCACGGCGGCGAACCGATTCAACTCATTGAGCACCGTATGAAACTCGTACGATTCGTACGCTTTCAGCACACGAGCTTTCATCTCTTCAAAATGGATGAGAATCCATCGGTCGACCTCTTCCATCTTTTCGACCGGCACGTGATGATCGGCCCAACGAAAATCGGCGGTGTTCTGCAAAAGGAAACGGAACGTGTTGCGGAACCGACGGTACACGTCGATCATGTGTTTGACGATGTCTTGCGAAAGCCGAACATCCTCGCGGTAATCGCTCATCGCGACCCACAACCGCAAAATATCGGCGCCGTATTTTTCGATGATTTCCTGCGGCGCGATCACGTTCCCGAGCGACTTCGACATCTTGTGGCCTTTCCCATCGACGACAAACCCGTGCGTGAGCACCACGTCGAACGGCGCCTTGT
>CAYXDS010000048.1:0-13563 GCA_964463805.1 uncultured Elusimicrobia bacterium | reverse complement strand
CCAAATCGGGTCAATCCCACATTCAAAGAACAGCAAATTAAAAATGGCGCGAATTTGTGGTATTCGGTGCGGATCCGGCCCTACAAAACCATGGACAAAAAAATCGATGGTGCGGTCATTACTTTGATCGATATCGAATCGATGAAACGCGTGGAGGAAAAAATTTCAAAGGCGCGCGACGCCGCCGAGGACATTCTCGACACGGTTCAGGAGCCGCTCGTGGTTCTCGATTCAACGCTACGCGTGAAGAAGGCGAGTTCATCGTTCTATAAGACCTTCAACGTATCCCCGGAAGAAACGGAAGGACAATACTTCTTTGATCTTGGAAAGGGACAATGGAACAATCCAACCTTGCGGATGCAGCTTGAAGAAGTTTGTCAGAGAAACGTTCCTTTATTCGATTTCCCAATCGATCAGGAATTCGAGAAAATCGGTCGCCGTTTCATGATGCTGAATGCATCCAAAATTTTTTTCCGCGGCGAGAACGAGTCTATGATTCTTCTGGCCCTCGTGGATATGACCGGCCAAAAAAAAGCGGAAGAAGATTCGGTCTTAAAGGCAAAAGAGTTGGCGCGATCCAACAAAGATCTGGAGGATTTCGCCCACATTGTTTCGCATGATCTACAGTCACCGTTACGCAAGATCATCTCTTTCGGAGATCTCTTAAAGATGAGTCTTGAATCGCGTGAGAAGGCGCTCGATTACGTTGATCGTATGCAGAAGGGCGCCAAAAAAATGAGCGAACTCATTGCGAGTCTGCTTTCCTTTTCAAGTGCGACGGCCTCAAAGAAAACGGAACCTGTCGACATGAATGTTGTAGTCAAAGAGGTTTTATCTGATCTTGAAAGCCAGATTGAAGACTCCCATGTCAAGGTCATGGCGGAAACCCTTCCGACATTGAATGCGAACAAAACCCAACTCGGTCAATTGATGACGAACTTGATCGGCAACGCGATCAAATACGGTGGGAAAGAAGCGCCTTTGATCCATATCTCGGCGAAGAGGGAGGCTCAAATGTGGGTTTTTTCGATCCGCGATAACGGCATCGGAATCGATAATAGGGATATCAAACGAATTTTTGATTTATTCCAGAGAATTATCACCGAAGGAAAACCGGGAACGGGAATCGGACTTACGATTTGCAAAAAGATTGTGGAAAGCCACGGGGGGCAGATCTGGGTCGAATCAGAATTAAACAAAGGATCGACTTTTTACTTCACTCTCCCGGTTCGATAACATTTTCTATCCCTGAAAAATGTCGTAAAACCTCAATCTCAATCAATTTCCCATTGTTGACCTGAATATGACGGAGCGCATAGTTCGCGCAAAATAGTTTTATTAGTTTGGTCGGAGTGGAAATGGAGAACGCATGCATCACGTCGGACCCTTACGGCTCTCGCATCCATCCGTCACCGAATTTCCGCCGACGCCGCTAATTTCAGAGCGGCGCGGGCGGTGGGGGCAACGTCGTCGGCTCGACCGGAGCCGCGGGTTTTTCGGGTTGTTCTTTTTCTTCAACCGCGGGTTTCTCGATCGGGGGAGCTTTAATGGATTGGACTTGCAGCGTCAACCCCAATACCCACAGGAAAATGATGTTGACGGCAATGGAGATCATAAGCAACCACCTCCTTTTTGTCCGATAGAAAACTATCAAACTCGCAAGAAACCCGACATTGGACTTTGGTCCTATTGGGTGAGAACGGTTGTGATTTTATTGCCGGTATTCCTAGGTGCTGGTCCTCTGCGCGCGGCCGAACAGTTGTCCGCGATTCCGGCCGACAGCGAGATTCAAATCCAAGCTCCGAACACTTGGCGCATGTACCATCATCGAATCATCGGCGTTGTCGCGTTGTGCATTTCGGAAATGATTTTGATCGTCGCTTTGCTATACGAGCGGCGTATTCGATCGCAAGCCGAAGAGGATTTGCGGTCCAGCAAAATCGCGCTGAAGGTGGCCGCGACGCAAGCGAAACAACAGAGCGAGCGTTTGCAGCTAATGTTCGATTTCATGCCGACCGCCATTCTTTTGGTTGATTCGCACGGCGCCATCCAACTGGCCAATCAACGGGCAGAGGCACTTTTCGGTTACTCAAGGTCGGCATTGCAGCACATGTCGATCGAACAATTGATTCCGGACCGTTTTCGCAGCGGACGGGAGCAGAGCCAAGGCCATTTGTTGCAGGCGCCGAACCTTTGGACATTGGGCGCAGGACGAGATTTTTATTGCGTTCGGGAAGACGGGCGCGAAGTTCCGGTCGAGCTCGGATCCAACAAGATGAAGTTGGAAGACGGCGTTTTCACGTTGGTGTCCATCATTGATATTTCTGAACGCCGAAAAGCCGAACTTGAAGCGCAGCGTCAACGAGAACAGCTTACGCATTTAAGCCGTGTCGAAATGTTGAGCCATTTTTCGGGTTCGCTTGCGCATGAACTGAATCAGCCGTTGACCGCGATGTTGACGAATGCGCAAGTGGCGTCGCGTTTGCTGGGCGATTCAACTCCCGATATCACTGAGCTTCGTGCGATTATGACCGACATCGCTACCGACATTCGGCGCGCAAGCGATATCGTGATTCAATTGCGCGGATGGCTGAAAAAAGAAAGTCAACGAAGCGTCGAGTACAACATCAATCGGCTGGTGGAGGAAGTCGTCACCTTTTTAAAAGGAGAATTCATGTTCAATAAAGCGACGTGCACGCTTTTTTTGGATCGAACATTGATGCCGTTGCGGTGCGATCGCGTGCAGATTCAACAAGTGATCGTGAATTTGTTGAGAAATGCATTGGAGTCGGGATCCTCTGCCTCGAACGAACATCGGAATATCGTGATTCGCACCGTGTTTTCCGAAGGCAGTCAGGTCGTCAGCGTTCAAGACGACGGCGATGGAATTTCCGAGGCGATACGCGCCAATCTGTTTCAACCGTTCGTTACCACGAAGAAATCGGGGTTCGGTATGGGACTTTCCATCTGCAAATCGATCGTGCAGAATCACAAAGGAAAAATTTGGGTCGAAAATAATTCGAAGCGCGGCGCCACGTTTTATTTCTCGTTGCCGGTGCCGGTGTTGAGCCCTGTGTGACCGCTTCTTCCGCTCGGGTCTATGTGATCGATGACGATCCGTCCGTGTTGACGAGTCTCGGCCGCCTGTTGCGCCTCGAAGGTTTTTCGGTCGAAACATTTTCTTCCGCCGATGAGTTTTTGAAGGTGAAGAAATTTCATCGCCCGGCCTGCGTTGTTTCAGACGTGCAGATGCCGGGCGTGAACGGTCTCGATTTGCAGAACATTCTCGTCGAAAAACGGATTCCGATTCCGATGATTTTTATCACGGGTCACGGAGAAATCCCGATGAGCGTGCGCGCGATGAAAAACGGCGCCGTCGATTTCCTGCCGAAGCCTTTCGGGCGGGACGCGTTGCTCGGGGCGGTCAAATCCGCGATTGAAAAAGACGCCGCTTCGGCGGAGCTGCAACATTCGGTCAGCCGCGTGCGCCATCGCTGGGACAGTTTGAGCGACCGTGAGAAGGAAGTGCTCGACGGCGTGATCGCCGGCATGCTGAACAAGCAAATCGCTTATAAACTTGGGATCACCGAGAAAACCGTAAAGGTCCACCGCGCGAATATGATGACGAAAATGAAAGCCGAATCGCTCGCACACTTGGTGCGGCTCGCCGAAACGATCGGCATCATGCTAAGCGTCAATTAATCTGGCCACGTCGATTGGACCAAGGTCCAATATCGATTTTTTTCCAAACTCGTCATGATTGCGCGCTATGAAATCCATCTACATCGTCGATGACGATCAAAACGTCGGCACATCGTTGCGGCGTATGTTGATTCTCGAGGGGTATGCTGCGCAAAATTTTTTGTCCGCGCGCAGTTTCTTGGACTCCGTCCCTTCCGACTCGGCCGGATGCGTGATTTCCGACATATATATGCCGGAAATCGACGGCTTCACGTTGCAGCAAAAAATGAATCAACTCGGCTACCATCTGCCGGTGATTTTTATGTCCGCGCACGCGAAAGCCGGCGACCGCGAATACGCGCTGACGCACGGCGCCGCCGGTTTCCTGTTGAAACCGTTTGAACGAAATTCGCTGCTCGAGATAATTCATCAAGTGCTTCCGCCGTCTTAAAACTTTGAATATGTATAAGGAGATCCATATGAAAAAAATGTCATGGTTATTAATAGCAACCGTTGGTTTGGCCGGATGCGTGAGCGCGGGCAAATATAAAAAGCTCGAAGCCGACAATAAGGCCCAAATCGCAGCCGCCCAAAAAGAGTTGGCCGATGCAAAACAATCGAACGCAGCGCTGACTCAGGAGATGGACGACTTGAAACGTCTCAACTCAACGCTGAACACCCAAGCGGACGATTTGAAAAAAGCGAACGAAGAATCGAAAGCCGAATACAAGAACATGATGGGGAAACTTCAACAGGAAGTTTCGGACGGCAACCTGAAAGTCACGCAATATCAGAACATGTTGACCGTAAACGTCGCTGAAAAACTGTTTTTCGATTCGGGTAGCGCCACGCTGAAGAAAAGCGGACAAGTGGTGTTGAAGAAAGTGGGAGAAGCGCTGTCCCAATATAAAGATAAAGTGATCCGCGTGGTGGGACATACGGACAATATTCCGCTCGGAAAAAAATATCAGGAAGTGTTCCCGAGCAACTGGGAATTATCGGTGATGCGAGCGACGAACGTGGTCCGTTTCTTGCAGGATGAATGCGCGATCGCGCCGGAGAACTTGGT
This sequence comes from uncultured Elusimicrobia bacterium, assembly GCA_964463805.1. Taxonomy (GTDB): domain Bacteria; phylum Elusimicrobiota; class Elusimicrobia; order F11; family F11; genus JAJVIP01. Next base: position 8,813 of record CAYXDS010000048.1, on the reverse strand, counting down.
CGCTTCCGGACGCGGCCAATACGAGCCGGTGGCTCCAAACGACACGCCCGAAGGCCGTCAAAAAAATCGTCGCATAGAAATCATGCTGATCGATAAGAGCATGGTGGCGGCGATGCAGACGCCTCAGAGCAAATAATCGATGCGCAAATTCATGCCGGGGCGGTTGGGCCTTTTCTTATCGGTTCTTGCGGTGACCGCTGCCGCGCCGTGTTTTGCTTCTTCGTTTGAAGAAGGATGGGACTTTCGAGCGCAGGCAGGGTTCGGTCCGATGGCGATCGACGCGCGTTCCACCGTCAAAGGCCAGTCCGCGTCATTCGTTAGCGGGTCGAGCGATTTGCTTGCCTTCGAAACGACGGCGCTGAAAATCCGGCTCGAAGCATGGAAAGGGCGATGGGGCATCACCGCCGATAATACGCTGGCCAACTTTGAGGCGCAGAGCCGGATCGACTCGGCCAATACCGTGACGCTCAGTGGGCGCGATTCCAGCACGGAACTGGGCGGCAGCTACATGCTGATTGAGCGGAACATGGCGAAAGAAATGAAATTGATGTGCGAAGGCATGGCGGGCGGTCGATTCGTAGTGATGAAACAAACCCTCGATTTTTCATCGGGCGTTCACGAGTCGGACCGTAAAAAATACGTGGACCCGTTTGTCGGAGCGCGCGTCACGTGGATCATTTCAAAAATCTTGAGCGCGGACGTGCGCGGCAACGTGGGCGGCTTCGGCATCGGGTCCGGTTCGGAGTTGACGTGGATGGTGGTGCCGGAGTTGAATATTCACTTGGCGAAATCGACGATCATCAACGTCGGTTACCGTCATTACGATGTGCGGACGGAAAAAGAAACCGGTAACACGCCGTCGCAGTTTGACGGCAAAGTGTACGGAACATTTCTCGGCGTGGAGGTTCGGTTTAAATGAAATTCTGGAAATGGAGCCTGTTGATTCTCACCTTGTCCGCGTGCGCGAGCATCGGGAACGTAAAAACCGACTTCGACGACAAAGCGGATTTTCATAAATACAAAACCTACGCGTTCGTCGAATCGAAAGAACTGAACGGAACCGGCGTGCTGTCGAACTCGATTATTCGGCAACGCGTCGAAACCCTGCTGCGCGAAAATCTCGAAGCGCGCGGACTTCAACAGGTGACGATCGATCAGAACCCGGACCTCGCGGTTCAATATTGGGTGGGCGTTCAGGATAAACAGGAAGTGGCGAACCTGGCCACGGGGCCCTCTTTTTACGGCTCGTATCACTATGGTCATTGGGGAACCACCTATGATCGGTATGTGACCTTGGACTACAAAGAAGGAACGCTGATTGTCGACCTGATCGACCGTTTGTCGAAGGATTTGGTGTGGCGCGCGTATTTGGTCCAAACGCTTGAGGACGACAAAGATAAGAATTTGGAAAACGCGCGCAAATCGCTGAAGAAGGCGTTTGAAAATTATCCGCCAAACAGAAAATCATATTAATGCGTAAACTGCTGGCCGTCGCGGTCATTTTATTTTCGCCGATGGCAGTGCGCGCCGAACACGTATCGATCGCGCCTTTTTACGGCGCGCGTTTCGGCGGGCACTTTAAAGACGCGTTCACTGGAGATTCGCTGAACTTGAATCCGTCCGCGGCCGTCGGTGCGATCGTCAACGTGCCGCTGCAGACGTTGGGCGAGAGCGTGGAGCTTCTCTACAGCCATCAAGATACGGATTTTTCGGGCGGAGCTTTTGCGCCGGAGATCGACGTGAGGGTGGACGTTTGGCAGGCCGGCCTCTTACGCGAATTCGAGCATGAGAAATTCCGTCCGTTCTTGGTGGGAACATTGGGCGCAACCGCTTTTTCTTTCTCGAATGGATTGGAGAATAAAACTCTTTTTTCAATCGGCATGGGCGGCGGATTTAAGTATTTTCCTGTCGAACGCGTCGGATTCCGGTTGGATGCGCGCGCCTACGTATCGTTCGTGGAAGGAAGCGGCGCGATCGCCTGCTCGGGCGGCTGCACGGTCAAATACGAAGGTTCGACGTTTTTGCAGGGGGAAGTCACTCCGAGCGTCATCGTTTTATTTTAAAGGAGAATGTTTTTCATGCGTTACACATTTAAGCGATTCATTGCGGTCGCGGTTCTTTCCCAAGTCGCTTTTGCGCCGACCCTATTGCGGGCCGACGACGATACCCAAGGCGGCTTGCGGCTCGATTACTGGGGATTTACGACCAGCGGCAACGCGACGTTGCGCGGTTCTTCCACGGACATTAACAACAAGGACAAATCATTCGACCGGGAAAACTTCGGAATTATCCTCGGCGGCGAACGGCGGTTCGATTCGTGGGGAATCAACCTGGATTTGTTGATGGCCAAGCAATCGGATTCCAAACAAGTCTCCAGCGCGGAATCTTTGGATTGGGACGCCGAATTCGCGGTGCTGACCGGCGGCGCTTTTCTTTCATTCTTGGAAAAAGAGTTCGGCAGCGACGGCGTTCTGCACCTCGATGGTTTGGCCGGAATTCGCGGTTACATGAACAGTTTGACGATCAAACACGAACCGTTCGATCCGAACACCGATGAAAATCAAACCGTGTATTCAAATTGGGTCGATCCGTACGTGGGGTTGCGCATCAATACGAAGTTGAACGAATCCTGGGCGATCGGTCTGTACGGCGACATGGGCGGATTCGGCATCGGCAACGCGTCGGACCTGTCGGCGCTCGTGCGCGGAGAAATCATCTGGAGCGTGACGCCGGGATTGAACCTGATCGGCGGATACCGCATGTTCAATCTTAAGTCCGCGCGCGAACACGGCGACAACCATACCGAGTTTGATCTGCATATGGGCGGACCGACGATCGGAATTGAAGGCCGTTTTTAAAAAGCTCGTCATCGGGGTTTCGCTCGCGGCGATTGTTGCGGGCGCGGTGTTGTTGATCGCTTATAAGATTCTTAATTCAACGATCAAACATCCTGATTTTAAGTCACGCCTCGAGCACCGTATTTCCGCCGCCACCGGCGGCGACGCCCACATTGGTGCCGTCGACGGTCACGTCAGCTGGCATCCGTGGATCGCTTTTCATGATTTCTCGTTGAGCCTGGCTACCGACACCATTCGCGTTCAAGGCGCTGAAATGCGGTTCGATCCCAAGCTTCTGCCGTTGTTCAAAGGAAAAATCATCGGCAATCTTTCGCTGCATGACGGTCGTCTCGCGATTTTCGAATTGAAAACGTCTTCCGCTCCGATCCTCGAACTCAAAACAGACGCGACAGTGCTGTTCCCGGCCATGCGCTCGATCTATCCGTTTCATTTGAAAGGTTATTTTTCAACAAAGAAATTAAGCGGCGCACTCGATGCGACCGGTCAATTGATTCTTAAAGAGGTTGGTTCTCCGGCTTGGAATACCGATGTGCGCGTGTCAGAACTCACGCTGCATCCTTCCGGTACGCCGCTTCCGGTCGAAATCGACGGCGAAGCGTTGAGTATCGGTGGAATAAATATTACGGCGAAATGGCGGTCCCTTGGAACGAATGCGGTCGCGAGATTCATGGCGACGCACTGGGATCAGAAAACCTATGAATGTCATGTCGACGCTTCGTATCTCGATCTGGCCGAAATAGCGTCGACATTCAGCGATTTAAAGCCGCTGTCGTCGCCGAAGAAGGATTCAATTTCTTCATCGACGTGGTCCGTGCAAACAAGTTTGGACTTGAAAAACATCGCGGTCCCGCGCGGTTTCATTCCGCGCTTTCAAGCGCATGCGACGATGCGCGCGGACGGCGGCGAATTGTCGGACCTATCGGCCGAATTATTGGGCGGCGAGGTGACCGGCGTGGGATCGTGGAAAAATGGCGCCGCCGGGGTGACGCCGCGCGTCAGTCTGCGTGCGCACGGTCAAAAGATGCAAGTCGAGAAATTATTGGCGTTGACGATTTCGTCGGTGTCGTGGACCGGCGCGTTCAACTTTGATTGCGCGCTTGCCGATTTTCCGATTCCGAATATCGGTCGCCTTGATGCGGCTGAAATTTTGAAATCGCTTTCGAAATCGCGCGGCGTCGACGTGAAAGTCACGGCGGACGCTTCTTCAATCGAAAAATCCCCGCTGAAGAGTTTGCTCGGAACGTTGACAATGAATCCGGCCGAACATTTCCTGTCGGCGGGTCTCAAGGTCGGATGGAAAAACGGCGGTTTGACAGCTCGCGCATCGTTGCCGCGTCGCCCGGCCGGGCCCGTGGACGCGTCGATGAAGATCGACAACTTGGATTTGGCGTTCTTGCCCGAACTGGCAAAACGTTTGAGCATTTCGGTGGCGGACGTGGGCGCGGACCTGGAGTGGCACGCGGATTCGATCGGACCCTCGATGTTGGATCGATTTTCACCAACGGTGACATGGAGCGTGAATGGAAGCCTCAAACAATTTGTTTGGCGCGGGATTCCGTTCGATAAAGTAACGGGCCGTGTCGCGTGGAATCGGTCGGAGATTGAGCTCGAGAAAATCCAGGGTTTGGTCTCGAGCGGTACGTTCACGGCCGACGGAAACTTGTCGAACCGCACCGCCGAGGGTTTCAAGCGATTTTCGGTCAATGCGAAACTTTCGAACATCGAGATCGAGCCTTTTATGTTTGCCCTATCAACGGACCCGGTGTTGTTGAAAGGACGATTCGCTTCGACGATGAATTTAACCGGCGATTTCCATCCTTGGAATCCTGAAAGTTTGTCGGGCACGGCCAGCGTCAGCGGCGTCAACGGCCGCTTCCGTGAAGGATCTTTCACAATGGGCATGGTGAACCGGCTGAATATACGCTCGGTGGTCGAGTCGGCCACCGGACAAAAACAAAAAGGGTTACCGTTTACGCTGTTCACGGCGACCGGCGCCGTGAAAAACGGGATCATAAATTTTGAGCTTCCATTGGTGCTGAAAACGCCGCACTTGGATGTGGCTTACACCGGGTGGCTCGATACGAAATTTACGGCCGCGAAAGGAATGCTCGTTGTGAACCCGCTCGGCAGCACACGGAATTTGGTGAACGCGATTCCCGGCGTATCGACGTTGCTGATCGGCTCAAGCGGAGAGTTGTTGCCGTTGATTGTCGAACTGGATTTTCATGACGGGAATTTAAAAACCCAATTCCAATCGGTTAAGACGTTGGCCAGTACGCCGTTGCGGATCATCAACAACGTGATCCATCTTCCCGCGAATTTGCTGAAAGGCTCGAAGAAGTGATTTTTTCCGATTGGACCAAGGTCCAATAGACCGCTTGCTGCATATGCCGTTTAATCTCAAATCAAATAGTTGATTGGGAGGACTGGCATGCATTCCAAATATTTAAAAATACTTTCATCGGCATTTCTGTTTACGATTTGCGTGATGACCGGAGTCTCCGTGCAAGCGGCCCCGGCGCCGTCGTTTGAAGTTTATGGGTTTGCGCAACTCGATTACATCCAAGATTTTAATCGGGTGAACCCAGCCTGGGATGCGACGCTCCGTCCCAGCCGAATTCCAACCACTGAAGGAACGTACGGCAGCGACGGCCAGGCAATTTTGAGCGCACGTCAAAGCCGTCTCGGCGTTCAATCAACCATTCCTACCGACAAAGGCGATCTGTACACGAAATTCGAATTTGACTTGTTCGGGGTCGGCGCCGACGAGGGGCAAACGACGATCCGTTTGCGCCATGCGTACGGACAATTCGGGCACATCCTCGGCGGACAAACGAACTCGCTGTTTATGGACGGTGATATTTTCCCGAATACGATTGATTACTGGGGTCCCACCGGCATGGTGTTCTATCGCACGCCGCAGCTGCGTTGGACCCAAGCCAATGAGAACAACTCGTTCGCGGTCGCCATCGAAGTGCCGGGCACCGACGTCGACACCGGACAAATCCGCACGTTCGATCCGGCGTTGGGTTCTGCGATTACCGCCGATGAGAAAGCGCCGGACTTCACGGCCCAGTTCCGTCAGAAAGGAAACTGGGGCCACATTCAAGCGGCCGGTATTTTGCGCTATCTCGGCTACGATACGCCGGGCGCCGTCGATAACGAACCGAAAGGTCACGAGACCGGTTGGGGCATCGATTTAACGTCGGTTGTGAACGTGCGACAAAAAGATGCTCTTCGGGTCGGCGTCGTCTGGGGGGCGGGCATCGCCAGTTATATGAACGACGGCGGCATGGACTTGGCGCCGAATGGATCGACGTCCACCGCGATCAGCGCGAAAGCGGTTCCGTTGATCGGCGTGTCCGCCTATTACGATTTGTGGTGGAGCCAGAAGTTTTCCAGCTCGTTCGGATACAGCATGACCCAAGTCGACAACACGAACTTTCAAACAGGCACCGCCTACCACAACGGCATTTACGCTTCGGCGAATCTTCTTTATTACCCGGTGAAGGACGTGTTCTACGGAATCGAGTATTTGTACGGTCGTCGCGAAGACAACGACGGGAACGCCGGACAAGATCAGCGCGTGCAAATCTCGGTGCACTACAACTTCTCGTCGAAAAACCTCACATCGAATTGAGTCAGGAGGAATCATATATGAAGCGCAATTCAATTAGAATTCTCGCCGCGGTATTCATCACTTCGGCAACGCTGAACGCGTACGCGGCCGAACTAAAGAAAACGGACGTTGATGCGGCATTGAATCAGGCTTACACGAAATACAAAGGCCTCCAAGAAGGTAAGAATGCCGATTACATTCCGGCGCTCGCGAAAGTGCCGTCGCAATACTTCGGTATCGCTTTGGTGACCGTCGACGGAAAGGTGTTTACCATCGGCGACATTGATAAATTGTTCTCGATTCAGTCCATCTCAAAAGTGTTCACGATGGCGCAAGTGATGCAGGAATCCGGCGAAGACGTTGTTTCGAACGGCGTCGGTGTCGACGCGACCGGTCAAGTGTTCAATTCGATCGTCGCGGTCGAGCAATACAAAGGTCATGAAATGAATGCGCTCGTGAATCCGGGCGCGATCGCGACCACGAGCAACGTGAAAGGCGCGACCGCCGATGAAGTATGGGCGAAGATCATCGGTATCGAAAGCGATTGCGCGGGCCGGCCGTTGGAAGTGAACCAAGAAGTGTACAAGTCCGAGTCGGACACAAATCAGCGCAATCGCGCGATCGGTGCTTTGATGTACGCGTACGGTCTGATCAAAGACAAGCCGGAGCAAGCGGTCGATCTGTACACGCGTCAATGCTCGATCAACGTAAACGCGAAAGATTTGGCGACGATGGCGGCCACGCTCGCGAACGGCGGAAAAAATCCGGTCACGAAGAAACAAGTTCTCGATCAAAAACACATCCCGAAGATCTTGGCCGTTATGTCCACGGCCGGTCTCTACGACGACTCGGGCAAGTGGTTGTTCGCGACCGGCTTGCCCGCGAAGAGCGGCGTCGGCGGGGGAATTATTGCGGTTTCACCGGGAAAGTTCGGCATCGCCGTGTTCTCGCCGCCGTTGGACGCGGCCGGCAACAGTGTGCGCGCGCAGAAGGCAATTACCGATATCTCCAACAGATTAAACGGAAATCCTTATCAAGTTACTCCGAAATAACGGAGCGCAGCCTCTATGGATATATGCCGGCGCCGTTGGGGGTTGTTCCCCCTGGCCCTCGCGGTCGCCGGCATCTGGTTTCCACCAGCCGTCGTCGCGGATGTAAAGGCGGTGCCGGAAGTTTCGATTTATAGGACGCACAACAATTATTTGCGAAGCCGGTTTTCGACCGCCGCGACGTGGTCGAAAGAAGGAGGCGATTTCACTTCAGCCGCTTTTGAATACGATCTGGATCTGGGGCTCGCATCGTTTTTCCGTCGTTACGTTTTTAAGGATCCGAACGCCGAAAAATCGAAACGCGTCAGCTTCCGCGCCGGCTACGCGTATATCCCGGATCTGACGAAAAAGGGGGACGCCGACGAAAAACGCGTGATCGCCGAAGCGACGTTCCGGTTTCCGCTTGGAAACAAATGGCTGATGTCCGATCGGAACCGAATGGATTTTCGGAACATCGAAGGAACGGAATCGTCGCGTTATCGAAATCGGCTGAGGTTCGAACGCAACATCGCGCTCGGCGGTTTTAAAACGACGCCGTATTCGAACGCGGAAGCGTATTACGACGGGAAAGCGGACAAGTGGAACCGGCTCGACGCCACGATCGGCGCGGAATTCCCATGGCGGTACAGTACGATTTTGGAAGCGTATGTAATCTGGCAATTTGAAAGGAGCGTGTCGGACAATCAAACGATCGGACTGACGCTGCAAAAACATCTATGAAGAAAATCAATTTCTTTGTTTTAATCGCCGTTTTTATCGGCGCGACGTCCATCGGCGTCGCCGCCGAACTTCCGTTGGCCATCGCGACCGAGGAAGCGCCGCATATGCACGCGATCGCGGACGGCACGATTACGATTCCCGAATGCCGGATATCCTATTCGACGGCGGCGGCCGGGGAACTTCAGCGCCGCTTCGACAACGGCTCGGCGGGCGACGTCATCGAAGTCGACATCTTTTCCTACCTGAATAAATTCGCGTACGAAAAACATCATGATTGGATTTTGGTGCCCGTGTATTTGTCGCGCGGATTTCCGCATCACCACATTTTCGTTCGATCGGACGCCACCGGCGAACATGCGATGTTGGACGAGTCGGACCGCGCATTGTGGGCCTGGGCTCGCGGAATCGCAGAGTCGTCGCCGACCATTAAGGCACGGCATCTGAAATGGGACCTCAACGCGTCTTCGATTTCGGCGGCCGCGCCGTTATTCGCCGACGCGAAAGCGGCCGAGCAGGAATATTTTAAGCAGACGCGGATCTTTCCGATCATGACGGTGTTGGCCGTGC
>CAYXDS010000047.1:0-13773 GCA_964463805.1 uncultured Elusimicrobia bacterium | reverse complement strand
CTCCGCAGCATCCAGTCGTTGAAAATCCTTAAGGATCAAATCGCCAAAATTTATCAGCAGAAAGTCGGTGAAGGGTTCGACCATTTTGTTCTGGTCGGGAAAGGCGATTTACCGGACCTCGTTGAAATGGTTTTGCGGAATTCGGAAAAACCCCCGAGGCTCACGCGCGTGAACGCGGTCGATCCGAAATCATTGGCTCCCGGAAGCCTCATTTTGCATGACCATTCATTCGCCGGTCGTCTCGATGAAACGATTCCGCGCCTGAACATGATCGAAGCGTTGGCTCGTCTTGTGGAGGCGAATAATTGAAACGTTTTGATGCGATCGTGATCGGCGCCGGCGTGGTTGGTTCCGCGGTGGCCAACGCGCTGCTCGATAAGAAACGCGTGGGCAGCGTGGCCGTCATCGAGAAAGAGAAAGAGCCGGCGTTGCACACCAGCGGGCGCAACAGCGGCGTCATTCATTCCGGTTTTAATTTAAAGCCGGGCAGCATGAAGGCCAAGTTTTGCGTGCAGGGCAACGCGCGCATGCGCGCGTATTGCGAGCGCAAGAGGGTTCCGATGAGCATGGTCGGCACCGTTGTCGTCGCTCAAACCGACGCCGAGGTATCGGTGCTTGAGGAAATTTTGAAGCGCGGCCGCGAAAACGGGACGCCCGACGTGAAGATTGTCGATAAAAAAGGGCTCGGCGCGCTCGAACCGAACGCGAACGGCGTCGCCGCGTTGCATTCGCCGTCCGGATCCATTACGAGCGGGCGGAAAATCACACATGCGTTAGTGGAGGATGCGGTCTCCAAGGGCGTCGAATTTTTCTTTTCTCATCACGGTTCACGAATCGAAGAATCCGATCGCGGCTTTCGCGTGCGCGTCGGGAACGAAGATTTTGAATCGACATGGCTCGTTAATTGCGGTGGATTGTATGCCGATGAAATCGCGCATCAGTTGGGTGTGGGGTTGCGATATTCGATCGTGCCGTTTCGCGGTGAGTATTACAAGTTGTCCTCGACCAAAGCGGGCATCGTGAATTCGATGATCTATCCGGTTCCTGATCTTCATTATCCATTCCTCGGCGTTCATTGGACGAAAACGATCGACGGCGATTTGATTATCGGTCCGAACGCGACGATCGCGCTTGGACGCGAATCGTATTCGCCGACCAGCATCGGCTGGATCGACACGCTGAAGATGCTGTCGAAATCGAATTTCTGGAATCAATTTAAGTCCGCCGATTTTCGCAAAATGGCTTGGGGGCAAATAAAAATTTCGTTCAGTCGCGACAAGTTCATCGCCGAAGCGCGAAAACTTGTGCCGAACGTGGATCCGGCCGATTTCAAAAAGGGGAAAAGCGGCAATCGCGCGCAGCTCGTCGACGTCGAAGGAAAGCTCGTCGACGATATGATTGTCGAAAAGAAAGGCCGTTCGCTGCACGTGCTGAACGCGGTTTCGCCCGGTTTCACCTGTTCGCTTCCGTTTGCCGATTATCTAGTCGACTCTCTAACGCTAAATTAAACAACGAGGAATCCATGTCAAAAACCATAGAACAACCCGTCAAGAAAAATAAGTTTCGCGTGACGTTCGGACACATCGAAGTCGGCGCGACGGCCCGAAAATATTTGAACGACGCGCTCGACCGCAATTGGGTCTCGGAAGGCGCGAACGTGGCGCTTTTTGAAAAACGCTTCAGCGACTTGTTCGGCTACAAACATTCGATTGCGACCAGCTCGGGCACCGACGCCGGCATCGTGGCGATGGCCGCGTTGCACGATTTGGGCGCAAAGCGCGGCGACGAAGTGATCACGCCCGCGTGCGCGTTCGTCGCCACGGCGAATTGCATTCTCGCGGCGGGACTTACGCCGAAATTCGTCGACGTCGAACTCGATACGCTGAACATCAACCCGGATTTGATCGAGAAAGCGATCACGCCGCGCACGCGCGCGATTCAAGTGGTCCACACGATGGGCAAGCCCTGCAAAATGGGGCCGATCATGGAGATCGCGAAGCGCCACAACTTGCACGTGATCGAAGACAGCTGCGAAGCGCATGGCGCTTCGTTGAACGGTAAAGTCATCGGTTCGTTCGGTTCGATGTCGCTGTTCAGCTTCTACGCGGCGCACATGATTTGCGCCGGAGAAGGCGGCATCATTTCGACCGCGAACGACGAGCTCAACGCGTTGTGCCGTTCGATCCGCACGCACGGCCGTCGCGGGGGGCAGCTGTATTTTGCGTTCGACCGCATCGGTTTCAATTCAAAGATGAACGATATGGAAGCGGCGATCGGTCTTGAAGGTCTCGATAACTTTCAGAACACGTTCTCGGTTCGCCGCGAACATCTGAAGAGTTTGTGGAAATCGTTGTCCAAGTTCGAAGACGAGTTCATGATTTATCCGGACGGTCCCGGCGAAGTGACGTGCCCTCACGCGTTTCCGCTGGTGTTCCGCGATGCGAACCGTTCGATGGACGATTTTTATCAGTACTTGGAGAACAGCGGCATCCAGTGCAAAAACCTGTTCGGTTCGCTGCCCACGCAACACACGGCGTTCTCGTTTCTCGGGTACAAACTGGGAGATTTCCCGGTGTCGGAGAGAATCGGAAAAACCGGGCTGCATTTTGGCGTGCACCAGTATCTGAAAAAAGACGACATCGATTTCATCGTCGATACCGTTTCATCTTATTTCAAAAAATAATCATTCGATTCATTAAGGAGATCTTCTCGTGAAAATTCTTGTTACCGGAGGCGCCGGGTATATCGGCGCCGTATTGGTTCCGCAACTGCTGAACGATGGGCATGACGTGACCGTGCTCGACAACTTCATGTATCAACAGACATCGTTGCTCGACGTATGCAACAATCCGAAGCTGAAAATCATCCGCAAAGATGTGCGCGACCGCGCGTTGCTTAAAGAACTCGTTTCGAAATCCGACGCGATCTTGCCGCTCGCGTGCTTGACCGGCGCGCCGTTGTGCGACCGGGAGCCCGACACGGCCACCGCCGTCGCGCGCGATCACGTGACGTTCGTCGCCGATACCGCGAGTTCTCAGCAAATGATCATTTATCCGTGTACGAACAGCGGTTACGGCATCGGCGAATCCGGTATTTTCTGTACCGAAGACACGCCGTTGCGGCCGGTTTCTTTGTACGGTCGGCTCAAAGTGGAAGCGGAGAAGCATCTGCTGGATTCCGGAAAAGCGATAACGTTCCGCCTGGCGACCGTGTTCGGCATCAGCCCGCGCATGCGGCTCGATCTTTTGGTCAACGATTTCACGTATCGCGCGGTCGTCGACAAATTCATCGTGCTGTTTGAACCGCACTTCAAACGGAATTATCTGCACGTGCGCGACGCTGCGCGCGCGTTTCGTCACGGACTCGAGAACTTTTCGGCGATGAAGGGGAAACCGTACAACGTGGGTTTGAGCGAAGCGAACTTGAGCAAGCTTGAACTGTGCGAAGTCATCAAGCGGCACGTGCCCGATTTCCATTTCGTCGTCTCTGAAATCGGACAAGATCCGGACAAACGCAATTACATCGTCAGCAACGAGCGGGTCGAGAAGACCGGTTTCAAAACCTCGGTCGGTTTGGACGACGGTATCAGTGAGTTGATCAAAGGGTATCAAGTGATTCGGCGCAATCAGTTTGCGAATGTCTAATTCCGGGAAGGTCATTTAAATGATCATTACACGCACGCCGTTCCGTCTGTCGTTCTTCGGCGGCGGAACCGATTATCCGGCATGGTACGTGCAGAATGGGGGGCTCATCATCGGGTCCACGTTCGCGCGTTACTGCTATTTGTCGTGCCGGTTGTTGCCGCCGTTTTTCAATCACAAGACGCGCGTCGTGTATTCGTTGATTGAAAACGTGAAGCATCATTCCGATATTCAGCACCCGGCGGTTCGTGCGTGTTTGCAATTCCTGAAGTTCGAACACGGACTCGAAATTCATCACGACGGCGATTTGCCCGCCCATTCGGGACTTGGATCCAGTTCGAGTTTTACGGTCGGCTTGTTGCTCGCTCTGCACGGATTGCGCCATGAAATGTTGCCGAAGCGCGATCTTGCCGATCAAGCGATCAAGGTCGAACAGGGTATTCTCGAGGAGAACGTGGGAATCCAGGATCAGATCCTCGCGGCCCACGGCGGTCTCAATGTGATCGAAATGGGACCCGGTAGCGAATACCGCGTGTCGCCGCTCGTGTTGCCGCTCGACTATCGGCGCGAACTTGAACAGCATGTGCTGCTCGGGTTTACCGGTCTGACGCGATTTTCGTCGGACGTGGCGAAAGAGCAAATCAAGACGATCTCCAGCGGTAAATCACGCATGGCCGAGATGAAAGACATCGCGAACGAAGCGCTGCGGTTGTTCCAGCACCGCGACAGCTTCGACAAGATTGGCGCGTTGATCGATCAATGTTGGACGCTGAAACGCGGCAACGCGAAAGGCGTGTCGAACGCGGATATTGACGATATTTACGAGATCGCGCGCCGAAACGGAGCGTACGGCGGAAAATTGTTGGGCGCCGGCGGCGGAGGATTCATTATGTTCTTCGCTCCGCCCGAAAAACATCAACAGATTCGCGAATCGTTGCCGCAGCTGAAAGTTTGGGTTCCGTTCAAGTTCGAGAATGAAGGCGCGCAAGTTATATTCCATACCGATTCGTACCAGGAGCAGATCGACTATGTCGTCTCCCGCTGATCCGCGCTGCTGGCAGACCATGGACCGCCGGCAGGTGTTTGCCGACGAGCCGTGGATCAAAGTGTTTGTCGAGAAGGTGCAGGTCCCTTCCGGCGCGCAGATCGATAATTTCTATCAGGTGCAGGCGCAAGATTATGTGGCCGTCATGGCGTTCACGCCGGACGCCCGCATGATTCTCGCGCGCCAATACAAACACGGACCGCGGCGCGTGAGTTTGATGTTGCCCGGCGGCGGCATCGAACCGAACGAAGCGCCGTTGAAAGCCGCGCAACGCGAGTTGCTCGAAGAAACCGGCTATGCGGCGCGGGAATGGATTTCGCTGGGCTCCTATATGCTCGACGCCAATCAGAAATGGTGCGTGGCGCACTATTTTGTGGCGCGCGGCGCGATGAAAGAAACCGAACCGCGCGAAGATGAATTTGAAGAAACGGAAGTGGTGATGATGTCGCGCGAACAATTGGAACAAAACGTCGCCGATCACGAGGTTTTGTTGTTGAGCTCGTTGACCGGCATTCTCATGGCGCGGCCGTACTGGCCTGCGAACAGGAAAAACGCATGAACGACAAAAGCCTGATCGGTTTTTATTGGCGCAACGTATTTCTCACCAATAAGCGTGAGTCGTCGTTGTTGATTGGGCTCATGATCATCGGCGCGCTGTTTGAAATGGCTGTGCTCGGATTGTGCGCGCCGTTGTTGAACGTGGCCGCTCAATCGAATGCGGTTCCGCAGGGACGCATCGTTCACCTTATCGAGAAGATTTTCACGTCATTTAATCTCGCGTTTACGCCGCAACGCGCGTTGCTCGCGTTGTTGATGACTGTTTGCGTTCTCGCGGTGATTCACGCGGTGTTCACCGTGTGGCAATTGTGTTGGACCGCCGAAATTCAAGAGAAGATGCGGCGCGAGATGAAATCAAAAATCTTCGAACATATTTTAAACGCCACTTACGATCATCTGAACAAACAAAATCGCGGCACGCTGATCTACGACATGACGCAGCCGCCGCGTTCGCTTGAACGGGCCGTCGGTTATTTCGGGAAAATGCTGTCTTCCCTTTTTTCGGTCGGCGCGATCATCGGGTTGCTTTTCTATCTGTCGTGGAAGGCCACGATTGTGATCGGCGTGCTCGGCGCGGCGGGCGTCGGTTTGTGGCGCTTGTACACCGAGAAAAAGTCGATTCAGTACGGACGCGAGCTTTATGATTTGGAAACGAAAGTGGGGCAGATCGAAGTCGATGCGGTCGATGGATTGAAGGTGGTCAAGTCGTTCGGTCTTATCGACACGATGAAGAATTGGCATTCGAAATTGTTGCTGAAAGAATTGCGTCCGACGTTGTTGCTCACGTTTTTTGCGTCGGCTCCGCGCGCGATGAACACGTTGGTCGCCAGCGCTCTCGTGATCGGATTGTCGATCGCCGTGTTCGGATTCGGCCTTTTCTCGATGCAGTTCGCGCAATTGGTCGTCTTCTTCGTCGCGTTGCGTCAGTTGGGCCCGACGCTCGCCACGATCAACAGTTCGTTCACCGAATTAAGCCGCGAGAAGAAAAACATCGAGGTGATCGATCAGACGATTCATCAGATTCCACAGGAAGAACGCACGCAAACGCGTGCGACGTTGGGTTCCGTCGAAACCGTCACTTTTAAAGACTTGACGTTCTTTTATCCGAGTCACGCCGAACGCTTGATTTTGGATCACTTTGATCTCGAGATGAAAAAAGGCACGGTCACCGCGATTGTCGGTTCGACCGGCGCCGGAAAAAGCACGATCGCAAATTTGCTCGTGTCGTTGTATCGGCCCGTGAGCGGATCGATTCTCGTCAACGGCCAGTCCATCGAAGAGGTGGGGTTGTCTTCGTGGCGGCAGCGCATCGGCTACGTGGGCCAAGACGTTTTTCTTTTTAACGCGACGATTGAAGAGAACATCACGCTGTGGGATTCCTCGGTGACGCAAGCCGACATCGAACGTGTGATGCAGCTCGCGCAGATTCAAGAGTTCGTGCGCTCGTTGCCGGAAGGATTGCAGACGCGTGTTGGCGATCGCGGTTTCCGTTTGTCGGGCGGACAATGCCAGCGGTTGGCCGTCGCGCGCGCGATTCTGCGTCGTCCCGAAATTCTTATTTTTGACGAGGCGACCAGCGCGCTCGATACATTGACCGAGAAAGCGATTTACAATGCGATCGGCACGTTGCGCTCGAACGCGGTCGTGCTCGTGATCGCGCATCGGTTGAGCACGGTTCGCGACGCCGATCAAATCATCGTTTTGGAAAATGGCAAAGCGGCCGAGACCGGCACGCATGCGCAACTGCTCGCGAAGAACGGCAAGTACACGGCGTTCTACGAAGAACACAAACAAGGCAACGATCCAACGGCCATGGAGGCCATACAAGCATGAAACGGAAAGCGATCATTCTCGGAGCCGGCGTGAGCGGGCTCGTCACGGCCTGGAAGTTGCTCGAATGCGGATGGGACGTCGAACTTCTCGAAAAAGAAAACGCGTACGGCGGCATGTCTCGTTCGTGGAAATGGAAGGAATTCATCGTCGACGTCGGTCCGCACTTGTTCCATACGCCCGATCCGCAAATGGCCGATTTTTGGGAGAAAGAGTTCGGCGACTTGTTCGTGAAAGGCGAATATTGGTGCTGCAACGTGAAGGGCACGAAGTTCGACGAGTATTATTCATATCCGTTGTCGTACGAAGGGATTGCCGATTTCCCGAAAGACGTGCGTCAAAAAGTTTTGAAAGAACTCGAAGCGGTCAATGCCGAGGAACGCGCGCGCGCGCGAAATTACAAGGAATACGTGCGCGCGTTGGTGGGGCCCACGATTCAGCAGATGTTTTTCGAACGTTATCCCGAGAAAGTGTGGGGGATTCCGACCGGCGAGATGACGCCGACCTGGGCGCCGAAACGCATCGAGCTGCGCCAGAAGAAGACGCCTTTTTATCATGGCCAATGGAACGCGGTCGGCAAATACGGCGCCGGCTGCATTTACGACCGCGTCTACGACAAAATCGTCGAACTCGGCGGCCGCGTGCGCTTGAACACGACCGTGACCGGTTTCACTGTGAAAGGCAACGTGATCAATGAAATCAAACTCGCGAACGGTCCTGCGATCACGCTCGCGCCGAACGAGCTCGTGATTTCGACGATTCCGATCAATTTGACCGCGCGCTTGCTTGGCGTCGAGAGCAAACTCACCTTCCGCGGCATCACCTCGATTTATCTCGCGTTCAATAAAGAATTCGTGATTCCGGAAGGATTGCATTGGTTGTATTTCGACTCACCCGATCTGATCTTCAACCGTTTGAGCGAACAAAAGAAGCTGTCCGATGTGTGCGCGGCGCCCGGGAAAACGTGCGTGACCGCCGAGATCGCTTATACGGCCGGCGATGAGATCGATAAAACCGATCCAGAGAAATTAATTGAGAAGACGTTGGCCGATTTGATTCGCACCGGTCTCGTGAAGAAATCCGAATTTGCGGGCGGATCGTGGCACAAGCAGCCGGCCGTGTATCCGTTGTTGCATAAGGATTATCAACACGAACTCGCGCGCATCCAAAGTCATTTGGGACAGTTCAATCAACTCTATTCGATCGGCACGACCGGTGAGTTCAGTTACGCGGACAGCCAAATCCTTTTCCAAAAGGCGTTCGACCTCGTGGATATTCTTACCGACCAGTTCTCCGATTTCGCTCAAGTGAAACGCAAGCAAACGGTGTCGAAGCTGAATCGCGAAGTGTCGCTCGGCGACCGGCTCGTCGGCGACGGCCAGCGGCCGTTCATCATCGCTGAAGCGGGACTCAATCACAACGGAAGTCTTGAGATGGCCACTCAATTGATCGACCGTGCGGCCGAAGTCGGATGCGACGCGATCAAATTTCAAACCTATAAAGCCGAAAACCGCGTGTCGGGCAAAGTGAAGAAGATCCGTTACGCGGAAACCATCGTCGGTACCGAAGAGACGTTGCTCGAAATGTTTAAACGAATGGAGTTGAGTCTCGAAGATCACAAACACTTGTTTGATTACGCCAAGAAGAAAGGCATCGCTATATTCTCGACTCCGTTCGATTTCGAATCGGTCGATTTGCTTGAGTCGGTCGGGAATCCCTATTACAAGCTCGCCTCGTTCGATCTCGTGAATTTGCCGCTGCTTAAATATGTGGCGAAGACGATGAAGCCGCTGATTTTGTCGACCGGCATGTCGAATTTGGGGCAGATCGAAGAAGCACTTGAAGCGATCCGCAGCGTCGGCAATCCGAATGTGGTATTGCTGCATTGCGTGTCCGCGTATCCGGCCGCGCCCGAAGACATGAATTTAAAAGCGATTGAAACGATGAAGAAAGCGTTTTCGGTTCCGGTCGGTTTGTCCGATCACACGCTCGGCAACATGGTTTCGCAGGTCGCGCTCGCGGTCGGCGCGAACGTGATCGAACGCCACTTTACGCTCGATCGCACGCTGGAAGGGCCCGATCATATTCTTTCGTCCGAGGCGAATGAGATGCGCGAGCTGGTGCGTTGCGCGAGTTTGCTCAATCGCGTGATGGGCGACGGCATCAAAAAAATTCAACCGAGCGAATACGACACGATCAACACGCAGCGGAAAAGTTTGTACGCGCGCGTGGATATCCGCAAAGGCGACATCATTTCGCGCGACGCGATCGCGATAAAAGGTCCGGGCGGCGGATTGCAGCCGGTGTATCTTGAAATCGTCGAAGGCCGGCCCGCGAAGAGGGAAATCAAAGCCGAATATCCGATTACCTGGGAGGATATTTGAAACGCAACTTGCTCATATATTCGGGTAGCGGCACGGTGACCATGGATTATTTCGTGCCGATTCTTCCTGAATTATCGCAAACCTGGTCCATCGACTTTCTCGAAGGTGACTACGCGCCGTCAGCGTCAGCCGGGCGGTGGATGCGACGCTTCTCCGCAGACAACATCGTTTCGCATTATGAAACGGTGCACTTGCAGCGCCGTGGCGGATCTGCTTGGGCTTATCATCGGCAGATCATTAAATTGGTTCGTCGATTGGCCTCGAAGACGTACGATTTGTTGGTTCTCGGAACCGATTTTTATGTGATCGACCGTTATTTGATTCAGATGGCGCGGTCGATGGGCGCGAAAGTGGCGATTCTTCATACAAACGTTTTGAATCCGCAGGTGCTGAACATTTATCGGAACGCGCAAGGTTTGGGACTGTTGCGTTCGTCAAACGGCAACGGTCGTTCGCGTAAGAATTGGTTGGTCCGAAAAAGCACAGGCGCTTGGTCGCGCATTCGCTCGTGGAATCGGTCGGTCATGAATCAGTCGGTGATTCCTTTCTTTTTGTGGCGCCGTCCGCTTCCGACGCCGGTCGACCCCGATTATTCTTTTACCGCCGGTCTCGGCGATGTGGTTTTGTTCTACGATCCGATGGAGATGGCCGCGTACCGTCATTGTGTTCCATCGGTAAAGTCAACCGCACTTGTGAAGCATCCATGTCGCACACCGCTGGAGATCGAACCCTCGTCCGGGCAAAAACGAAAATTGCTGGCGATGTTGAGCTCGTATTCGACTGAATTGCCGCCGAGCAAAATCGATTTTTGGGTGCGCGCGATTCGTGGTGCCGTGGATGCCGCGCGCATCGATCAAACGCATTTGCGTTTTCATCCGCGCACGGCGGCGTCGCTGCGTTGGCCGCAGGAATTGCGTCGCCGATTGACCGAGGCGCGAGTCTCATTCGTCGATGCGCCGCCGTCGAACGCGGCGCTGGTTGAAACAATTCACGATTATGTGGGCGCGATCGGAGCCTACTCGGGATCGTTGCGGACCGCGCGCGCGGCCGCTGAAAATATTTTTGTGGTGGGCTTGTTGGATGCGGGCGAGCCGTCGCCGTTCGAGGCGCCGTGGGTGCTCGGCGATTCCGAAGGCATCGTTTGGATCGGAGAGAACGACAAGATCAGCGCCGATCTTTTTTCGGTGCCCACGCCGCGCGATACGGACCGCCCGACCGCCGCGCAATTTTTGAAGGAGTGGGCGACCCCGGTCGCCGTGTCATGACGATTATCGAGAAAACAAAACGAGTGTTGGCAGACGTTTGCGCACGCGCCAAGGCGCGCAACAAGGCGACCGGCTTCTGTATCGGCAATACGCGCAAAGTGGAAGCGGGCGGATATTATTTTTCACCGATTCGAGAGACGACGCACGTGGTCGCAGGCAGCGTGATCGTCGGCGAGAATCAGCATGCGCGCGATGTGGCGGCGGTTGTGGACGGGCGCGTGCAATATGTTTTCGTGGACACCGAGAAAAAAATTCCGCCCATCCAAAAAGAGTTTCTTGATCTGTGCAACATCGAACGCGAAGTGCGCGAGGTCGTTAAGACTTCGAAGGTTCATACGTTTAAAGCGAATGACATCACCGTCGATTCGGTGGATACGTTGCTCGCGCAGATCGTGCCTTCCATCGGTGGACTTAAGGTGGCGATCATCGGCGCCGGCAATCTTGGCAGCAAACTTGCGTTGAAACTCGTCGAGCGTGGTGCGCATGTTTACGTCACGCGTCGCGATGAAAAGAAATTGAACGCGATCGTGACTGCGCTGAACATCATTAAGCCGGCCGAGACCGTCGCGCAAGTGCACGGCACCACCGACAATCATGCGGCCGCATGCGACGCCAACATTATTATCGGCACTTCGAGCGGTCCTGCGGCCAGCATCGATTTGGCGATGATCGAATCGGTCGCTCCGAATGCGTTGGTTATGGACGGAGGGAAAGGATGCCTGACGACCGACGCGTTGGATTTGGCCGAGAAACGCGGGCTCGACATTTATCGGTTTGACGTGCAGGCCGGATTCGAAGGCGCGGTCGCTCAGATTTTACGTATGGAAGCGATTTTGACCGGCGGTATGGGGCGCAAAGTCATTTCGGGCGTTCCGGTCGTATCGGCCGGTTTGTTCGCGCGCAAGGACGAAATCATCGTGGATAACATCAATCGTCCGACCGTTGTGTACGGAATTTCGGGGGGACACGGCGATTTGGTTCGCCATTTGAGCGCGCAACAACTCGAACAGCTTTCGATTCTCAAATCCGTGGTGCTTTCACACGGCGGCGTCGATAATTCGCCGCATCACGCGTTGCAGCGGGCCGGGAAATAAATGGAAAAGAATATAGCGATTATTCCCGTGCGGGCCGGATCGACGCGCGTTCCGCAAAAAAACTTTATCGAGTTTTTCGGCAAGCCGATGTTCGTGCACACATACAACGCGGCCGTCGAATCCGGCGTGTTTGAGGACGTCGTGATTTCAACCGATTCGGATGAAGTGCTCGAGATTTGCAACGCGCAAGGAATTCCGGTTCCGTTTAAACGGCCGACATCGCTCGGTTCCGATACGGTTTCTTTGAACGACGTGCTCATGCACGCGCTCACCGAAATGCGCGCACGGAAAAAGGAGTACGCGAATCTTTGCCTGCTGTGGGCCACCGCGCCGATGCGCGACGCCGAGGACATTCGGAAGTCGTATGCGTTGTTGAATTCCGATAAGACGATCGAGGCGTCGATCGGCGTCACCGATTGCAGCCAATATTATCCGGCGCACATCAACGATGAAAAAGGATTCATTAAGCCGCTGGTGTGTTTGGAGAACATGACCACGCTGCGCGCGCAAGACGTGCCGAAGACGTATGTCGACAACGGTTCGCTAGCTTGGGTGCGCGTGCCCGTGTTCGAAAAGCAACGCACGTGGATGCCGGCAAAAAGCAAAGGCTATTGGATGCCGCGCTGCAAATCGGTCGATTTGGACACCAAAGAAGATTTGGAATTGCTTACATTTTATTACGCGAAATATCATCGCGGTCCCGGCATGAAGAAAGTTTTTTTCGACACCGAATTCACGAAGAGCGGACAAAATACCACGTTGATTTCAATCGGGTTCGTCACCGAAGACGGTGAGGAGCTGTATGTCGAGCTGAACGACTATGATCAGCGACAAGTGACGCCGTGGCTAAAAGAAAACATCATTTCTCTTTTGGAAGGCAAAGGCGTCTCCAGCGACGAGGCGGCCGCGAAAATCCGCCACTGGCTCGATAACGTTTCGAATGGGAAAAAGATCCAGTTGATTTCGGCGGGAAAAGACATCGACAACGTTTTGCTTTTCAATCTGTGGGGCAAAGTCGAATCCGGCAGCACGTTGAAATCGTGGCACGATAAATTGCCGGCGGTCATCGATCATCGTCATCATATGGATCTCGATACGGTTTTTTCGTTGTACGGTATCGATCCGTCCATCGATCGCAGAGAGTTTTCAAACGCAGTCGACACGGTTCGGCATAAAGCGATCGACGACGCGCGCGTGATTCGCGATTGTTGGAAGAAAATGGTGGCGCTCGGATGGCTCAATTGAAAATTTTCATGAGGAGGCGGTAGTGGATCGCGTTTCAATCGTCGGAATGGGGTATGTCGGGCTTACGCTCGCCGTTACGCTGGCCAAACTCGGCTTCAAAGTCCATGGCATCGAGAACAACCCGAAAATTCTTAAGTCGATCCAAGCGAAGAAAGCGCATTTTTTTGAGCCGGGCTTGGACGATTTGCTCGAGCAGTTGGTCGATAAACAACTTTTTTTCCACGCGACGGCACCGACCGGCCTTGAGTTCGACGCGCATATCATCAGCGTCGGAACGCCGCTGAAGGCCAACGGTCAACCGAATTTGGATCATTTGGTGGCGGCGATTGAGGGATTGAAGCCGTGCTACACCGGCAACGAACTCGTCGTGTTGCGTAGCACCGTGTCCGTTGGCGTTTCTCGAAATATCGTGTGCCCGTTGCTGCAGCGTTATTCGGGGCGTTCACTCGAAGAAATACGCGTGGCCTTTTGTCCTGAGCGCACGGTGGAGGGCAAGGCGCTCGAAGAATTGCGCTCGTTGCCTCAAATCATTTCCGGTTTAAATCCGAAGTCGTTGGAACTTGCCGAGAATTTGTTTCGTGCTCTTACACATTCGGTGGTCAGCGTCGAGTCGTTGGAAGCGGGCGAGTTGATCAAACTTTTCAACAATACCTACCGCGACATGCAATTCTCGATCGGCAATTGTTTCAACATGATCGCGCAGTCGTTTGG
>CAYXDS010000046.1:0-13888 GCA_964463805.1 uncultured Elusimicrobia bacterium | reverse complement strand
ATCGTCTTTCCTTCTACCGGCATGGCATTCGTAAGCAAGTAACCGAATAAGATACCGGCCGCGGTAAAAGCAAGCGAGACGGCCATCAAGAACATCGTTCGTTGGCCGGTTTTTACGCGCGGCTCGCGCAACATCGTCACACCGTTCGAAACAGCCTCGATGCCGGTGTAGGTACCGCCGCCCATCGAATATGCGCGCAATAGAATAAAGATGACGGGAGCCCATCCAAGCGAGCCAACGGACGAGTGGAAATCGGACGCCGCATCATGAAACACGGCCGGCAAACCGGAGACGTTTCTGAAAACCGCGTAC
The DNA here is from genome assembly GCA_964463805.1 of uncultured Elusimicrobia bacterium. Classification (GTDB taxonomy): domain Bacteria; phylum Elusimicrobiota; class Elusimicrobia; order F11; family F11; genus JAJVIP01. Next base: position 13,576 of record CAYXDS010000046.1, on the reverse strand, counting down.
AAGATCATGAATAAATGCGTGAGAATAAATGCAATGAATAATGGCGCGAGAAATGAAACCGATTCTTTGACGCCGCGCAAATTCAAAATCATAAGGAAAACCAAAATAATGAATTCAGCGGTCAATTTATGTGCGGCCATCGAAACCGGGAGGAAAGACCAAAGCGCATCACATCCCGAAGCGACGGAAACAGAAATGGTCAACACGTAGTCAACCAGCAAGGCGCAACCGGATACGACACCGGCACGCGGCCCAAGCAGCTTCGAGGCAACCAGATAACCGCCACCGCCTCCCGGGAAATATTGAATTAAATCGGAGTAGGCGAAGGAAATGACCAAGATGGTGATCGCAGTCATGGCCACCAGCAGAATGGCGAGATGGGTATGAGCGCCCAAGGCTCGAAACGCCTCATCAGGACCGTAAGCGGAGGAGGACAATCCGTCGGCCCCCAATCCAACCCAGGCAAGGAACGCCACCAAAGAAACGTTGTGAAAAATATGCGGATCTTTTAAATCTCTCGGTTTCCCGAACACCAAATGACGAAGTTTCTCTCCCATCTGACCACTCCAAACATAAAAAAAGCCAAAGAGCAGGCTCTTTAGCTTCGCTCTTCCATATATGGGCTGACGGGGTTAGCTGTCGGGTTCGGGCTGGACGGTCCTAGTCCGCCTGAGCGGACATTCACCCCAAGATCGTGTGATCAAATCAATTGGGTCCCCCGCTTCATTGAGTAAGTGTTTTGGCTTACATGAATTAAGCGTGTTGCCGATGGACATACAGAAAATTGAGTGCGGTCGTCAAGCGGCTATAAAAGCGGAGAAAATAGCCGCGCGATGCCGTCCCGAAGCTTGATCGGCAGCGCACGCGAGTCCATTTCAGCAAGCGTGACACGGTGCGAGACAGCGATTTTGGTATCGATAACATCTTCGATGCGCGCGGCGAGCCCGCGGCCGTAACATTCGACGTTAAACTCAAAATTTAACCTCAAACTTCTCGAGTCCCAGTTCGTCGATCCGAAAAGCGTCCATCCGCCGTCGATTACCATAAGCTTCGAATGATCAAACGGGAACGGCGATCGCCAAACCCGCACGCCACGCTCGAGAAGTTGCCACAACATCGCCTGTGTCGCCCAAGATACCACCGACAAATCGCTTTTCTCGGGCAGCACGACATCGACTTGCACGCCGCTCATAACAGCAAGATTCAATGCGGAAACCAATGCAACATCCGGAATCAAATAAGGAGTGACGATGCGGATGGTCCTTCTTGCATGAGCCAACGCTCCCAGCAACGTAAATTTTCCGTTCTCAAAATTTTCGTCAGGACCGTCCGCGATCCCGCGCGCGAACGTAATCCCGTGTTCCTGCAATTCAGGAAACCACAACGCTCCATTTAAGAGTTCCCCGGTTGTGAAATGCCAGTCGACGCGAAACGCCTCCATGACTTGTGCGACGACGGGGCCGTGAATACGGAAATGAACGTCTTGAGCCGTATGCCGGGTGGGCTGTCGCACCAAATGATGCGCGGTAATGTTCATCCCCCCACTAAACGCGATCTGACCGTCAACGACGAGGATTTTACGGTGATTGCGCAAGTTGATATAGGACATTCGCCACGGCGCCAACGTCGGCAAAAAGTAAGCAACGGGCACGCGACGTTCGGCCAATTCTCGGTACACCGACCGCCAATGAAGACCCGCTCCAACATCGTCGATAAGAACCCGCACTTGTACGCCTCGATCAACAGCCCGCGCAAGCGCGTCGATAAACCGACGCCCCATCTCATCGCCATCGAATATATAAGTGGAAAGCGCGACAGATTTTTCGGCACGATCAATGGCGGTCAGCATCGCCGGGAACGCCTCTTCCCCGTTGATCAACGGTGTGATGTCGTTGCCGCGCGTCAAAGGAAGTTTGACCGCATTTTCTACGACGCGACACAGAGAAAGCAAATGTCGCATCTCGTACGAAATTGACGTTTCCTCAATCGAGCTGCTGAGGATCAAATACGGAGATGGGGCTCGCGGGTTGCGTCGACGTCGCAAACGCGCGGCGCGCCGTTGCACGCGATTAATACCGAAAAAGTAATAAAGAAACGGACCCACCAACGGAAACACCCATGCGACCAGCAACCAATAAAGCGCTGCGTGCGGATTGCGTCGGCGTAGAACTGCATGCACGGATGCCGCAAACGCAAGCGAAAATGTGATGAGGCCGAGTAGAGCTTCGGGGAAGCGAATGGAGCCGTGAAACATCGGCGGAGTTAGAAGTGGAATTTAAGACCGAATCGAGCGACCAATCCGCAGGCGATGGCGATGAGGTTTCCCATAATCACGCTGGGCCAGGTAAAGTCGACGCGCCGCGTCCAAACGTGACGGCCAAAACTAACGAGCACGAATCCCAACACGAATATCCACCATGGATAAGGAAGGAAAAACGACAACCAAACGACCAGTCGCTGCAAAATCGAAATATATTTTTCTTCGGTTTCCGGGTATTCACGTCCATAAATATCCTTTTCGATAAACCAAATGGTGACGGTGGCGCAATGGGTCACCAGCACGAACAGAACACCCAACAGCGGCCAATCATTCTCCAGGGGCATCCGGTCCACCGGCGCAACAAACCACAACGTCACCAAATGCACCGCTTGGTCCCACAAGTAAAAGAAGGTATTGTCGTTCCAACCGCGACCGATGGCGTTGACACGCACCCAATCTTCAAGGAAGTGGGCCATTGACGCCAGCGCCACGCAAACCCATCCGTTCAGAGCCCAACCACCGTAAATTCGCCAGGTATCGCCAAGGTAAGGCCATGCCAAAGACACATAACACAAAGGATGGATAAACACATGCACTAAAAGACCCGTAAACTCGCGTCGTTTCCACTCAGCGAGATAATTCGTTTGGAAAGTGAAATCGGCAAGGAAATGCCCGAATAATAAACGGCAAAATATTTCCATGGACGAAAAAAGCTTACAAGATCACCTATTTCAAAACAAGGTGACGTTTTTCACTGGCAGGAGCAGGGTTTGATCGGAAAATCCGCACGATTTAACCCGGTGGAGGTTCCCTCAAAAACAATTTGATAAGGACAACCATTATGATCGCCGGAAACGATGACGTCGATCAATCCGTCGTGATTGTAATCAAGCATGGCCTCCACGCGCAAATGACCGGAGCCTTTTTTGATGTCCACCCGTTCAACCCACAATTTTTCGACTTGAGTCCCCGACTTAATCAATAAAATTTCGTTCGGAAGGCCGTCGTCTTCCAGCGTCGCGGTCCGTCGACGAAGCAGATATAGCAAGTCCGCATTCGTCGCGTGAAGACCCACCAGCATAAGTTTAAATTCAGCCTGATCGGGAACCAAGGATTCCACCGTTTTTCGAATCGGAGAGTCTTGATCCAATGGTTCCACTTCCCGAAGACGCTGGAATCCGTTGTCGGTTTCAGGCCACGAACCTTCGCTTGAAAAGAAAATGGGTTCCTGTTCAAGCTGCGGCTCGATTGAAGCCCAAAGGGAAAAAGGAGAATCGTGAGGACAAACCAAGCGATCGCGGCGCACGACAAACTCTGAAACAACGACCGTCTTCTGCCATCCTTCGCCGACGGCGATCAATTTGTCGTTGGGCCGAATCATGCATGACTGCTGCAGCATCTCGCGAACGCGCGGCAGCGATAGATTTAAAATCGTTTCACGGTCGGTGATTGTTCCGCGAGACATCTCGATCAACTCGTCGAATTCGATCGGCTGACACAACGAACCCGCCTTCCCATCATAAGCGGACGCCGCATAAATTTCGACGCCTGCTTTATTCCCCCACAAATAAGCCGGCGGCAGTTCGTCGACATCGTCGGTCCATTGTTTTTGATTTTGCTTTTCTTGATCGATGAGCGAATCCAATTGGTCGGCGTGAAGCGGAGAGAACAACAACAGCAAAAGCGGCAACAGATAAATCATTGCCCCTCGGTCATCGTGGATGGAATGACTCGAAATTCTTTCGATTGCGTAAGCGCGCGAAGCAACACCTCTCGAACCATCGGAATCGTTTGGCAACGTACAAGCTCGGCGCGCCACGCGGCCGCATTCGTGATCCCAGCGATGTACCACGAACCAATACGCCGCATATGGTACACGGCGCGTTGTTCCCCTTCGTACAACACCTCAAGCTCCAAGTGCTCCATCACGGCTTCGATGCGTTCTTCAAGCGTAGGGGTTGTCGGTTCTTTGCCTTCAAAAAGGTGTTCGTGGATTTGTTTGAAAAGCCAAGGATTCCCCAATGCACCGCGGCCAATCATTACGCCGTCGCAACCACTGATCTCACGCATCCGTTTTGCGTCGGCGGCAGTGACCACATCTCCATTGCCGAGCACGGGGATTTTAACGGCGCGTTTCACTTTTCCGATCGTTTCCCAATTGGATTTTCCTGTGTACCCTTGAGCGCGTGTTCGACCATGCACGGTGATCATCGAAATGCCGTTCGCCTCGGCGATCTTTGCGACTTCAACCGCTTCGTTACCGGAGTCGTCTTCATAACCGACGCGCATTTTTATCGTCACCGGAACTTTCTCAACGGCGTTGACCACCTTTTTGAACACATTCTCGGTGTTCTTCAAATCCTTCAACATGGCGGCGCCGGCGCCGGTCGATGTGACTTTGCGAACAGGACAACCAAGGTTCATATCGATCAAGTCATATCCGCGGCCTTCAACGCGCTTCGCCGCTGCAGCCATGACATCGGGATCGCATCCCATTAACTGCAACCCAAGCGGTCGGTCGGCCCGTACCGTCTTCATTAAATCATCGGTATGACGGCTCTGATGCATGAGCCCGTTCGCCGAAATCATCTCCGGAAAACAAAATTCAAGCCCGCGCTTTCGCGCGATAAGCCGATAAGCGAGATCGGTGCAACCGACCATAGGAGACTGAATGATTGGGGATTTTAACGTGAGGTTTTTTAGTTGGAACATACACGGCCGAAAATGGCATTAGAAAATGGAGGAAAATTTTGCCTTGTCATCACAACGATCGCTTCGCTCTCAATCTATTTTCAATTTTCCAATGCCATTGTCCAAATTTTGCGCCAGCAAAATTTTAGCGCGGGGCGGGATCGAACCGCCGACCCTGGGCTTATGAGTCCCATGCTCTACCAACTGAGCTACCGCGCCTAAATTTATAAACAAGATAAAATTAGGACAGCGATCTTACAATTTCAGACGTAAACTTAGCTTATGGAATCGTTCCTGCTCGCATTCATCCCGCTTTTTGTAGCCATCGACCCAATCGGGCTCGTACCGATGTTCCTCGGCCTCACCGATGGGTACTCCTCCGAGCAACGCCGCCGGCTTGCGATTCAAGCGGTATTTACGGCGTTTTTTCTAGGGATCGGATTCGCGCTGGCCGGCCATTACGTGTTCCGCTTTCTCGGCATCACGCCGTCGGACTTCAAAATAGCGGGCGGGCTTTTGTTGCTGATATTTTCGATTCGGGAAATTTTCGGCGAAACTCCGAAACTCTCGGTCGGCATCAAATACGAAGAGTATGCGGGCGTCGTTCCGCTGGGAATTCCATTGATCGCCGGCCCCGCCATGATCACAACGCTACTCATCTTAAACGACATGCACGCGCCCTTCGCCGTTTTATTGGCGTTGATCGCCAATCTTGTCATCACGCTTTACATGTTTATCGGATCCGAAAAGATTTTCCGGCGAATCGGAGACGTGTTCGGCCGGATGATGGGCAAAGTCGTGGCGATCTTCCTCGCGGCGATCGGCGTAATGATGATTCGGAAGGGTCTTGAAGCGCTGCTGACGCGTTAAGAAGCGAGCGAAACCGGAATCATTTCCAGCACCGATTTCCGCGGCGATAAGTTACGCAAATCAGAGGGGGCACGCTTAAGCAGCTGTTCGCGTTGAACCATAAAATTGTTCATTGCCGCCTTATCGCCGATCTTATCCGCCGCCGATTCAAATAATTCCAAAAACTGAAGCTTCGTTAATAAAAACCCATTCAAATCGAGAATGAGCAGGCTCTGTCGAATTAAAGTCGGATCCAACACGCCTCCGGGCTGCGCGTTCGCGATCGTACGCAACGCGAGAAGTTTCGCGCGCAACTTGCGCGCGCCCCACGATTTAATGGCTTTCTCAAGCGGGCCGAACATTTCCAGCGTCTTCTTCACCTGTTTTCTCGCCATATGAATCTGAATAAATCCGAGTGGAACCTTCAGAAACAAGTATCGGTAATCATGCTTCTTTGCAAAGGCGAGCGCATTATTGAAACAGGTCTCCGCTTCGTCGATTTTCCCTTCCATTAAGAAGAGTTCACCGCGATACATATCGAACATCGGATTCAACCGTGAGAAACCGTAGGTATCGCAAAGCACCTGACCGTGCTTAATCGACACGTGCGCAGCAGGAAAGTTCATGGTGAGTAAACTGTAGCGCGTGCGAGATAAACAAATTTCAGACCGAGTTTCGAACGCCTCGGCGTGCGCACAAAAACCTTCGGCCAATTCCAAAGACTCACGGGCCTTTTCAATCATTCCCTGATCGAGGTACATATTCGCAAAGTTCTTTTCGACGTCGGCTTTTAACGAAGGCAAATTCATCTGATACGCGGTCGACTTCGCGCGCGTGAGACTTTCGTTGGCGAGCGCAATATTATTGAGCCCCAAATAGGTCTTGCCGATCTCGTTTAAATCCCATGCCACGCCGAATCGATTGTACACGTGCTCGTGAAGCTCCAACGCCTGCTGAAATTCTTGCCATGCTTTAATCGGCTGCGCTTGATCGCGTAAAATTTGCGCGTTTTGGAAATGACACCAAGCGACGCCATCCAAATTTTTGGCGGGTGTAAAAATTTTCATGACTTTCGCATTCAGCTCAAGCGCTTCTTTCTCGCGCGCATGACCGCGCAACAAAGCGGCCCGGTGCAACATGCACCAACCGATGCGGTCGGTCAATTTCAATTTTTCAAAGATTTGCTGCGCTTTTTCAACGTACTGCAACGCCTGTTGGAATTGGCACCGCCGGCGGTGTACGGTCGACAATCCGAGCGAACTCCAACCGATGCCTTGATGATTGTTGGAAGCGGTAAACGTCTGCAATGCCGATTGATAAAGTTCGAGCGATTTTTCCGATTCGCCCATTTCCAAGTAAAGGCTAGCCAAATTGCAGGCGTTCCATGCGAATCCGTCTTGAGCTTTCAGCTGTTGGAAGATCTCGTGCGCCTTTTGTGCCGAAGAGAAGCCTTCTTTCGGCTGGGAACGATTGATGTAAATCGTAGCGAGGTTGCTGTAGGCCCACGCTAATTCGATCGAAGGCGCGAACATCTGCAACAAGTTAATTGCTTCTTGAGCGTATTGAAGCGCGAGCGTGTTTCGATCCAATTCGCGATTGGAAAGAGACACTTCCAACGTGGCGCAAGCGAGTCCGAATTTATCGTCGAGCGTTTCGAAAAGACCGCGCGCTTCGCCCACAAGTTTCAAAACGGCCGAATAAAGATGCTGGCCGCGTTGCACCATGGCCGTGAATAAGAGGATCCAAGCGCGCTTGGATTTGGTGGTGGGCGTCTGCGAACGACGAAGCTGCTGCCGCAAATATTTGAGAGCCGCTTCCGCTTCTTCCTTGGTTAATCCGTCGACACGCTCAAGCAGTTCCGCATGCGCGGTTTGAGACAAGTCGAAAAGTCCTGCGAAAGCCTCAACAAACAGTAACGCACCTTTTGAAGCCGAACTTTTTCCCACGACACTCCTTTATTACTTCAAGCTTCACTCAAATAAATTGAATCTTTTTTATCGAATCTTTTCGGTGCCGACCCACGAGCCGCGACAGGCCCCACAACGGGCGCCGGAGCGTTCTGGAGCTCGAATACGGAAGGCATCTTAATCAAATTCCACCCGAAATGGATATTAAAGAGCAGGAAAACTGTGATCGACATCTTATACGCGGAAGAGATCGGAATAAACCCGAATTGCTCAAGCCCAGCGAATAACGCGAGCGAAACAAGAGTGAAAAGGCTTATCGCATTTTTATTTCCGACAAAAGATTCCGGCCCGTGCAAAAGCTGCCATACAATTTGGAACACAGATGAAACGAGAAAGATATTCAAAAACGTGAACGCAAATCCTCCGGCAAAAAGAACCAACGCGCTTCCGCCGCCGACAAACAAGATCGACTCGATAGCGGCGGGCACGAGCGCAAACCCAACCGCGACATTGTGAAACGACCGATAAAAAGAAGTGAGAAACGGCCAAACGCCCAAATGACTGGCGCCGTTCCGTTGGCGCACGTGTCCCATCAAGAAACGTTCGACATATTTCCCGACGTTCACGCCACGTTCCGAATCTTCGATTTTCGCCTGCGCAAGATTTGATCGCTCTATTTCATCGTGGTAAGGAATACGTTCGACTTGCGACTTGTAAACTTTAATGTCGTCTTTCTTTAAATCCATCGTCGGCTGATCAAAACCAACGACGAGATTTGGAACAACTTGCTCGGTATCAAAATCGCTACGCCGCCCTTTGTGCACGCTCTCACGGGTCTCATAAAGAATAATTTTTGCGTCTGGGCGCATATCCCGCAACGTACGGAGAAAAGCCAGACTTGTAACGACATGATGCGGATGGCGGCGGTGTTTAGAAAATGGAAACGGAATGAACCACACTTTGGCATTCGGATTCCGACGAACGATCCCTTTTATGTCTTCCTTATTTTCAGCGGTCAGTTGCGGCATTTCCGGTGCGTTTTCCGGTGTAATTACGTCTGATTCAAAAATTTCTTTATCTAACAACTTCAAATCAAAACCGAGATTGACGAAATCGGTTTGATGCAAACCAAGCTTAGTAACGTACGCGACGCCCTCGTCATGTCGAACAGTTTGCTTGGCCCGCTGCGACGAGTCACCTTTCACACCTTCATGATCAGGAAGCGCGCTGATAAATGTTAAGCGAGAGCCTGCCTTAATCAAACGCCGCAGCGTCGCGCCCATCGCAATAACGGCATCGTCGGCATGCGGCTCAACCACGGCAACATCTTGATCTCGAAATTCACGCGCAAACTCCTCCGACTCTTCATTCACTCGCAGAGTTTGGAGCGACTGGACGAATTGAACGTCGTCCGCCAAGCGAATGACATTTGCGTCGCCTATAAGAAGTGTGTCCTGAGCTTTATCTTCAACGGATTTAACATGGCTTGCAAAGTTTAGCTGCACCGTCTCGAAAGGATTCTGTTCGAAATAATCCATCAATGACGGGAACATTTTTGTTTCCCGAACAAGATTGTAAATTCTCTCGAGAACAGCTTTTTCGTTAAAAACGCCGGAACGCTTGGTTAATTCATCCAAACTGTAAAATTCTTGCAGTTTCTCCCGAGGCAACGCGCCTAAATTTTTTATCGGGGCAAATACGCGCACTCGCATTTCTTTCGATAAAACGGAAATAAGAAGTCTGTGTATGCCGAAATCATCATAACCACCCAATAAAACATTGCCGATAAGCTGAGTGCGTTTTTCATTGTCCCTTTCATTAAAGAAAGCCTTCACTTTATTGAGCATGGCCCAAATCTCGTCAGAAGCGCGCTGATCGACATTGGCCAACGTCGGGCCCACCACGATTCGAGAACGCAAATGATGAAATTCTTCGTGAAGTTCTTGACTGAGCAAACGCGGATATTCGAGCAATCGCAAATCAAGCACAATGACCGCTTTATCCGACGTATCATCCAAACTTGCCACCACCGAACTGTTGCGAACCAGCCGGAATAAAATCGGCGTGTTATTTTGGCTAACGTATTCCCGGAGCTGCGGGTACTGATCAATCGCTTTCTCATATTGGCGTTCCAAATTCGCACCCAATTCCGAGAGACCAATGCTGTTCAAAAATTCAAGCGTATCCTGAAGCGTACCGTCCTCGCTGGTCAAGCGGTCCCCCGCCCCACTCGAATGCAAGTCTCTAACCGGTGACGTGAACCGCAATGGCTCGATATCGCCGGTTTCACGCGACACGTGAAACCGCCCCAGCAATGGTCCTTCGCCGGGTTTATCGATATGAAATTCCACCAGATTCTCTGCTTCAGAAACGGCGACATCGACGTCGAAAGCGGTTTTTAATTCGGCGGCGAGTTGTCGAATCTGATCTCTCGATAACGGGTTCTCGATGCCCGCTCGGGCAATGAGGAACGCTTTCAATGCATCGACATTCGCGGACTTTATCGGCGGCTCGCCTAAAAATGTGTTCGGGCCGCCGAAATATCGTTCGAATGTCGACGGCGCCTGAAAGAACACGCCGAGGTACGCGTTACCCTTCGGCAACTTCGCACTTTTGAGATCGGGCACGACGATTGTCGAATGAATGCCTGCCGCATCAAGCAACGCGCGCACGCCGCGGCTATGGAATCCTCCGGTCACGAGTACCGAGATCGACGTGTTTTGTTCATTCATCGAACGAATTAAATTTTCGGCGATGGCCGCGTTGCGCGCTTCGGCCTCGCGATAGAACGATTCAAAAACCCTTAATCGAACCGGCAACATCGATCGATACGTTGGAGAGAGTTTTTGATAAGCGTCCCACTCGGCGGACGAAAGTGAAAAGTCGACGATTTTTTCGGCGAGCGAAATATACCGCGACGCGCCGATCAAACGCCGCTCCGCTTGGGATTGCGCAAGTTGATCGTAAGCGTCTTGTTCGAGAACGACGACTTCGTCGATCAACTCATTGAAATCGATTTTGGCCATTCGGCTGCAATAACGAAGCAAAGCCGCCACCGCCGGATAACGCGCAATATCGGCGCCCGGGTATTTCTCGACAAACGCAAGCATCGCCTCGCCATCACGCCGCTGCAACGCGGAAAGCTCGGTCGAGGTTAATTTACCGGCGGCATTCCTTAGCAGAGCGGTGATTTCGGTTTTATAAGCATCCGTAGAAATCGAATCGAACAATTGTTGCGCAGCCAGTAATTTCTGGAGTTCCGGTGCATTCGACGCAGTGCGCAAACCGCGAAGCTCGGTAATGAAGGCGGCAAATTCAATCAGTGAGAGACGACCGCTGTCATAAGCCTCCACGGCTTCATCGAATTTCCGCAATTCGCCGTGAAAGTAAATGGACTTCCGCGCGTTGATTTTGGAACGAGTCGCGTGGAGAATCGGAAGAATCGTCAGACGAAGCGGGGCCGCCGCGCGCAAAGCATTCACGTTCGCATCGTAATGAACGGGATCGTCAACGCCGACAATCCGCGGGATCCGCGCCGCCGGTGAAACCAACGCCGCATGAATCGGCCCCGACAGCAAATTATTTTTCAGAAAATAATTGGCGGTTGAACGAAGACTGGTCGGATAAGGAAACGAACGGAAAACGTTGAGATCGATATCGTTGAACGCGGCTTCAAGCGCGACGACGCCGACGCCTTTGTTGGTCATCCAAGATTGAACGATCTCGCTAATCGCGCTTTGAGCGGCGAGATTTCCGTGCACATCTTGAATATAAATGACGGATTTTTGCGGAACGACGATCGGCATCGCCGCGCGCAAATCGACGCAGCTATTTATCACCGTGATTCCGGTTAGGAATAGTGTAAGGAGCCTTTTCCCAAAGCGGGACCAGGCGAATGGAAATGGGACAAAAATCATTACATTCAATTTAGTCAATAAGCGATTAAATTTTCGTGAAGAATCAGTAAACGTCTGGTAACAATTTGCCGCTAAAATTAGCGTGGTTAGGTGGGTTACTTCGAGTTGACGCGAATAAGACTGCCCGCCTCCGGATTGACCGGCTTTCCGGAAGAGGTCATCTTCAGCAAATAGTCGCCTGATTTTACATCAGGTCCGGCCGAAATTGACGCGTCAGCACGCTGCGAATTCGCTAATTTGAACGCGCCGATCGTTAATTGCGGCTCGTCGGTTTCGATTTTGATATTCGAAATAAAGTCCGCATCCAAGTCTCGGCCGACAAGACTCAACATGCTCTGACCTCCGGGAACCAACGGCGGGTCCAGTCGCAACAGTCGCGGCCAATTTCGCGGAACGACTTCAAAAGCGTTCGGAAGATCCTGAAGAACCTCCGACCCCGCCGACAAGGTTAATCCGTAAATTTTTTCCGGTGCATTGGACGGCAGCATTATTTCCAAATCGAGACGACCAGGGCTCACGTACGTGAAGCTACTCGAGATTGTATCGAGCCCTTTGATCGTCGCTTGAATTAAATTCACATCTTGCGGTTGGAAACCGCTGCCTTGAATTACGAATTTCACGCGATCGCCGGGACGTTGAAAACCGTCGGACGCCTGTACGCGTTGAATCAATCCGGATTGTCCGACGTTCGGTCGAACCACGCGCACGATGCCCTTACGGAACCACAACGACTTGCCTTTTATCGACACGTCGATGTCGTACTCGCCTCCGACGGCCGGTCCGATGATGATCGTCCCGTCGACGATGAACGGCAACACCGGCTCGAGCGCCGAGATCTGAATCGCCGGCGTACTAACGCTGACTTTAAACTCGGAAAACATTTGCTGATCGAGATTCGTGAACACGCGAAAACGTCCACTGCGTCCCGACTCCCCCATCTCGGTAAACACGAAATTCAGCACTTCTCCGGGCCGAATCACCGCGAAAGGTTCGGGCGCCTGAAACACGACTTTGCCATTGATCAACACGCGCGGGAACGCGACCATCGTTTTTGATTGCGCGGAAATTTCGAGCGTGCCGTGGATTTGATTCGGCGTCACCAACGCGAGATTTTTTACGGCCGCATCGGGCTGACCGGATTCAACGGTGATCATTTTTTCGAATTCTTTCGTGAATCCGGAACCGTTGATATCGAACGGAATCGAACTCGCCGGGCCCGAAATCATCGCCGAATAATACACGCGCACGATCTCGATATCTTTTGGTATCAACTCTTTATGAATTTGGACCGGCGGAGGCGCCATCGTCGACGGCGCGGCGGCGGATTCCACCTTCACCGGCGGTTTGACCGCCGCTTTTTTCTCGGGAGAGCGCGACGCAACAACGACGGGTGCCGGCGGAGCGACGACAACCGGCGGAACGGATGTCGGGGCGGATGAAGTTGAAACAGCAGGCGTCGGCATCGGTTCGGACACCTGCGCACGATCGCTGCACCGCTTGAAAAATAAGGCACAAGCGAGTGCCGCCAGTACCGCGAATATAAGTCGAAGAGAAAGTTTACGTTCCAAATTTATTCACCGATGATTTTTACAACGACGCGTTTGCGCCGTTGACCATCGAACTCGACGTAAAAAACTTGTTCCCAGGGACCCAAATCCAACTTTGATTTTGTGATCGGCAAGATCGCTTGATGATGCAACAACGACCGTTTTAGATGCGCATCCCCATTGTCTTCGCCGGTTCGGTGATGACGATAGTTTGGGTTGACGGGAGCCAGCTTTTCAAGCCATTCGAACAAATCCTGTTTAAGCCCTTCCTCTTCGTCGTTGACCCAAATGGCCGCGGTGATATGCATGGCCGACACCAGGCAAAACCCTTCGGCAATCTTCGACGACTGAACGCGCTTGTCGAGATCGGCCGTAATATTGATGATGTCGTGACGGCCTTTCGTG
>CAYXDS010000045.1:0-14246 GCA_964463805.1 uncultured Elusimicrobia bacterium | reverse complement strand
GATCGAGAAAGGCCGCTCCCGGAAGTTTGGGCCGAAGAATGTCGAATAAGGATTTTTTTATTCGCGCCAAAATAGGACGCACATGGACGCTGTCGCGAGACGGCGTTTTGATGGATCGGCCACGAGCCTGGCCGGATAAAATTTTCAAAGGAATGCCCCTGGTTGGTATGTCCCGCATCGCTATGGCTACGCGGGACAGTCTTCGCTTTTATTTATTGATACTTCGTTCTTTAGCATTCACCTGGCTTTCCGGGGGAAGCTCCGAATGTATCTTTTTTATATGAGGAGCGAAGACTGGAGCTGATCGGGATCGAACCGACGACCTCCTGCATGCCATGCAGGCGCTCTCCCAGCTGAGCTACAGCCCCAAAAACATCCTTAACTCTTGTCGGCCTTTTCCCGTTTTCAGATACGACTCTCGATTCATTGCTTTTTTGCGAGTGTCATATGTTTCTACATGAATAAGATCGTAAGGCCCTTTGGAACATGTCGAGATTGTTCGACCCGAGTTGTGTTCCATTAATCTTCGTTGCAAATTTTCTGTTTGGCCGGTGTACGTACGGCCATTCTTTTGACTCTTTAATACATAGACAAAAAACATTTTGATCCCTTGGAGGGGATCGAACCGACGACCTTCCGCCGTGGCGGACGCTCTCCCAGCTGAGCTACAGCCCCAAAAGTGTCGTTAAGGTGGCGGAGACTAACATATTTCACTGGCTCTCGACGAAAGGAAGCGTGAGCGGGCCGCCGGAAGTGTTCGGATCGATGCGGGACGTTTGATCCTCGACGGTCGGAGCAAGCAGATCGATGTAAGGCGCGACGACACCCGACGCGCCCCCGCCGAAATTCTTTTCGGTGGCGTTAACGAGAATCGAGGATGGGGTCGGCTCGTCCTGTCGCCGCGAATTCTCAGCACCCATCACACCGACCGAAAGCCGCCAATGTTTGGGGTCACCACGCAACACCGATCGTGAAAAGGTCGCCGATAACGAGGCCCCGCGCGCGGCCGCGGATTTTAATTCCACTCTGCGCGGATTGCTTCCCGGAACCGCTTGATAAAGCACAACGACGCTGGGAGTAAACGTGAGCGCATATTCCCACGCGGCTTCACGCGTGATAAGTGTTTTTCCTCGCTGACGAAGCGCGTTCGTATTTCCGGCGTCCGCCAGACGGTTCACATCGATATAAACGTCGATGAGCGGCACGATATTCGTCGGTTTTCCGGTGACCGAGTTCCCCATCGTTGCAGTGACGGTCACATCGGAATCCGTCCATGAAACATTCAACTGATAAAGGTCAAAAAGTCCTTTCGGATAATTCCCGAGCGGGTATAGGTATTTGCCGGCGCCGTTGTCGTCATTTTTGGGATCGTTCCAAGTTAGACTTTGGGCGCTCTCTTCAAAAAACGGACCATCATTTTGAGGCGTTTTTGTCACGGTCGTTTTTTGGAACGTGCGGGTGGCAAACCACGAACTCAAGTTGGCCGGGACCGGCGCTTCGCACAACCGGTAAATGTTGCTGAGCGTCGCGAGGAAATTTCGTTCGCCGATCGAACGATCGGTTTGCTGAGGCGTCGGCTCGTCGCTGTTTCCCAACTCCAATAAAAACGGTCCGCTTTCGGCATTGCACATTTCTTCGGTTGCCGCATCGAGGCGTTGCAGACTTGCGTGCCCGGAGCGTTGGTAGGTATCTATGACCTGTCTCGCATCGGCCAATGCGGTCCATGCGCGTTTTTGTTGCGATGAAGCGATCCAAGCGGAGTAATCATTCAAAAACGGATCCGTGTTTTTCGGCAAGTCCCACTCGTTCTGAATGAACGCGGTAAACTCCTGTCCCAACATAAAATGCCGAGGCGACGGAAGCTTCGAATTCTTTTTGACGAGTGCATCAATCAACGCTTGGTCCGAAGTAGCGTCTTCGAGCGATGTGGTGTCGACCAACGCGAACGGATGGTTCAAAACCCATTCGGCCATTTTCTCGGCCCATTGTTTGCTGCCGAGCGTAAGTTCATCGAACACGGGCGGTTTGGGCGGAGCCAAAAGCGCTGTTCCGCCGAAAAAACGAGTTCCCCATGTTGCCGAGGGGTGTCCAATCACCCAATCGAGCCGGAATTTTTTCAACGTCTGAACCACCGGCTCGGTCAGACTTTGATACGGCGGGTAAAAACCGGACGGCAACGTGGACCATCTCTTCTGATATTTGCCGCTCGCGCGCGCTATTTGCGCGGCCACGTCGTCCGGCCAAGCGAAAGGAACGCCCCACTTCAAGACCTCGTCTCCGGCGACTTTCAAATCCGCCAAAAGAGGAAGAATCGGTTCGTTTTCCAACGCGAGCGCGATTTCGATTTGATGCGAACTTTGAAGCATCGAAAAAAGAGCCGTCGATGTTTTTCGCGCCGGTTCGTCAAAGTAATGCGGCGGGAATATCAGCGTCGCGTGAAAATTCGGATGCGATTTCAATAATGCGGCCAATTTATGCGGATCGCCTTCTGGATGCGCGATGATAAACACGGCCACATTTTCAAGCGAAGTGGTCGCAGGCTTCGATGTCGTCTCCGCCGGAGCAGCGGCGACCGGAGTCTCTTTTTTAGCGGCCGGTTTTGAGGAAGGTGACGAAGTGGTTTGAGTGGTTTTCTTTCGTGGAACCATTTTTTCGGGACGTCGTGGAGCCGCCCAAACGAATGAAAGGATTCCGATACACAACGACATTAATAAGGTCCGAACGATTGAATGGTGTTTCATGTGGCGCGTCTAGGCGGGCTTTATTGCGGCGAGAGAATTATTCTCAGCGAGCATCCGCTGCCGCATCTTCCATGCATGCGACGCCGATGTTCCGACGGCCGTCAGCGCCGCCAAGCAATAAATAAAAAATAAAACGGATTTGAGAGGACTCATGGACGACATAAACGTGGCGAGTATACAACTAAAACTTCATGTGGGCCGCGTAACGAAACGTGTCGCCAAGGTCGCCGAACGGAACCCAAGCAAAATCGAGATCGAGTCGGCCCAACCCAAGGCCGGCCCCCAGCGTGATTCCGGAACCGTCGGCATCGGTTGCTTTCGAATTATAGCCGCCTCTCAAAACGAACTTATTCTTATCGGAAAGCGGCATGGTGTACTCGAGACCGAGGCCATAGCCGGGACTGTTGTCCCGGAACCAACGTCCGTCCGCGCTCACCAACAAGCGCTTATCGAGCAACTCGGTGGCGGCGCCCAAGTCAACATTCATCGGCAGCGGATCGGATTCCTTCCGGAATTTAACCGGCTTCCCCAGATGTTTGACAGCCAATCCGAACGACGCCGGCGAAGAGGCGAAGCGTTTGAGCACGCCGAAATCCGCGTCGTACGTGCTGGCCGAGGTCGAATCGATGGATTGTTGAATGAGGCGCGCGGTGACTCCGAGCGCCAATTGCGGCGCGATGTTATGCGCGTAAGAAACGGAATAGGAGGCGTCGATCGCTTTGAAGTCGCCGGTATGGGTTTCGTCGACGTCGCGTCGTTGAATGTCGTCCGTTTTAAGCGTGGCCGCGGCGAGTCCAAACGCTCCATAAGAAGTCGGATAGGAAAACGCGCCCATATCGTAATTTGTATTGGCGATCCATTGCGTGTGCATGGCCGTAAACTCGGGCCGAGCCAAATTCGCGATGCCGGCCGGGTTGAAGTAAACCGAATTCACATCGTCGGCCACCGCGACGAACGCATCTCCCATGGCGGTCGGCCGCGCGCCGGCACCGATTTTCAAGAATTGAGCGCTGCTCGTTCCGACATTTTTATCGGTCGCCCCGGCGACCGCGGAGAGAGAGAACGCGGTCGCGAACAAAATTTTCAGTCCAAGAACTTTTATCTTCATTTGATGACCGCCATCTTGAAGAATCGTTCTTGAGAGCCAATCTTAAGCCGAGCGATATACACGCCGGACGCGACTTTCTTTCCGTGATCGTTCGTTCCGTCCCACTCGATGTAGGTGTGCGCGCCGGGTTCCGGTGACGCCTGCATCGTGCGAACCAATTCGCCGGCCATGTCGAAAACCTGAATTTCAGCAGAGCCGCTCATCGCCGAGGGAACGCTGATTTTTATCATCGTGCCTTGAATCGTCTGCGCTGTGGCGCTCGAGCCCGCATCCTGGAGACTGACCGTTTTACTGTTGAGGTCGAACGGGTTCGGGAAGTTGAACACATTCAGTTCGCCCGTGTATCCGCCGCCTTGAATAACGGACGAACTCGATGAGAACACGGTGAAAACCGACGCATGGCCGATGGAGACGGAGATGGTTCGATTTTGCGTGTCGATGCGGCGGTCTTCGTTTTCGATCGTGTAGACGTTCCGCGCTTCGTTGAAGTAATAAATGTTGATCAACGCCGGGTCGGCGTTTTCATCGTATTTAATGGTCAGCGTCGGTTTATTGCTTCGATCAAACAGATGGCTGATGCCGGCCGGCAAAAAGATGTCGTAGAACGAACTGAATGGATTAACGTTCGGGGTGGATTCAAGCGCTTTAATCGCCTTGAACATTTCACTTGGATAAGCTTTAGCGCCGAGTTGATTTGCGGTAGCGATCGCTCCGCGGCCTTTGCCTGAAACAGCATTGAGACTCGCTTGTCCTTTTACGCCGGTGACGCTGTCGGCGGCCGCGAGCTTGACCAAATGTCCGTTGTCGTCGTCGGATTTCGTCGTGAACGCGCCGGCCGGGAAAAGCACCGACGATCCATCGGTCAGCGTAATATCTTTCGATTCATCATCGACGATATAATCAGCTCTCTGCGCTTCAAGTCCGATCGGATGCGAGAACGATCCGCTGACGGTGAAATTCGTTCCGGTCTTCGGGTTAATCGCTTCGGTCGTAAATTGAGCGTTGAAAACCACCGATACATTGTTGCCATCATTGCCGAGCGTATACACGTACGACGCCCGTTGGCGATCCGGCGTCACCGAACCGAACTCGAGCGTGCCCGCTCCCGAACCCAACGTGACGAACTTAATGAATTCATTATCATCGGCGGTGCCGTTTCCGTCAAGATCGTCTGTGTTGTTGCGATAAGCTTGCGTGCAGTCGAATTGGGCGGTGATCTGATTTTCCTCGGGATCTTTCGATATGAAACTGGCTTTGAGATTCGGCGCCGCGATGAAATATTCGAGATTAAGCACGGTGTTCGATTGAATCTCGAGTCCTTTCTTTAGCGTGGTCACGCGACCGCTGGCGCTGATCGCCTTGATGTCGACTTGAACGCCGCTGGCCAATCCGTAAATCGAGTAGCCTTTCACATATTCGATCGAGTCGTTGGAAATCTTGGTGAGATAAGCGCGATAAATACTGCCCAATTTATCGACTGCGATGATCTTCGTGATGTCGTCCGTTTTCGGAAGCAATCCGTCTGAAAACGCGATGTCGCCGCTGATGTTAAAGCCGTTCGACAGCAACGAAATTTCTCCGAAATTCGATCCATCCGAGGTCAGACTGACGTTCTTCTGCGTTTTCGGTGAGTGGTTCTCCGCGATGAACTCGATGTTGCAGCGTTTACCGGCCGGCAACAGAATATTGAACTGCCCATCCGGATCGGAAATGAACACGCTCGGTGTCGGCGAATCGTTCGACGTGACGAGAATGCTGACGCCGGGTTGGCCGATGCGATCGCCGTAGCCGGCGGTCAACGCCGCTCCGACCGATGAGATCACTTTTCCTTTGATGAAGCTCTTATTCGTTGAGAGTTTCAACGCGACATCCGAATTGTTCTTGGTCACGTCGACGGCGATCGATCGTTGCTCCGACCACGTGGGGATCGACGTTTCCCCTCCGACTGGATTTGCGGCAAAGTCATAGAACCGAATCTTCGGATCGAGATTCTCGAACGTCGCTTGACCTTGAATATTCGTGAGCGTGTTGAACGGCGCGAGGTTCTTTGCGAACGATTGATAGGCGAACACCGGAATATTCGCGAGCGCGTTACCCGAGTCGTCTTTGACGGTGACGACGATTTTTTTGCCGGTTTCGAGGAGGATCGTGCCCGCGTCGATGACGGCGCCGCCTTTATTGATCAGCGCGTGGAATTGTTTCGGCATGAAAATCGTGCCGGCGGCCAGTCCGCTTAAATCAAGCGGCGGTTTCACGTCGACAGTGTAATCGACATTCGGAACCAACGCACACGTCCACGTGCCGTCGCTGTCGGGACCGGTGGCGGTCAACGTTTGACCGCGGCCAAAGACGAGAATCTTGAATCCGGCCGGCAACATCACGTCTTTGTTAAGGGAAGAAATTAATGTGCCGAACGAATCGGCCAACTTAAACCGTAAGAGACCGGCGTTCGACATCAAGATCGAAACCGATTTCGTTTCCGACGCGTCGCCGATCGTGACGAACACCGGTTTGCATGAATATTGAGCCGGAGTGTTGGGATCGGTGATCTTCACGAAATAAGAGCCGGTGCGCAGGTTCGAGAAAGTTTGAATGACCGTGAGTCCCACCACTGAAAGAGTTTCTTCCTTTATTGTTTCGTTTCGGCTCGCATCGATCAATGTGGCGGTCAGGTTGTAATTGCTTTCGGTGGACGGAAGCGTGATGGTCGCTTGTATCTTGCCGCCGTCTTTAATGAGGAAGTCGACGCCGGTCTTTGCCTCCGTGATGTACATCGAGGTCGGATCGATCGAAACGTCGTCCGTTCCGCTGTTGTCGAAGTCCGCGTTGACCGATATTTGGTAACGCTTGCCCACTTCGAGCGCGAGAGAATAGGTGCCGTCGGCGGCGACCGTCGTGTATTTAAATTTGCTCGGGTCCAAAACGCGGGTTGAAACCGTCGGCAGTTTGTCGATGCTGTTATCGGCGTTGATGACTTGCGCGCGCACATGCAACGGCGAAACATTGACGGTGCCCCCCACCGTATAGAACGTCATCTGGGTTCCGTTTGAAATGATCGAGGACAGCGAGTCTTTCGGTGCGGCGGCTACTGTGCGCACGATGCCGGAGATCGGCACCACGCGAACGCCGTCGAGATTGATGGTCACTTGCGTGGTCTGGCCGTTCGTCACGAGAATGTCGGTCACTTTCGAAGCGAGAGAGAACGAATCCGAAATCGACAATGTGTAGCGGCCCGTCGATAATCCGCTGAAGGTAAACGTGTTGCCGGAAGTGGCCGGCGTTGTTTGCACCAAGCCGTCTTTCTTAAGAAGGAAAGTGAGATTGGACATCGATGTGCCGCTCGGCAATTGCACGGTGCCTTGGATGACGCCCGAATCTTTCACAAATTGAAGCGACAGCGATCCGGCCGCGCCGCTAATCTGGAACGTTTGCGCGCCCAGCGGAGATTTCGAGAAACCCGTCAACGGATCGACGCGCACCGTATGCGTTCCATCCGGCAAGCCGGAGATGGTCGAGGTCAGCGATGTGCTGGCCGCGTTGGTGTTCACGCTGAATGTTTGCGATTGACTGGAACCGTCTTGCAGAAGAATGCGCAACGTGGTCTGGAATTTATTGTCGCTCGCGGTGCCGTCGTTCGAATCAAGCCCGGTCGTGTCGCCGCTGAACGCGAGACTTAAATTTAAGATCCCCCCCGGAGTAAGCGCAAAATTTTGCGTGAGATCGACGTTTGCGAAAGCGAGCGTCGCCGTCTGTGGGCTCAAACCGGGGGCCGTTACCACAAGTCGATAGGTTCCAGCGGTGAGACCGATCAGCGAATACGGAGCTTGAGTTTCACCGGCCGCTAAATAAATATTGGCGAACCGGTCCGGGGTGCCAAGATCCCATTTCCCATCTTGATTCGCGTCGAGGCCGGCCGCGACCGAAACGTTTAAGCCGTTGGGATTGGTGGCTCCCCCGCCCAGCGAAACGAGACCCGCGATTCCGGTCAACTGAGTCATTGAAACGTTCCACGTGTAAGTTTCTCCGTCGGCCAACGTTTTGTTGAGAATTTCCGGCGCGTATCCGGGAATGTTCAGGTTTAATTTGTAGGCGACGTTTGCCTTCAGCAACATTTCGGGTTTGTTGGTCGTTGAAAATCCGTTGTCGGCGGTTCCGCCGTTGATCGGGAAGTGAACGGCGGTCGTTATTTCTTGCGTTCCTTCGTTGGTTTTTACATTGCCCCAAATCTCGAACGATGTGTTGGCGCGCGTGGCGTTCACAATGATGCGCGCCAGCGGGTCGATGGTTACGACTCCCAGATTGATGTCCGCATTGGTGAAGGTGATCGTGACCGGGCTCGCCGCAAATCCGGGTTTGTCGACTTGCAGCGTGTAATTTCCAGATGGTATTCCATAAATCGCGAACAATCCGTTCGAATCGCTGCGCGTGGAGCGAGAGGTGGCACCAAACAAATTGATATTGGCGTTCGGAATCACGGAAAGGTTAGAGGAATTTTTCAACACGCCTGAAATGCCGGTTACTTGCAGCGTCGCGCTTAACGCGGTTGTTTCTACGCCGGCCGCTTTAATTCGAATCGTATAGAGTCCCGGCGCCGCAACTCCGGGCGTGGGCACCGTCACCTGTCCATTCCACGACACGCGGCCGACCGTGCCCGTTCCCCAATATTGGTAAGCGATCGTGTTGAAATTGTCTTTTGAGAATTCGACCGAATAGGAAATGCTCTGCGGAAGCGTGAAGTTCACATAGACGGTGTCGTTCGATCCGTCCCCATCCGGCGTAAACGTCACCGTTTGGTTCGTTCCGCGCGGTCCGGTGTCCACCGACAAGCTTGAAAAGATCTGGGCGCTGTTCATCGGAATGATGCGCAACCAATTCGAAGAGTTATAGGTCGGACTGCTCAGATTGTTGACGTACTGCATGCGGACTTGATGGTCTTTCGTGTCGTAGACGGCGAGCTGGTAATAGAGTTGAAGATTGGTCTGTCCGCTGCCGAACGTCACGGTTCCGTTTGTAAACGATGAAGACATGTTCGACGCCAATGACATGAGCGCATCCGAGTCGCTTCCGTAGCTCGATGAATTCCAAACCAGCGCTGCGGCATCGACGTTAATGCTGCTCGGCAGCGCCACATTCGCGCCGCAACTGTTGCGGCTTTGGAACGGCGGAAACGCAGTGGGCTGACCGACCGGAACGAAAATTTCAGGCGCGCTGAATCCGAGCCACGTGGCGGGGCCCGCGGTGATGTCGATGGTCGGAGACACGCTAATTTCCTTCGGCTGTCCGCACTCGTTCGCTTGTGACAGCACGCGGAATGGAACGCCGTTTTGCACGCCGCACAACGGCCGCGCGCGATACGTGAGCGTAACCGTATCTGCCGGATCCAATGATCCCTCCAACAAAGTTATCTTTGCAAGCGGGCCTTCGACCGCCAAATCAAGTGTCGCCGAACCGTTCGAGGTGTTCTTCGTTATGTATCCGATCCCTGATGCATTCGTGATTTGCGGGGCCGGCCAAGAGTCCGGAATTCGGAGGAGAACTTTTCCGCCGGTGGTGATTCCGGCCGCGCCAACGGTGAAAACAATCGTCACCGTGTTGTCGACTTGCTCGGGCAACGTGGCCGGCGATGCTGTGGCCGTTCCCTGTCCGTCGGCGATGCCGGCCACGCATCCGGTGAACGCGGTAACCATGGGGCTATTTGAAAGTCCGCCTTGATTCAACACTTCGTCGCGTGCGCGGATCGCAAAGTAATAGTTTTGCCCGGGAACGAGATTCAGCACGTTAACCGATTCGGCGGATCCGGCAACCCTTGGCGCGGGCACATTCGTGTTCATCGGCGATTGCGTGATCGAAGTCGCGTTCAACCATTCCGTGTCGTTCGTAATTTGGGAAGCGCTCATCTTAATGACATAGTTTGTGGCGGTTCCTAGCGAGCCGTCGTCGCCGGGGGCGGTCCACTTTAACGTGACCGAACCGGCGGTACTGCCGGGCAAACCGCTTAAGTTGAGAATGGTCGCCGGAGGAATCGTGTCTCCGCCCGCTCCGCCGACGGAAGAAAGCGTGCGCGTAGAGATCGTGTTCGGGAAGAAACCGACGGCTGTTTCCGTCGCCAATCGTACGCGTAAATAATACGTGGTATCCGACATCAGGCCAACGGCCGTGTACGTGGGCGAACTGACTTGTCCCGAAAATTCATTCGGGGAGAAGCCCGGATACCGGGACAGTTCGACGAAGTAATTGGTGTTTAAATTGAGCCAGGCCGCGGTCAACGAATCCGAGGAGACGAATGAGAAGTACGGACTCAACGCGGTCATCGCCAGCGTGCGAGTGGAAATTGTGTTGACCGTGAATGCGATCGGAGATTCGGTCGCGACCTTCATATGGATGAAGTACTTGCTGTTCTGCGCAAGCCCTTGAAACACCTTCGCGTTCGTAGTCGGTGAGAACGCTTGATTCGGCGAGAAAGTCGATGACGTTGAAATCTCCGTATCGAATTGATTGGGTGGCAGATTATCCCACCCCACGCTGATGGTGCCCGTGCTGGTGCCGGTGATCGCCGGATGCAGCGAGGTCACATTGACGGCGCCGAATGTTTTCGTGGAAATCGTATTGACCGGGAAGCTGGCGGACGTTTCGGTGGCGACGCGCACATGGAAGAAGTAAGTGGTTCCGCTGACGAGCCCGCTGAACATAAAACTTGAGTTGATCGTCAGCGTGGACGCGTCGATCGGCGAAAAATTCGAGAACCGTGAAATCTCCGCAACATACGAGGTGCCAATGTTGTTCCAATTGGCCGTGATCGTATAGGAAGAAACGTTAGAGAAGAACGGGTTAAGCGGCGTGATAAGGACAGGAGCCAACGTCATCGTCGAAATTGTGTTCGGTACGTAGGCAACCGCCGTTTCAGTTGAGAGCTTTACGTGAATGAAATACGTGGTGCTCGCATTGAGCCCATTGAACAAGAAATTCGGTATCGAGGTCGTTGTCGACTGTAGAACCGGGCTGAAGTTCGAAGAGGTCGAGATCTGAGCATTGTAAGACGCACTCGCAACGGTGTTCCATGCGGCCGCAATCGAAAACGAACTGACCGATACGATAGTCGGATTAAGCGCCGTGATGTAAACCGGCCCAGCGGTTTTCGTTGATGTTGTGTTTACCGGGAAGCTGGCCGAGGTTTCGGTGGCCACGCGCACATGGAAGAAGTAGGTTGTGCTCGCGTTGAGTCCCGCGAACAAGAAGCTTGGGTTGGATGTGAGCGTAGAGATGTCGATCGGTGAAAAATTCGAAAACCGTGAAATCTCGGCGACATACGAGGTGCCGATGTTGCCCCAGTTCACCGTCAGCGTATAAGAGGAAACGCTCGAGAAGAACGGATTGAGCGGTGTTATGAGAACCGGCGCCAACGTGACCGTCGAAACTGTATTTGGAATAAACGCGAGCGTTGTTTCCGATGAGATTCTTACATGAATAAAGTAAGTGGTGCTTGCGTTAAGTCCCGAGAATAAGAAATTCGTGGATGAAGTGACCGTAGACTGAGCGATGGGGCTGAAGTTGGACGAGGTTGAAATTTGTGCGGTATAGGTGGCCCCCGTATAAAAATCCCAAGAGACAGAAATCGTATATGAACTGACGAATGCAACGGTCGGATTTAACGAGGTGATGATGACGGGACCGGCCGTCTGCGTTGAAATCGAATTGGGCGGGAAGCTGGCGACGGTTTCACTGGCGACGCGCACGCGAAAGTATTGCGTGGCGCTGCTAAGGAGGCCGGCGAATAAATAGCTCGAGTTGGTTGTGATGGAGGACTCATCGACGGGTGAGAATCCTGTGTAGTGCGAAATTTCAGCCACGAAAGGGACGCCACCGCTGGCGGTCCAATTCGCAATAAGCGTTGTTGAGGACACGTTCGAGAAGAACGGGTTCAATAGCGTTATGAGAACCGGTGGAAGCGTAACGGTCGAAACGGTATTCGGTACAAACGCGAGCGGCGTTTCGGTGGAAAGTTTTACGTGAATAAAGTACGAGGTGCTCGCGTTGAGTCCGGTGAACAAGAAATTCGTTAGGGCGGTTGTGGTCGACTGCAGAAGTGAACTGAAGTTGGACGCTGTTGAAATCTGCGCAGTGTAATTCGCGCTTGAGACGGTGTCCCATCCCACCGAAACTGTCGACGAACTGACAGATAAAACGATTGGGTTCAATGGCGTGACGTAAACCGGTCCGGTAGTCTGCGTTGAAATCGAATTGGGCGGGAAGCTGGCGACAGTTTCGGTGGCCACTCGCACATGGAAGAAGTATGTGGTGCTCGCGTTGAGTCCGGCGAACAAGAAGCTCGGGTTGGATGTGAGCGTAGAAATGTCGATCGGCGAAAAATTCGGGAAGCGAGAGATCTCAGCGACATACGAAGTGCCGAGGTTGATCCAGTTTGCGGTGATCGTCGTCGATGACACACCTGAGAAGAACGGATTCAGCAAAGTAATCGGGACGGGGGCCAACGTTACAGTGGAGATGGTATTCGGTCCGAACGAGAGTGACGTTTCCGATGAAATCTTTACATGGATAAAGTAGGTGGTGCTGGAATTCAACCCTGAAAACAAGAAGTTCGTGGAAGAGGTAACGGTCGACTGAACGATGGGGCTGAAGTTGGAGGACGTCGAGATTTGCGCGTCGTACGTGGCGCCTGAATAGAAATCCCACGAAGCGATGATCGTGTAAGAACTAACGAAAGCAATGGCCGGGTTCAGTTGCGTGATGATAATGGGGCCGGTCGTTTGCGTTGAAATCGAATTGGGCGGGAAGCTGGCGACGGTTTCACTAGCGACGCGCACGCGGAAGTATTGTGTGGCGCTGCTAAGGAGGCCGGCGAATAAATAGCTCGAGTTGGTTGTGATGGTGGACTCATCGACGGGTGAGAATCCTGTGTAGTGCGAAATTTCAGCCAAGAAAGGGACGCCACCGCTGGCGGTCCAATGCGCAATAAGCGTTGTTGACGACACGTTCGAGAAGAACGGGTTCAACAGCGTTATAAGAACCGTCGGCAGCGTAACGGTTGAAACGGTGTTCGGTACATACGCGAGCGCCGTTTCGGTGGAAAGTTTAACGTGAATGAAATACGAGGTGCTCGCGTTGAGTCCGGTGAACAAGAAATTCGTTAGGGCGGTTGTGGTCGACTGCAGAAGTGAACTGAAGTTGGACGCTGTTGAAATCTGCGCAGTGTAATTCGCGCTTGAGACGGTGTCCCATCCCACCGAAACTGTCGACGAACTGACAGATAAAACGATTGGGTTCAATGGCGTGACGTAAACCGGTCCGGTAGTCTGCGTTGAAATCGAATTGGGCGGGAAGCTTGCGACAGTTTCGGTGGCCACGCGCACATGGAAGAAGTATGTGGTGCTCGCGTTGAGTCCCGCGAACAAGAAGCTCGGATTGGCCGTAACGGTCGATTCGTCGATCGGTGAAAAATTGGAATATTTGGAAATTTCGGCCACGTAAGTAAGGCCGATGTTGTCCCAGTTCGCGGTGAATGTCGTCGAGGACACACCCGAGAAGAACGGGTGCAGCAATGTCACCGGCACCGGTGCCAACGTCATCGTCGAAATAGTGTTCGGGCCGTAGGACGCGACCGTTTCGGAAGAGAGTTTCACGTGCAGGAAATACGTGGTGTTCGCGTTAAGCCCTGAAAATAAAAAATACGTGAGCGACGTAAACGTGCTTTGTGTAATCGATCCGAAATTGGAGGAGGTTGATATTTGGGCATCGTACGTGCCACTCGAGTCGATAAAGTCCCACGACGCTGAAAACGAATCGGAACTTACGAAGGTGATGACGGGGTTCAGCGGCGTAATTATGACGGGGCCGGATGTTTGAGTTGCGATCTCATTGGGCGGAAAGCTGGAGACCGGCTCCGTCGCAACCCGAACATGAAAGTAGTGCGTGGTGCTGTTATTGAGGCCCGTAAATAAAAAACTTGAATTGGTCGTATTCGTGGAGACATCGACTGGCGAGAAATTCGGATAGTGCGAAATCTCAGCGATATAGTTGACGCCGATGTTGTCCCACGTCACCGTGAGAGTCGTGGACGAAACATTTGAGAAGAACGGATGAAGCAGGGTGCTCGCGGCAAATGTTCGCGTTGAAACGGTATTCACCGCATAGCTGTTGATGGACTCCGACGATATTTTGACGCGCAAGTAATACGTGGTGTCCGACCACAAGTTGGTGAACGTAAAAAAGTTAGCAAAGGTCGTCGTGGTGGCAAACACGCTCGTAAAGCCGCTGTCCGTGGAGATCTGAACGTTGTACGTGCCAGTGGACGCGTCCAGCCAGCCAAGTTGGATTGTTGAGAACGTCACCGAGGATACGAACGGAGATAAATTCGTGATATTCGCATCCGGCACCCAGAA
>CAYXDS010000044.1:0-14361 GCA_964463805.1 uncultured Elusimicrobia bacterium | reverse complement strand
ATCTGTTGCGTCATGCGTTCTTGAACCTGAAGACGCCGCGCGAAAACGTCGACAAGCTTCGGAATTTTCGAAAGGCCGATGATTTTTCCATTTGGAATATAGGCCACGTTGGCGGTCCCAAAAAACGGCAGCAAATGATGCTCACACAACGAATAAAACCGGATTTGTTTGACGACAACCATCTCGTTGTAATTTTCGTGGAAAATCGCGCGATTGATGAGGTTGTCGATATCGACATGGTAACCGCTGGTAAGATCGAGCAGCGACTTCGCAACGCGGTGCGGGGTTTTCAACAAACCCTCGCGGGAAGAATCTTCTCCGAGCAATCCGAGTATTTTCTCCACCTGTTCGGGCAGTTGCTTCAATTTATTTTCGATGGATGCGACGTCCACGTTGTTATTCTTTTCCACGACGTTCTTCCCCTTTTTTCTTCTTAATCGGTTTTCGTCCTTTGAAACCTTCGGTGAGGCCATGCCAATACGTGATCTTTTTCTCGCCGAGCCTCCAACAAAGATACGCCTCGCGTGAATTGATCCTCGCCGGAAAATCGACGAGTCCGTTTTCGAGGTCTTTCGGAACACAACCGAGCTGAGTGATCTGATCCAATTGTTTTTCCAGCTGCGTGGCGAAGAAGTCGACCTGCCCGCGAAACACCGCATCTTCGGCTTCGCTGATCGATTTATGAAGTTTGCGCCACTCTTCGACTTTACGTTCGATCATCACTTTCGTATCGAGCGCGGCGTCCATCACGCGTTGAATCGTCGGAATCAACTTTTCGGCTTCTTTCACAGTAAAATATTTTAGTTTAAGACTCATTAAGTAATCGCCACCATTCGCTCAATCGCCAAACGCGCTTTATCGGCCACCGCTTTCGGCACAGTTACGCGGTACTTCATGTCTTCAAGCGACCACAACACTTTTTCGAGCGTTATCATCTTCATAAATTCGCACACGGCCCTTGCATTGGCCGGGTAAAATTTCTTCTCCGGATTTTGTTTTTCCATGCGACTCAAAATCCCGGTTTCAGTCGCTACAATGTATTCACGCGCCGCATCTTCCTTCGCGAAACGAACCATTCCCTCAGTCGAAAGCACTTTGTCCGCCAACGGCAACGATGACGACGTGCAACCACATTCGGGGTGAATCAACAACTTCGCGCGCGGGTGATCTTGTTTCAACGTCTTTATTTCATCGGTTTTGATCATGTGATGCACGTGACACGATCCGGGCCACAAATGAATCTGACGGCCGGTTTGCCGGCGCACCCAATCACCGAGAAACATGTCGGGCGCGAACAAAATTTCCTTATCCTTCGGAATCGCTTCGACAACTTTGACCGCGTTCGACGACGTGCAGCAATAATCAGACTCAGCTTTCACTTCCGCGGTCGAATTGACGTATGTAACGACAACGGCCCCCGGATGTTCCTGTTTCCATTTTCTTAAAGCATCAGCGGTAATTGTGGCCGCCAACGAACACCCAGCCTCCAAGTCAGGGATCAACACGGTTTTTTCAGGAGCGAGAATGGCCGCGGTTTCAGCCATAAAATGGACGCCGCAAAACACGATGACTTTCTTGTCGGTCGCGGCCGCTTTTTGGGACAGCATAAGTGAATCACCTATGATATCGGCAACATCCTGAACTTCAGGCAATTGATAGTTATGGGCAAGAATGATCGCGTTTCGCTGTTGTTTCAAATCAGCGATCTTCGATTGGATATCTAGCTGTGTTTGGGACGGCATAAGAACGACATTATAGTCGATTTTGCCGACGGAGCTTAAAATCCGCCCATCAATTCGACTTGAGAAAACAACCTGTTTTTAGCGCTTTCAACTTCAAGACTTTAATCAGTTCTTAATCCATAAGTAAGGCATTCTTAATACTGCGTCAGATACACTTTTTGGATGAAGAACCTAACAAAGAAATTGTTGGCATCCATCCTTTGCTCCTTATTACTTACACAATCGGTGTTGAGTTCGGCCGCTGAATCGAGTCTTTGGGCCGAACGACGGCAAGCGCAAGAAAGAAAAAATCAGCCGGAAAAGATCGAATTGGCTTCCGCCGCGATGATCGGCGGCGCGCCGATGCGAAGCGTTTTGCAAAGCAGTCCACAAATTCAACCGTTACTCGAATCTAACGCGAACCTACCCAAATCTTCGAAAACGACAGGCATGACCGAAAACCTCGCTCAAATGGCGCTGGCGATTCCCCCCGCCTACGGCACAGTCCAAGAAATTTACGAATCGAATAAAACCGGTGCGGTTCCCGTGATGCTGATTCAAGACGTACATTTGAACATGGAGGCTCAAACCAATATCGCGGCGGTGCTGCAGAATGTGATCGATGAGAAAAAAGCGGACATCGTCGGCGTGGAAGGAGCGTTCGTCCCTTTTGACTTCACCGCGCTTCGTTCTTTTAAAGACAAAAGCATCGTTAAAGAAACGGCCGATGCATTTCTCAAAGCGAACAAGATGGCCGCACCTTCCTATGTCGGCATCACGAGCACGGCGGAACCACCTCCTTTTGTTGGAGTGGACGAACGGTCCCATTACGACGCAAATGTAAACGCATATCTCGAATCGTTAAAGTTGAAGCAAAAATTAGTGGAGGAATTGAAATCCTCCGAGGCCAATTTGGTCGAACAGAAGAACCGTATTTTCCCGCAAGAATTACGTGACTTCGACAACGCGCGTTCCGCGTATCACCGCGGGAACATGCCACTGGGTTCATACCTAAAGAAATTAACATCGTTGAACGAAACGATGGAACCGGCCATCGAACAATTCCTCGCCGCGTTCGAGCTCGAGAAAAAAATGGATTTCAAAAAGGTCGAACGGGAACGCCAAACCTTGCTCGAATCGTTGGTGAAACGACTCAGCAACGACGAAACGCAAGCTTTGGTCGCCGCAAGTCTTGCGTATCGGGCTGGACGTCTTGGATTCGGCGACTACTATAAACAGCTGAAACGCCTTTGCGAACACCACGACGTAGCTTTGAGCAAAACGCCGGCATTCAACATGTATGTTCAATATGTGTTGCTCTCAGATGGCATCAAACCGGTCGTGCTGTTCGAAGAGGTCGCGCGCATCGAGAAAAAAGTCATCGACACGCTGGCCACAACGGACGAACAAAAACATTTGGCCAATGCGAGCGAACAAGTCTCGCTGATTGAAAAATTGGCGGAGTTCGCGTTAACGCCCGATGAATGGCGCGCTTACGAAAGCGGAGCCGACGCGCGCGCAATACTATCCATCAAAACGGACCTTCGTCCGTTCGAACGTTTCTATATTGAAGCGGACATCCGCAGTGAAAAAATAATGGGCCGACTGCTCGCACAGCCGAAAAAAACATGGGCGCTCATCATCGGCGGCTTCCACTCGCCGCGAATCGCGCAGATGTTGCGAGACCACCGGGTTCCGTACATGATTGTTTCCCCGAAGATCACAAAAGTGGACGGTGCAGCCAGCGGGTATCTCTCTATTTTCTCTCAGCAAAAGACACCGCTCGAAAAACTGTTTGTCGGACCGCGTCTGTTCGTGAGTCCAAGCCAAACCCATCTGCAACCGGGCGGCCCGCTTGATTTCGAAGTCCGAGCGGCCGAAAGTCTTCGAGCCGCGCAAGCCGGTGAACAACTGCCCGAAATTATCGGTTGGGCAGCCAATGGAACCGATGACGTTCAATCTCTGACGGCGCCGGGCGTCCATGCATCGAAATCCCCGCACACGACGCGGAAGCAGCTCGTCAAATTACCGGGCGGCGGAGTCATCGAAACAACAATTTTGGGCCTCATCATCCCCATCATCGAAACCGCGATGCTGCCGTGGCTGTTAAAAAATTCCGGCACGATCGCCCAATGGACCGGATTCATGGACCCGACCGGCGCGACGATCGCTACGATTGTTTTGGCCGCGTTCCTATTCGCCGCGGCACACCCCATTTTCCAATTGCTTACCGGCACATTCGATCGGAACCGAGAACTCCGAGTCTCCACATTTGTGCTCCGCTTCCTCGGCGGCCTGATGATCGTATCGCCCGTCTCGCTCATCGGTGGATGGACCGGCCTCGCACTGAGTGTGATTCTGCACAGTCCTTGGAATTTATCAGTCCTATTTAAAGTCGGGTTCTTTAAAAGCCTGCCGTTGTTGTCTTTGGCCGGCAACCGGTCAAATGAAAAAGCGCTGCAAAAACTTCGCGCGCGAATCGACCAATACACGCAAGACTCCATACGAGTGGGACAGACAATCGCCATCATCGAGGCAACTCTTTCAAATCAACCATCACTCGATGGGAATCAAGTCATTCGGAATATATCAGGCCGACTCCCCAAGAAACCGCAATTCTTCACGGATGACGAACTCAACGATTTCCTCAAAATTGTTCGAACACGCCCAGAAATTATTTTCCGACTGCTACCAAGAAGCAGCAGAGAAGGATTGGAAAATGCGCCGGCATCTGACTATTCAAAAATTCTGCGAGATATTATTTTCATGACGTTACCTGACAACGCAGAAAGCGCTGTCAATGCGAGCGCCCAAAAATTACTTAGGACTTTCCAAGGTGATGTCGAAGGCCAACGCTTTATAAAAATTATTTATGCATTTCTTTCCGGAAAAACGATGGAAGCGGGTGCGCCTCCAACTTACCAGGAAACAATCAGTGTTTATTCGGAAGTAAATCCTGTCTTAAATTTCATTTTAGCGCGACCCACCTACCAACAGATAATGAGCCTCATTCCCACCGAAAGACAAAAATCTTACATGAATCTAGTCGCACAAATCGTCCGGATTATGGATGAACTTGAGCAAACGCTGTATCCGACACTTGACTTCGATGCAGAAGATGTCATCAAAGAACTGAATGGATCGGACGTAAGCAAACACAAAGATGCAGCCGCCGATTTGAATCAACAATTGAGAGAAAGCATCAAAAGAAAAGATGCGACGAGTGTTCGAACGATCGTTCTGGGGTTAGCGCGTTTCTTAAGTGAATTTCCTCAAGAAACGACCGTCACCGGAAACGTCGTTGACTCGCTTCAATATTTCATCTCTCAATCAAATGATTTTTCGGAAACGGCCAACGAGCTTGCCCCCGCACTCGCCGCCGCGCTTGTCACCTCGAGAACCCTCGCAGTTATCAACGTTACGCGCTTTCTTGGAAATACGCTAAGAGACAGACAGTCGAGCGCTGCGGAAGGATTGTTGAGCCTGGAAGATATGGTTTTGGGAGTTGATCCGGAAACCCGTCGGCAAATGGCCGGTCTGGCAACGAGTCGGATCGCAAACGGTATGTGGAAGAATCAAGTGTGGGCGATCGCCTTGCTTTCATTATTGAACGACCGGGACCTCGGGGGCCGCGTCGCTTTTGAAGCGAAAGTCGGTTTAATCGAATATATTAATCGAGCGTTCAGCGTCCGCATTGGCGATAGATATAAAGACACTGAAGAAGATAAAGAAAAAATCATTCAATACCTGGCCACTTCAGACAATTTGAGAGGCACGGTGTTGCAAAGAGTGGCGCAACAACTAATTGCAAATCGTCCGAAAAATGGACGCACCGATCGAGCCTCGTCAGCACGAACGTTTGAAATTGCCGCTGAATTGGCTCAAAGATTGTATGTAGAAGCGGCAAACGGACGCGACGGGTTCGAACAACTGCTTAACTCGTTGAGAACAAATCCCCGAGAACGAATCCTACCGTTAGAGGATCTTAGAATTCTGAAACAAGCGTTCGGCGCGAACATCACTGAAACATCGGCGGAAGAAAGACGAGCGGTTGCGGATGCGTTGGTGCAACGACGCAGCGAAATTCAAAGATTAATCGCCGATATAAACAACATCAGCCGTAGCTTAAAAGGGACATGGACGAAAATCTTGTCCCCCGAACGGTTGACAGGCGAGGATCTATTAAAAGCAATCGAATACATTGAAGGAATGGTTAAACAACTCCGAGCGATCTCACCTCGCGCGGCAGACGCGTTCGGGCCAGGATTGGCCACTTTGCAAGCGGCGCTCGAGTCTATTACGTTTTTTGAAACTCATCTGACCAAACTCGAAAGCGTGTTGGTCGATGGAGACTGGAATATCTTCGATCTCATTGCCGGCAACCTGCGTATATTTTGGGAAGCGAAACAGAAAAGCTCCCCGGCAAGTGTTGCACCAACATTTATCGAACGTCTGAACGCGAATAACCTTACGATGATTGACGAGGCGATCAAACGGATAAAAGTAAACGGATTAATCGCTTTGACAGCCGTTCTTAAAAACAATACCAGCTCACTCCCGGACAAAGCACGCGCCCTGGATCGTTTGCGCGTTTTATTGGTACTTAAGGATTTAGACGCCGGCGCGCTGAAACTCGTCACCCAAGAATTATTGAAACTGCTTGAATCCGCCGAGGCCGACATTGCTTTGCGCCGAACGGCGGCCGAATTATTGGGAATCATTGTCCATTATGCGCCGAATATTGCTGCGATGCGCACAGCCGCATCTCTAGGAGTGATCGCGCTTTCAATCAATAACAAAGAATTACGTCGCGATATTTTAGGACGGTTAATAACGAGCGTTCGCTCGTCCTCTTGGTCGGGCTTGTTGAAAGTAATGTTGACCTACTTAAACGAAAAGAATCTTACCTCCGATGATATCGAAACAATGCTCCAGACAATTAGATCGGCCTATTCGAACAACATGCATGAACTCGGTCATCTCGGATACGCGATTCTTGCGGAGCGACTGAACGAGAACGATATGAATGGGATTGGAACTCCGGTCATTCGCGCACTCGGTGAATTTTTAGGAAATACGCCTGAAAATCCTGAAATCGAAGCAAAAGTCGTATTCGCATTGATGAACATGTTGCGACGGTCGAGCGACGGAACCATCCGTAAATATGTGCTTGAGGAATTAGAAAATCTAAAACCGTATTGGGTTCAAGATCCCGCCGAACGTGCCTGGGCTGCGCCCTTACGCGTTATCATTACGATCAACCAATTAATCAATGACGGCTCCCCGGCGCTTGAATACACGCAAGACCTTGCCGCAGCCATCGACAAAATGGATTTCCATAAAATCAACGGCGAGAAAAGGAAAGCCGTTCTCGTAGCGATCCTCGACTTGATGCGGGATGAGAAAACGCCGGACGCGGTTCACGCAACACTCGCTCAAACACTCTCCGAAAAGTTCTTAACGAAACCTATCGAGGTTGGACTCGAGCGCGCGATCGTTGTTGAAATTATCGGCTCGTTGCTCAAATCAAACGATGCCGCTCTTCGCAAACAATATCGCAATGCATTGGACAAAGTCCGCCCGATCGAGAGCGGAACCATCAACCGTGAATGGGTACGATACACGCGCTATATACAAAATGCTTTTGACGATGATCAGAAAACGCGCTATTGGGCCACCCAATCGATGGTCGGCGAAATCTTCTTATTAAAAGAAGACGTATTCACCCAGTTGATCGTTTTGACATTGGCCCGCCTACGCAACGACAGCGACGCCCAAGTTTCGGGGCTCGCAAAAGTGGCGTTTGAAACCGACATTAGAAACAATCCGATCGCAGCAAAATATGCAAATGATATTCCTCGACAAACCCAACAACGGCAACAACAAGCAACTCCGAAAAATGAGACAAAATACGATCGCACGATCAATGGTATTCTCGGCGCAATCGCACACTACCTCGCGATCTTTTCAGCGAACGAACGCATTAAAGATGTTCAGGATGTGATCGACCAATTAATGAAAGCCACTGAACTCTCCGATATTCCGGTTGTCACCTTACGCTCAAGCATAATGGCGACCATCCGCGAAACCAGGAATCTATCCGAGGCCGAAGCCCGCGCGTATTACAAAACGAATCGGATGGAATTCGTTCAGGCACTCGTCAATTCGGGCGGAACGACGGTCATTAATTTGACGACTCTGATAACCGCGCAAAATCGCGCGCTTATCCCTTATGAAGCGTACGTAAAAACCGGAGAAGTCAATTCGTCCCAACTTCAAAAAGCGGACGAAGTGAGAACCCGCTTATTAGCAGAGCTACAACAGAACAAGGAATATCTTTTTGAGCTTCGCCCAGCATTGGCGAGAGTTCAAAACACGTTCCGTGCGGTAAAAATAACCGCCGATTTTCGGGAATTGGCCAAACGCATCGAAGAGCGTCGCCCCCCCCTCGATCGTGCCGAAGCGGAACTACAAGCACTTCAAAGCAAAAACCGAAGCGAATACGAGAAAGACAAAAGCGCCATCGAGGATTCCGGCTCTTTTTCAAAAGAGGCAAAAGAGGAATTGCTCCGCTCGATGAATGTAATTGATAACGCGATCTATAACGGATCTGAAGCAGTTGAAAAGAAGCTGGAGTCTATAAGGGAACAACAAAACGGCGGGAACGATGTACGCAATCATTATGAAATCCTCGGTGTTTCCCCCACCGACCCAGACTTTGATGAAAACATTAAAAAACAATACCGAAAACTGGCCAGAGAATACCATCCCGACAGGAATCCCGGTGACAAAACGGCTGACAAAAAATTCAAAGACGTTCAAAAAGCTTATGAGGTGCTGAGAGATCCGAACGAACGAGCGAAATACGACCGGGATCTACGAAATCCGTTTGCGTGGTCGATTTTCTCCATTATTTTTGAACGATTGATCTCCACATTCGAAATGCGCGGCTGGATCGGCACACGCACCGCGATGCGACTCAACGCGGCGGTTTTATTCTTTAACTCGACAATGGGTCCTTGGATTGAAACCCATTTAATTCAAGCCGGAGTTGCATTCGGAAAATCACTGGCGCTCTCTGACCCAACGGGGACCGGACTGCTGGCCTACGCTGCGATCGTCACAGTGGTGGCCTTCTTGTTCGCGATCGCTCATCCGGATTTATGGATCGGCTCATCGTACAGCGGTCGCGTCACCTTCGGTAAAATTGTGTCGCGCTTTGCGATGCGATTTGTCGGCGGTTTAGCGTTTGCATCATTGTCGTATTTTGAATCTACGGCGGGTTTCTACGGCAGTTTGGTTCTGCACATAATATTGAACGCCGGCTTCGCGCTCGCCTATGTGATGAAAACACGCGGCGTCAGTCCGTTCGGCACGTTGAATTCGACGGTCGCGATGGCGCTGCCGAAAATCGACAATCCGGTGCTTGTCGCCGACGCGAAACGAATCCGCGCGCTGGTCAAAGCAATCAACGAAGGCAATGCGCTCGGCATGATCAACGCGTTTCCCGAAATGGAAATTTCTACGAGCCAATTAGCCGACAAAAACGGACAAGCGGCGCCGACGTCAACGATCGCCTCGTCACTCTTGAATCCCGAATTCGCGAACTATATCGAACGTGAAATTTCCTCGCTTGACGGTTCAAAATGGACCGCCGAGAAACAATCGATGCTCCTCGCCTCATTAACGGCGCTGGGCGGCGATACATCCACAACAAACACGCTCGCCACCACGTTATTGAACTCTTCGACGCCACGCGCGATCGTGCTCGACCAAACGATGGACAGAGAACAATTCATCGGCCTCATGATGCGCGCCGGCGCGCTGCGGAACACGCCGATCACGATCATTACGACGAACGGTACGAATGAATATTACGAGCGGCTTGCGGCTGAGCTGAATACAGGAAAGCTTGGTCCGCAATTCAACATCCGAACGACCCGCGCCCCACAAGGTCTCATTGAAAACAAGCGTTTGAATCTCACTGGCTTACGCTCGATCAAATCCATTTCGATTACAAACATGGTTTTGATCGCTTCGAAGGAATTGTCATTAAACGCAATGGAGAATGGCGCCAGTAATGACGAGTTGGTGGCATTGATTAACAGAAGGATTCAGTTGGAAGAACTGCTGCCGGCCGTGGTGAGTTTGACGGTGTCGACGCTCGGTGAGCGCATCAGAGGAATATTGGTCGCAGCGTAAAAAGTGGAGCGGGTGAAGGGAATCGAACCCTCGTCTCAACCTTGGCAAGGTCGTGTTCTACCATTGTACCACACCCGCTAAAATCTATGCGCGGGACAGGACTTGAACCTGCAAACCCGTAAGGGCACCACCACCTCAAGATGGCGTGTCTGCCAGTTCCACCACCCGCGCGTTACAAACAGAGACTAGAAAAATTATTTTTTTGTTTCTACTGGATTTGTCGGACCGTTTTTCGCCGGAAGAACCGGTTCAGGATTTGCAGCGGCAGGAGCTTCAGCTTGCGGCTGACCGCCCGCCGGAATCGCCGGCAACGACGGGAACTGTCGTTGGAATACCGATTGGCCGTTTTGACGGCTCGACAAGATCGTTAAGAAAAGAGAAGTGGCCATGAAAACGGCGGCCAATATTACAGTCGCTTTGCGAAGTCCCGATTGTTGGCTTGATGTAGAGAAGATTGCATCGCCTCCCCCACCCCCCATGAGACCTGAGAAACCGCCGCTGCGGCCAGCCTGAATCAAAACGATGAGCACGACGAGAACGCAGACAATGATATGAATGGTTAGGATCAATGAATACATGGTTTAGGCCTCGGGGATGGCTTTCACGCCGGGCAGCTCTTGGCCTTCGAGGAATTCCATCGAAGCGCCTCCGCCGGTCGAGATATAAGAAATTTTATCGGCCAACCCGGCTTTGTTGATGGCCGCGACCGAATCGCCGCCGCCGACCACCGTGGTCGCGCCGTTTTTCGTGGCATCGGCGACCGCTTGCGCGAGCGCCATCGTGCCTTTTGCATACGCATCCATTTCAAAAATACCGGCCGGACCGTTCCAAAAAACGGTCTTCGCCGATTTGATCAACGGAACAATCTCTTCGATTGTCTTCGGACCGATGTCCACACCTTTCCAACCGGCCGAAACCGAACTGTCGT
The DNA here is from genome assembly GCA_964463805.1 of uncultured Elusimicrobia bacterium. Lineage (GTDB taxonomy): Bacteria > Elusimicrobiota > Elusimicrobia > F11 > F11 > JAJVIP01. The sequence goes on along the minus strand of CAYXDS010000044.1, from coordinate 3,510 downwards.
CCGTCGTTTTCGCATCGGCGGTTTTTTCGATTTCTTGAACGATCAAATGATCTTTCGGCAACACCACGCGCACGCTGCGCGCCTGAGCGTCGGCCAACGTCTTCTTGCACGTATCGACGAAATCGGGCTCAACGCGGGAGTCACCGACTTCGATTCCTTGCGCTTTCAAAAACGTGTACGCCATCGCGCCGCCGATAAAAAGCGTATCGACTTGATTCACGAACGCTTCGACGATTCCGATCTTATCGGACACTTTCGCGCCGCCGAGGATCGCCAGATACGGACGCGCCGGATTCGCTTTAAGTCCGCCGAGGAATTTCAATTCTTTTTCGAGCAACGGGCCCGCCGCCGAAGGAATCAACGTTGGCACGAGCGCGGTCGATGCATGCGCGCGATGAACGGCGCCGAACGCGTCTTGGATGAAAACATCGGCGAGGCTCGCCAACTCTTTCGCGAACACCGCGTTATTGCTTTCCTCTTCGGCATGGAACCGCAGATTCTCAAGCAACAACACTTCACCGGGTTTCAATTTAGCGACCGCTTCATACGCTTTGGGGCCAATGCAATTCTCGGCGAACTGCACAGGCTCTTTAATCAAAGCGCTGAGCGGCTTCACTACCGGTTTCAAACTGTACTTCGGATTGACTAGACCTTTCGGACGTCCCAGATGCGCGATCAGAATGATCTTCGCTTTCTTATGAAGAAGATATTCAATGACAGGCAGGTGCGCGCGCAGACGCGAATCATCGGTAACGTTCCCCTCTTTATCGAAAGGAACGTTGAAATCCACACGGACCAATACACGTTGGTTCGCGACCGGCAGAGCGGTATAAGATTTCTTACGGATGATGGCGTCGGCGACCGCGGACATTCTTAAGCGGGAACGGCGGTCTTCAGCGAGTTCGCAACCAGCGCGGTCAGATCGGCCAAGCGGTTCGAATAACCCCACTCATTGTCGTACCAACCGAACACTTTCACCATCGTACCATCGATGACTTCGGTAAGGTCCGCATCAAAGATCGACGAGTGTTTATTCTCGAGGAAGTCGATCGACACGAGCGGTTCGGTATTGAACTGCAAATAGCCTTTCAAGTTCGACTCGGCCGCTTTCTTGAACAGCGCGATCACTTCTTCTTTAGAGGTCGGCTTCTCGACTTCGACCGTGAGGTCGACGATCGAGACGTCCGGCGTCGGCACGCGGATCGCAATGCCGTTCAGTTTGCCTTTGAGTTCCGGCAACACGAGGCCGATCGCTTTCGCGGCGCCAGTCGAGGTCGGAATCATCGAAGCGCTCGCTGTGCGGGCGCGACGAAGGTCTTTGTGCGGGAAGTCGAGCGTTACTTGGTCGTTTGTGAACGAGTGGATCGTTGTCATCAAACCTTTTTTGATTTTCAACGCATCGTTCAACACTTTGGCCAAAGGCGCGAGCGCGTTCGTGGTGCACGACGCATTCGAGATCACGTGGTGCTTGGCCGGATCGTAAAGTTTATCGTTGATACCCAAGCAGATCGTGATGTCTTCGCCTTTCGCAGGAGCCGAGATGATCACTTTCTTTGCGCCGGCTTGTAGGTGAAGTTTCGCTTTCTCAATATCGGTGAAAAGTCCGGTGGACTCGATCACAATGTCGACGCCGAGGTCTTTCCAAGGCAATTTTCCCGGATCGCGCTCCGAAATAACTTTTATTTTCTTTCCGTCGACGACAATGGCGCCTTGCTCGGCTTGAACGGTGCCCGGGAAAATCCCGAACGTGGAGTCGTATTTAAAAAGGTGGGCGAGCGTTTTCGCGTCGGTGAGATCGTTAACGGCGACGAACTCGAGGTTCTTGTTTTGCAGGCCGGCCTTAAGAGCCAACCGTCCGATGCGACCGAAACCATTGATACCAACTTTAACTGCCATAATTATGAGCCTCCTAATAATTTCACGGAAAACCTACGGAATCGATACGGGATAGCGTTGATCGAGGTGAGAGGATTGTAGCAAAAAGTCGTTCAGCGTCAAGCCTGTGAAGCGAACAGACGCGCCGTACGATCCAACATCATCAGCGGAATCGCCGATAGGGACGTCGACATAAACAACTCGTTAAACAAACGTATTTCCACTTCGGCCAGTCGATAACGACCGTTCAAACGCAGGCCGGTCGAGTCGAAAATCGTATTTTCCGGAAAAACGACCATGAGATTGTCGCGGTCGGCTTTTGAAAACCGCGCCAACTGGCGCTCCAGTCCGCGCAGCGAGACCACATCGCGTCCCTGTTGATCAGAAATAAAATCAGCATCAACGAGAATGACCTTGTTTTTAAATCCGCGCGCTTTAATTTGTGCGACCAACGCGTTGATTTGCGCACGATTTCTGTTCGTGACGCTCAATAAAATGTTTTTATCCCCCCACTGATTGAGTAGCGGCTCTATATCGTTATTGACAAACAATGGCCGTAATAGATCCTGCATCGAACGCCAATCGATGTTAGACCGCTGAATCAGACGGTGTTTCAAAGCCCGCTCCAACGAGAGCGCCTGTCGACTCGTCAGACGACTTAAATCAACGGCCCGGTCTGCATGCTCAAGGCCGAAATCAATCACCGGCGCGACCGGAATCGGCGAGGCCACAAATTTTTCGACTGATTCAGCTTGAGCAGAAGCAAGGCGACGCGATTTAATTTCCCGCCAGATCCACCGAGCGACCCACACGGCAACGAACCCAATTAAAATCCATTCAACGAAGGCGTTGGAAGGGTTCATCGCCAGCATCAGTGGCATTACTCCGAATGATGAGTCCGAACCTTTTTCCGGCTTTAGTTGTGCGTGTTCCTGAACAATCTGCTTGGTAACAGCCTCAAAATCCGATTGCCCTTTCGGGAACCGTCGATTCACTTGCTTAGCAATCTCCGCCCACGAAGCTTTCTTACCTTGTTGCAGCATGTCGCCGCGAATATTCTTCTGATGCCAACCAAAACCACCGATGTTTTCCAACTCAATATCGTCTTCCAACATCCACGCAGGCCATTCGGCGCCCTTTTCATGTTGGATTTTTTCGGCTTGATGCGTGGCTTTGCCCGTGCCGCGTTCACGATGGTGCGCCATTTCATGAGTGGCGTAACCAAGGGTGTCGCGGAAGAATTCAAAAATGAGCAACGGATCATTTCCCTTCAACGCCCGATCAAAATCTTTCAGCAACTCAAAGTTTTTCGTTAAACGGATATTAATGCGATGCGTTTCCAGATTATAGTGATGCGTTTCATCCAACGGATGGAATGAGAAATCGACGCCGACGTCGCCGTGCCCCATCAATTTGAACATCGTCGTGAAATAAAAGCGAAGCCGCATCAGCGTATTGGAAGACGTCACCATCTGTTCCGGAATCTTCAACGTCGGCGTTTCTTTCATGTTCGCTCGGCGATCAAGCGCAAATGCCTCCCCTTTCAACATACCTCGAAACCCCGAGCCCCACACGTTTCGTTCGAAAAACGACGCGAGATCGGCCTCGATTTAAGCGGCGAGCAACCGTAGCCGT
>CAYXDS010000043.1:0-14574 GCA_964463805.1 uncultured Elusimicrobia bacterium | reverse complement strand
GGCGCGCCGGTTCTCGTCGGGTTCGATACTCCGGGCCAGCATCGCGCCTCCTTGTTCGATGCGGTCGTTACGAAAAAATACGACCGTCATGAAATCGAAGAATTTTCGGCCGTGTTGTCGTTGATTAAACCGTTCGCGCCGCCGTACACGTTGGAATTGCCGGTGACCGACGCGGGCCGATCCGAATTGGCCGAGCATCATTTGTTCGAGCATCGACGGCCGCCGCCCAAACGCTTCGTCGTCATTCACCCCGGATGCGGCGCGGACGGGCGCCCGCGCGAATGGCCGCTCGCCGATTATGCGGTGCTCGGTCATTGGATTTTGAAAGATAAAGATGTGGCCGTTGTTCTCACGTCCGGGCCCGAAGAATCGTTTAAGACGAAACGATTGAATGCGTTGCTAAACAACAAAGCGGTCGATTTGGGCGGACGATTGTCGTGGGCCGCGTTGATTGCGCTCGTCGATCGCGCCGATCTCGTCATTTCCGGGAACACCGGCGTCATGCACGTGGCCGCGGCGTTGCGAAAGAAACAAGTCGCGCTGCACGGTCCGACCAACCCTTTGTTGTGGGGGCCGATTAATCCGAATGCGAGAGTGGTTCAGAGTGATTGCCCCAAATGTCCGTGTTTGCGGCTCGGGTTCGAGTATCATTCAAACGATGATTCCTGTATGCGCCGTATCGACGTAGAAACAGTGAAAGCGTCGGTTTCAACTCTATTCGACAAGCAGGGGGCTATTTGATAGAAGCCCCTCGATGGTCCCCGTGTTAGAAAAGCCGCTCCCCGAAAGGAAAATCCCCTACGATGTCGGCATCGCGAATTGGCGTGATGGCCGGCGCATTTTTTTGCGGTTTCTCGTGATGATTGGCGACATTCTTGCGGTCGCGATCGCCTATTCACTCGCGTTTCACATCCGCTTTTTTAGCGAAACCTTCCTTGCGCATGTGCCGATTACAAAAGGCATCCCTTCGGCGGGTGATTACTTGTTGGCCGCGCCGGTTATTCTGTTCATGTGGGCGCTCTCGTTGTCGTGGCAAAATTGTTATCGACGCGTTCATTTGCAGGCGCTGGATGACGGCATCCGCTTGTTCCGCGCCGCTTGCATGGGCACGTTGCTCGCGATGTCATCAATGTTTCTGTATCGCGACGTGTCTTATTCACGCGTGGTGTTCGTGATGGGCGGAGCGATCGGATATTTGACGGTTTACTCGTATCGCCAATTGTTGAAATTGAGTTACGTCGCTTGGGTGCAGCGGAATAAAAAACCTCGGCGCGTGTTGATTCTCGGTGATGGATATTTGGTCAATTCGCTGAAAAAGATAATGGAAGACCGCGGCGATCGCGCGGTTTTGATCGCGAAGGATCTCGATTTTGAAGGCGTTCTGCATACGATCGTGCGTTCACGTATCAATGAAGTGTTGCTCGCTCATCCGAAAATAAACCATAAGGAAACCGTTCGTCTCGCCGGTTTTTGTGAAGAGCGGCACGTCGATTTCCGTTTGATTCCCGATATTCTCGAGATTCGAATGGGTGAAATCCTCATCGACGAATCGCTCGGCGTGCCGACGCTGCAGATCAAACCCGTTTCGCTGCAAGGCGTGGCGTTTATGACCAAGCGCGTGATGGACGTGGGCATCGCGAGCCTGGTTCTCGGCATTTTCTTTGTTCCGCTTGTGATCATTGCGCTTGTGATTAAGATAACGTCGCGCGGCGCGATTCTTTACGAGCATTCGCGCGTCGGTTTTCGCGAACGTCAATTTCAATTCATGAAATTCCGCACGATGGTCAGCGATGCGGACATTTTGCTTCTTAAGCTCAAAGAGAAAAGCGATCGCAAAGGCCCCGTTTTCAAAATGAAAAACGATCCGCGCGTGACGCCGATCGGACGTGTTCTGCGTCGCTACAGCTTGGACGAAGTGCCGCAATTGATCAACGTGTTGCGCGGCGAAATGAGTCTCGTGGGCCCTCGCCCGCAAGTGATTTGGGAAGCTCAGCATTACGACGAATGGGCGAAAAAACGTCTCAACGTATTGCCCGGGATTACCGGATTGTGGCAAGTCAGCGGACGCGCCGAATTAACCTACGAAGAAATGATCGAGCTGGATATTTTCTACATCGAACACTGGTCCCCGGGATTGGACATCAAAATCTTGTTGCGTACGATTCCCGCCGTGTTCCTCGCGAAAGGAGCGTATTAAAGAAATGAAGATCCTCGTTACCGGTGGAGCTGGGTTTATCGGTTCCAATATCGTCGACGCCTATGTGGCGCAAGGTCATTCCGTGTGGGTGATTGATGACGAATCTTCGGGAAATCCGAAGCAAGTGAACAAAAAAGCCCGTTATGCGCGCATCAACGTCACCGATAAAAAGAAAGCGGAGGCGTTGTTTAAGAAAGTCCGGTTTGATGTGGTCAATCACCATGCGGCGCAAATCGACGTTCGCCGGTCGGTTCTGGATTCCGAGTTTGATGCGAAAGTGAACATTCTCGGGCTCCTCAATATGCTGAATCTGTGCGTGAAGTACCGCGTAAAGAAATTCCTGTTCTCGGCTTCGGGCGGCACCGTGTACGGTGAATGCAAACGGCCCGCGGATGAATCGTTCCCGGAAGTTCCCTTGTCGCCGTACGGCGTGGCGAAGCTGGCCAGCGAAAAATATATCCAGGCGTATGCGTCGCTTCACGGTCTTAAGTACACGATCTTCCGCTACGCAAACGTGTACGGTCCGCGTCAGGATCCTCACGGTGAAGCCGGTGTCGTCGCGATTTTTTCGCAGAGACTTTTGAAGGGGGAGCAAATCTCCATTTTCGGCGACGGCCAACAACGCCGCGACTTTGTGTATGTCGGTGACGTGGCCCGTGCGAACGTGCTCGCGCTCAAGAAAGGCGATAACCAGATCGTGAACATCGGTACGCGCGTCGAAACCTCGGTCAACCAGTTGTATGAAACGATGGCCGGTATTTTGTACGTGGATAAAAAAGCGCTCCATAAACCGGCGCGCAAGGGCGAACTCTTTCGCAGTGTGTTGAACGTGAACAAGGCGAAACGCGTGCTCGGATGGGCGCCGCAAGTTTCGATTCGCAAAGGCTTGGCCGAAACCATTAACTTCTTCGCGAAATGAAAGCAATCCTGTTAATCGGAGGTTTTGCCACGCGGCTGCGTCCATTGACGCTGAAGCGGCCGAAAGCGCTGATCCCGGTATTAAATCGTCCGTTTCTGTCGTATCAATTGGACTTGCTGAAGACGGCCGGCGTGACCGATGTATCGCTGGCGTGCGGACGTCATTCTCAACCGTGGCGCCGCGCGTTTGAACGCATTGCGCCGCGCGGCATGCGCATGCATTTCGCTTTCGAGCCGCATCCTCTTGGAACCGGCGGCGCTATTCGGTTCGCATACGATGCGTTTCCCGAAAAAATACGACGCGCGGGTGAACCCGTGCTTATTTTCAACGGCGACGTTTTTCTCGATCTCGACATTCAGGCGTTCGTTCGTTTTCACGCTCAGCGGAAAGCGGCCGCCACGATCGCACTGATCAAAGTGGAAGATCCTTCGCGTTTCGGACTCGTTCTTACCAGTTCTTCCGGCCGTGTGAAAAAATTCCTTGAGAAGCCGAAACCTCCGTTCGCTACGCGCATGATCAACGCAGGCGCTTACGTGTTCAACGCCGATGCGATCACCGCGATTCCAGAGGGGCGTCCGGTTTCCGTCGAGCGCGAGACATTTCCGTCGTTGCTGTCCGACGATCTGCCATTGTACGGTTTCGCCATGCACGGTTATTGGAACGACATCGGCACGCACGCGAGCTATCTTCGCGCGCATCGCGACCTGCTTTTTAGCAACAACCGCTGGACACGTCCGCAGTTTTTGCGTAAAAGAGGCCGCCTCCAGGTTGGTCCCACCGTTCGCGGAAAAGCCTTTTTTGGACAGCGAGTTTCAATCGGGAAAGACGTGCATTTTGAAGGTTTCGTCAGTTGTGGCGACCGCGTTGTTATTGAACCGGGCAGCCGCCTAAAAGATTGCGTGGTGTTGGACGGATGCCGGATCGGCGCGAACGCTCAAGTGAGCGGATCGGTGCTCGGGTTCGGTTGTTCGGTGGGGGCGAATTCAATCGTCGGCGATGGAACGGTGTTGGCCGACAAAACCACTTTACCGGAATATACAAGGTGCTAGATGAGCGACGAGATTAAGTTTGGAACCGACGGCTGGCGCGCCGTCATCAGTGATCGATTCACGTTCGGCAACGTCAAACGGGTGGCCCAGGCCGCCTGCGATGTGCTCCGTAAAACGTCAAAAAGCCGGTTGATCCTAATCGGCTTCGACCGGCGTTTTTTCTCCGATAAATTCGCGGACACGGCCGCCAAGGTCGCGGTCGCGAACGGGTTTCGCGTCGAAGTTTCGCGCGAACCGATCAGCTCCCCGACGCTTTCCTACCATGTGCGCCAACGCAAAGCCGCCATCGGATTCATGATCACGGCCAGTCATAATCCGTATCACTTCAACGGTTTCAAGTTGAAAGGGCCGCACGGCGGCAGCGTCGATGAGACGTTGACGAAAAGCGTCGAAGACCGGCTCGACGCCGGTGAAATTCAGTACGGGGACGACGCCGGAAAAAAAGTCGATTTCACGGCCGATTACATTTCATCTTTGAAGAAATTTGTGAGGCCGCCGAATCTTAATGCGCTGAAAGGGCATGTCGCGTTCGACGCGATGCACGGTCCAGGCGGCGTGTTGTTCGAAAAACTTTTCCACGGCAACTCGAAGATTCATTTCTTGCGCAAGGAAGTTGACCCTTTGTTCGGCGGCGTGAATCCCGAGCCGATCGAAGTGAATTTGCAAGCTCTCAAAGATTACGTTCTCACGCACAAATCATCGATCGGTATTGCCGTGGATGGCGACGCCGACCGCATCGGCGTCGTGGACGAGAAAGGCCGTTATCTGCCGCCGCACACGGTCATGCCGTTGATCCTTCTTCATTTGATCGAGAACCGGAAAATGAAGGGGAAAATCGTCCAAACCGTTTCGATGGGCTACTTGCCCGGACGGATCGCCAAACAATTCAATTTCGCGATCGACGAAGTGCCGGTCGGATTCAAATACGTAGCGAAAAAGATGGGTGAAGAGAAAGTTTTATGGGGTGGCGAAGAATCCGGCGGTTACGGCGTCGGCGTTTGGTCGCCCGAACGCGACGGTTTGTTGTGCGCGTTGTTGTTGCTCGAATTGCTCGTCGCCAAAAAGAAGCCATTGTCGGTTCTCGTTGATGATCTGCATGCGCGCTTCGGCGCTTCCTATTTTAAACGCGTGGACTTTACGTTGTCGGACCTTTTTGAAAAGAACGCTTGGCTCGAGCATGTGAAGTCGATCATCGGTCCGAGTATCGCCGACGTTCAAATCAAAAATGTGGTGACGACGGATGGGCTTAAGGTCATCACGCAGGACGATTCTTGGTTTTTAATGCGGCCCAGCGGAACCGAACCGCTGTTGCGCACGTATGCGGAGGCTTCTTCGCCGCCGCTTTTGGAAGCGCTGATCGCCGATGCAGGTCGACTGGCCAATACGCTGCCGCCGAGCGCGAAGAAAGCGGCCGACGAAAAGAAGAAACTGAAGAAGAAAAAGAATTTAAAAAGATCGAAATAGGAGGCGTTTTGTGAGAAAAGATCGTTTTGTATTTACGTCGGAATCCGTGACCGAAGGGCATCCGGACAAACTTTGCGATCAGGTGTCCGATGCGGTGCTTGATGCGGTTTTGAAAACGGATCCGATGGGCCGCGTCGCTTGTGAATCGTTCGTGACGGTGGGGCTCATCATCGTCGGCGGTGAAATCACGACGAAGACTTATGTCGATATCGGCGAGTTGGTTCGCAATGTCGTCCGCGATATCGGTTACACGGACGCCAAATACGGTTTCAACTATGAGACCTGCGCGATTGTGAACGCGATTCACCAACAATCCCCCGATATTTCTCAGGGGGTCGATCGCGGTGGCGCCGGCGACCAAGGTCTTATGGTCGGCTATGCCTGCGACGAAACGCCTGAACTTATGCCGATGCCGATTCAACTCGCGCACGCGCTTACGAAACGGCTGTCCGAAGTTCGTAAGAAAGGAATTCTTCCGTATCTCGGCCCCGATGGAAAGTCACAGGTGACCGTCGAATATCGCGAGGGGAAACCGTTCCGAATCGATACCGTGGTTTTGTCTTCGCAACACACGACTGATATTCTCGATAAGTCCGGCAAGCAAATCACGAAGCAGTCGCGTCAAGAAATCATCAATAAAGTCGCGTTGGCGGTCTTGCCGAAGCACCTGATCGATGCGAAGACGATTTTTCACATCAATCCGACCGGCAAATTTGTGGTCGGCGGTCCGCAATCCGACACTGGAATGACCGGACGCAAAATCATCGTCGACACCTACGGTGGCTGGTGCCCCCACGGCGGCGGCGCTTTCTCCGGCAAAGACCCGACAAAAGTCGATCGCTCGGCCGCCTACATGGCGCGCTATGTCGCGAAGAATGTTGTCGCGGCCAAGCTTGCGAAGGAATGCACGGTTCAACTTGCTTACGCGATCGGCGTAGCGAAACCGGTTTCGGTTCTTATCGATACACAAGGAACGGGTGTTGTACCGGACGCGACCATCAGCCGGGCCGTTGAGAAAACATTTGATCTTACGCCGCTCGGCATTATCAAAACTTTGGAGCTTCGCCGTCCGATTTTCCAGAAGACCGCTTCCTATGGACACTTTGGTCGGAAGGAAGCCGGATTTAAATGGGAACAAACGAATAAAACCGCTGAACTCCAGAAGCATTGCAGCTAAACCTAACACCATATAATAAGGAGCACCATGAAATACGATATTAAAGACGGCCGTTTGGCCGCAGAAGGCCGTCGCCGCATTGAATGGGCCGAACGGGAGATGCCGGTCCTCCGCACGATTCTCGATCGTTTTACCCGACAAAAACCTTTGAAAGGTGTCCGCATTTCCGCCTGTTTACACGTGACGACTGAAACCGCCAACCTGATGATTACGTTGAAAGCGGGCGGGGCCAACGTTACTGTCTGCGCTTCGAATCCGTTGTCGACGCAGGATGACGTCGCGGCCGCGCTGTCGAAGATTTATGGGATCCCCACATTCGCGATCAAAGGTGAAGACAATAAGACCTATTATTCGCATCTGTCTGCCGCTATCAAAGCGCGCCCTCAAATCACGATGGACGACGGCGCCGATGTTGTGGGATTGCTGCACTCGAAATTTCGCGATTATTTGAGCGACGTGCAAGGCGGAACCGAAGAGACCACGACCGGCGTCGTTCGCCTGCGCGCGATGGAACAAGATGGTACGTTGCAATACCCGATCGTCGCGATCAACGACGCTGACACGAAGCACATGTTCGATAATCGGTATGGAACCGGTCAGTCAACCATTGACGGAATTACGCGTGCGACAAACGTTTTATTTGCGGGCAAAACCGTGGTCGTCGTCGGTTATGGCTGGTGCGGCCGCGGTGTCGCCAGCCGGGCGAAGGGACTTGGTTCCCGTACCATTGTTACCGAAGTGGATCCGTTGAAAGGACTCGAGGCGGTGATGGACGGGTTCGAAGTGATGCCGATGAAAAATGCGGCACGTATCGGTGACATTTTCGTGACATTAACGGGAAATAAGCACGTTTTACGCGATGAACATTTCCGCGTGATGAAAGACGGCGCGATCGTCTGTAATTCTGGCCACTTCAACGTCGAAATCGACATACCGGCATTGCACAAATTATCGTCTTCGGTGAAATTGGTGCGTGACTTTGTTCAAGAGTACAAACTTAAAAATAAACGAAAAATCTACTTGTTAGCGGATGGAAGACTGATTAACCTTTCTGCAGCCGAGGGGCATCCGGCCAGCGTTATGGATATGTCGTTCGCGAACCAGGCGCTTTCAGTCGAATATATGCTTAAGAACCATCGGAACTTGGATCGAAAAGTGTACGACGTTCCGAAAGATATCGACCGGGAAGTGTCTCGCCTGAAACTGAAGTCGATGGGAATGAACATCGACACGTTGACGGCCGAACAACAGAAGTACCTTAGCAGTTGGCAGGAGGGTACGTAGAGAATTATAGGAGGCCTTATGAAACGGACATCGTGCGGTCTACATGCGTTATTGATCGGTCTGATGTTGTATCCCATGACCGGTTGCCAAAATGGAAATCTTTTTGGGGGACTGCACAAAAGCGGCTCCGGCGGTGCAGCGTCCGTTCAATCCGATGCGGCGATCGCGCTTAGAAGTCGCGACTTTGAGTCCGCTCTAACACTCTACAACCGAGTCCTTGAATCGGATCCCAACAATGCCGAGGCTCTTTATGGCGCCTCTGCGGCGGCTATGGGCGCTTCCGGTCTCAATATTGGACAAATCATTTCTCAATTACTCCAACAAAATGGCTCCGGGAGTACCAGTAGTTTGGACAGCTTCGGGGGGATCATTCAGAAATCTCGAAATTCCTTGAGTTCGTCCGGCACGCTTCATAATCCCAACGGCATTCTTTACGGAGTCGATTTAACTCGCTTGAAAGAAGAATTGCCCACCATTCGCCGACGACTTGAGAAGATATTGAAAGGCGAAACCAATCTCACCATTTTACCGACCGATGTTGACGCGAATGTGAACGCAGCGATCGTGCTTGTTATCGATGCCACTGTCACCGCGTTGGATAACGATGTGCTTGATGTCGTAAATGACAATGGCGATTATTCGATTGAAGAAGGCGCCGCTTTTCATTCGATATGCTCAAACACGGCCGTCGTTCAACGGATTGGTTCCGATCTTTGCGTTGCCTATCTAGCGTTGAATAACGTGGTTGTCCGTTTGGGGCTCAACGACAATAAGATCATCACGAAAGCGCGCGAAGATATTCGGACGGTACTTGACGATCTTCTCAATCCGTCCAGCACGAAGAAACTTGATCCCGCTTGCATCTCTACGCTAACCGACATCGGCATTACTTACGGATTGTATTCGTCCTATAGCGGTTGGCTGCACTAAGTTAAGCAAAGTAAAGGAGCGTAACTGAAATGAAATCGTTCAAGCGTTTGAATCTTGCTCTTGCTGGGTTGTTCGCCGCTGCTAACGTACATGCGTTCGAACCGACTTCGAATATTCTGTTCGTCCGTCCTCTCGGAATGGGCGGCGCATTTACGGCGGTGGCCGACGACCAAAACATCTTCAACTTCAATCCGGCGGGCATGGTTCAGCGCACCGGCGGTCAATTCACGTTGCTTGAAGTGGCCATTGGCGGATCCAAGGACTTAAAGGATGCGTATGACTTCATCGATAAGAACCAAGAAGATCTCACGCATTTTCAGGATCTGTCACAAGATAGGCAGCAGGAGTTGGTCGATCAGATTGCGAACGACATTTCGAAATTGAACCCACGCATTTATGCGGCGGCGGACGTGGCTTCCTATACATCGGGACCTCGCTTCCTTGGTATGCCGTTGCACGCGGGATTCGGCGCTTTTGGCGTCGTCGATGCAACCTTCCGGCTCGACACCGGCGTGCTCGTTCCGAACATTTCCTATCAGGTCAATAACGACTTGGTATTTCCTTTGTCGATCGCGCACCGATGGAACGCTCCGTTTATTCCCGGTAAAATCGGGTTTGGCGTCACCGGTAAATTGATTCGCCGTTCGCAGATCCGTCAGGATCGTTTGAGCGTGCTGCAATTGGACGATCTCAAAGCGCCGCCGTTCGCAACCGGCACCGGTTTCGGCGGAGATATCGGTATGTTGTATCAGCCGACCGACCGCATCAACTTCGGAATGATGGTGAAAGACTTCATGGGAACCAAGTTGAAATACGACGAAGTGTTACCGAAAGACGGTTACCCGTATCAACCGGAACGCACAGGTATCATTCGCCCGACGATGAACGTAGGTTTAGCGTTGGTACCGAAAAAGTTGCTTTGGTTGGTGCCGACATCCGAACGTTGGACTTTTTCCGCCGACGTGTGGGACGTGTTGAACAAGGACGATCATGTTTTCTTCGAAGAAGGCGCGAAGAAACCGTTCGGTGAAAATCTTTATACGCATCTTCACTTGGGTGCCGAGTACCGTTGGTGGTTCTTGCGTTTCCGGGGCGGTGCCAGCGAAGGATATCCGTCGTTTGGTCTTGGGCTCGATATTCCGTTGTTGAAACTCGATTACGCGTATTACTCGCGTGAGTTGGGCCGCTTGGCCGGCGATATTCGCGAAACGAACCATGTGGTTTCCTTCGCGTTGCGTTTTGGATCCGGTGCGACAGAATCGCGTGAACGAATTAAGAAAGCGAAAGAAGCGAGCCGCGTAAAAGAAGATGCGGTGCCGGAAGGGGCCGTGGAAGCTCCGCAAACCGCACCCGCTCCGGCGGCGGGCGAGCCCGTACCGCAGTAACGGATTACGCGGCGCGTCGCATTCGCCACCATAGGTAGAAGCCGACGCCTATGAAAACGAAATTCCCTAACCAGGCGCCGGCCCACGGTGGAATAAGCCGTTGGGCCAGCGCCTTTCCAAACTGCATAAATCCCAAATAAATCAACGTCAGCACCAATCCCGCCGCAATGCCGATGGCCGGGCTTCCTTTGCCTTGCAGCGCCAACGGTATGCCGAGAAACGTGACGACGAAACACGCAAACGGGAACGCGAGCTTCATCATTAATTCAACTTCGAGCGACCGCACCGGCACGCCGCGCGCGGCCAAACGCTTAATATGTCTTTTCAACTTTTTAAACGTCATCTCTTCCGGTTGCGGCTCTTGTAAAACAAAGTCGTTTGGCTTTTCACTAAACGCGAACGTCTGTTCTTGAAACTCCGTCGAAGATTCGATTCCCGTGGAGTTCGGATTATAGTGACGAACCACGCCGTTGCGAAAAGTCCAGCCGTTCGGTGTCCATTCCGCAGAGAGCGCATCCACCTGATCACCGAGCACGCCGTTGGAAAAGGAATCGACGACCACCCGTTGCATTTTGTTCGTGCCTTGATCCATCGAGGATGCGGTCCAAATTCTTCCATCGGAACCGGATACGATTAAATTGTTGAAGACCATCGGTTGCCATTCGCCGAGGTGGCGGATTTTTTCGCGAAACACGCCGCGAGCGTAGCTCGTGGCGGGCGGAATGACCGTTTCATTCGCAAGCAACGCCAAACACGAAATTCCGAAGCCGGCCAAAAACAACCCTCCCAGAAATTTTTCCGGGGGGAGGCCGCCGGCCAATCCGGCGATGTACTCGCGCGTGCGTGAGAGATTGCCTACTACAAACAGCGTGGCCAATAGGCAGGCGACCGGCAATATTTGCAGCGCTTGGAACGGCATCGACGTGACGAGAAAGCCGATCACGTGGCGCAAGCTGACGCCTTCCGCCAGGAAACGGTCCAGGCGGTCGAAGATCTGGGAGACGAAAATTAAACAGCAGAGCGCCGCAAAAGAAGCGAGAAACGGCCGTATAAATTTTTGCAGGATGTAACGGTTTAAAATGCTCATTGCCGCAGCAACCTTACGATCAAAACACTCGAGATGAGAAAACACGTGCCGTTCGCGATCCATAACGCAAAATCCGACGGAAGAATGCTTTTTTCCGCCATCGTGAGTCCGAAAATCAACAACGTGTAATAGCTGAAAATGACGACGACCGATACGCCAAACCCAAATCCACGGCCGCCTCTGCGAAGCGCGGTAGCGAGCGGTATGCCCATCATGGCCAACGCGAGCGGCGCGAACGCGATCGCGATGCGCAAACTTCGCTCGGCGCGAAGCGGTCCCGTCGGCATTTTTTGTTTTTTTAGTTCATCGATCATTCTTGTGAGTTCGCGGCTCGAAAAATTACGGAACCGCGTGCTTGGATTGACCGCGTCACGATTGATCGGCAACGTAATTCGATAAGAGTCGAACGCCGTGTGCACCAATCGTTTCGGCGCCGTCGCGTCGTAGCGTTCGAGTTGACCGTCCATGAGGTCCAAATGGTAGGCGTCCGGATCGACTTTGAGTTCGCCGATTTTCGCGAAAATCCGTTCGGGCGGGCGGCCGTCATCGCTGATCTGATACACAAATAGGTTCTTCAATTGTTGCGACTTCTTATCCACTTGGAGAGCGAACAGTTTAATGTTTTTCACCGAAAAAAATCGACGCGGCTGCACGCTGATCAACGGATCAGCATTGGCGATTTGTTCGTAAATCGTCCGAAAACCGCGGTTGGCCCACGGTGCGACGCGTGTGTTGAAAGGAATCATCATCAAGCTGATCGTCAAGGCGAAGAACGGCGGGATCCAAAGAACCCTGAATAGCGAGATTCCGGCCGCCCGCACGGCCGAAAGCTCGTTTTCCTCGGACAATCGCCCGAAGGTGACCAAACAGGCCAGCAAACACGCCATCGGGAGCGTCAATGGAATGACGGTTGGAATGAACAGTCCGAAGAGTTTCGCCACGACGAACATCGCCACGCCTTTATTGAACACCAAGTCGATGATGTCGAACAGCCGGTCCAGTAAAAGCACGAAAAGAAACATCACGGAGCCGAATAAAAAAGGGGGGACGAACTGTCGGAAAAAATAAAATGCGAGCGTCATGGGCCGCATCTTATAAAACCTGATTTACCGAGGGGGCAAATTCAAATTCGGCTTGAAAACTCGCGGCTTTGATGATACCCTCAAAACTGGAAGAGGGACCTGAACTTTGCGCCACTTTGCACCACTTTTCGCTCGGATTTCTGCGATTTTTTTTGCCGGCTTCTTTTTGATGCTGGCGTTTCAAAATACCCCCGTTCACTCCGCCGACGCGTTTTCCAATCGACGATTTTCCATCGGTGAACCGATTGACGAACCATCGTCGCCTGCTTCTGAAAAATCCGAAGACGAGCTTTTTCATTACAACCAGAACCAGTGGAATCAGATGCGTCGCGTATTTGAAGGTGAGGCGGAGCCGGCTCCGGTTTATACATCCAGCACGTCCGTCATCATCGGTTCCACGGTGACCGCCACTCCGCCGAAGCCGCCGCCGGGCTTGCTGAACGTGGACCTGCCTTATGAATCCTCCCTCTCCATTACCGGCCGCAAAGTCATTCGTCTCGATATTCAGAATACCCATATCTCCGGCGAGCGGGCAAAAGAGCTTGGGACCAAACAAGACTCACAGACGTTCAACATGCAGCAAGAATTGCAGGCCCGCATCCAAGGAACCGTCGCTCGTAAGACCACGATCAACGTGAATTTCGACGACACGAAAGAGAATGTCAAAGACTTTTCCGTTGTGTACAAAGGCGATCCCGACGAAGTTGTGCAAGAGGCTGCGTTCGGTGATATCGTGTTGTCGCTGCCGTCCACTGAGTTCGTGAATTACAACAAACAGCTTTTTGGTATCCGTACTGCTCTTCGTTATAAGCGCGCGAATCTCATGGTCATCGGTTCGCGTACGAAAGGAACCACCGAGACCAAACGTTTCACCGGTACCACCACGCGCATTCAAAAGCGCCTTCCCGATACCGGCTTTGTGCCTAGACAGTTCTACGATCTCACGTTTACGACGGCCACCGCCATGAATCAGGGGGGCCTATTGGATGCGCACCCAGCCCTCCCGATCAACGGCTCGGTTCCCGAGCAGGTGTACATCGAAGATACGACCGGTTTAAATCCGTTGGCGACCACCTATGCGATCGCGACGCCGACCGCGCCGACGACCACGGCCATTACGATCCGCATGCGGTTGTTGTCTCCCGGCGTTGACTACACGGTGGACCGCGTGCGCGGTATTCTTTCATTCGTGAACCAAGTGCCGCAGGACGTTCGAGTCGCCGTCGACTTTACGTTGGCGGATGGAACGCGCTTGCGTTCGTTGGTCGCCGGTGGGGTGGCCGTTTTGATCAAAGATAAATTACCGGAAACGCCGCAGGTCAGTCAGGAAATTAAACGGTTTTACCGGCTCGGCGATAAAAATATCGTGCGCGACAATGGACTTGGAAACTTTGCGTTGAGAGTTCTCGACAAGAACGCCGAAACCGAAATCGGAAATTCATTATCTCCGCCGCAACGTTATCCGGATACGATCGATATGCGGTTTGAAACCGGCATTTTTGAATTGAAGCAGCCTCTTCCTTTCAGCGACATCTACGATCCGAGCGCGAACCCGAGCACGCCGCTGCACGCGGTGTTCTCGGTCGAATATCAATCGATCATCCGCACGTTCACGTTGCGGCCCAACATCGTGATTCAATCGGAAACCGTTGAAGTGAATGGCCGCAAAGTGACGCGCGACCTCGATTACTTCATCGACTACGATATCGGCATCATCACATTCTTCAATGAAGATTTGATCCGAGAGTCCACCGTCATCGAGATTACTTATGAGTTCGCGCCGTTCGGCGGAATTCTCGGTGAAACGTTGGTCGGTGCGCGCGGTACGTACGATTTGCTGCTGGATAAAAAGGGTTTCACGAACGTCGAAAAATGGACGGCCGGTTCGACGTTGCTGTACAACTTCGCCGCGAAACCCAGCGGTCCGCCCGACGTCCGATCGACGCCGGCCAGTTTGCTCGTCACCGAAGGCGATTCGCAGTTGAAAGGGCTTAAATTCG